>JAJRVS010000116.1 GCA_024277195.1 Verrucomicrobiota bacterium | reverse complement strand
GTCTCCATTAACGTTTCAACGGATCCAACCCGGCGAAGTCAATAAGGTCGAACACTGCAGGAAAGTTTTATGATCACACTGCGTTCTATGTGTCTGCATATTGAGACATGGGAAGGCGGCTGGCAATGCTTTTTTTAGAATATTTGACGATACTTGTATGCACTTTCTTTCACTCTACACGACTTTTTTGAAATTGAAGAATCAAACCGCAACCGGAACGCAGTGTAGATAGACGGAGTCAAATTTCACTGATAGGCACTGTTAGGAAAAGGGAAGAAGAGTCGAAGTGAAAAATAAAGCGGTGCTATAGTGATTTATTTCTTTTGTAGTCAGAAGAAATACGTTAATTTGCTCACTATGGAAGTGGCATTGTTAGAGTCAGAGGTTTTGAAATTACCTGAACGTGAACGGATAAAGCTACTGGAACGTTTGCAAGATAGCCTTGCGAATTCTGCTATTCCTCATTTGAGGGAGCATTTGGCGGAATCTAAAAGCCGCTTTGAGGCGTACCAATCAGGGGAAATTGAGGCACTGGACGGAGATCGTGCTGTGGATTCGATTTTAGCTAAAATAGTGAGGTGAGTCGTTATAAAATACTGCTGCCTGCTGCTGACGAATTGCGGCGTGCAGCTGAGGGGTATGAATTGGTTTCAGAGGGATTGGGCGTGGATTTCATAACAGAGTATCAGAGCGCTTTAGATCTTATCGTTATGATGCCAGAGGCTTGGTCACCCGTGGATGGGGCGTATCGAAAATTTCTTTTACGTCGGTTTCCATATGCTGTCATTTATCGAATGGATGCTGAACTCGTAGTGGTCACCTCTGTTTTTCATCAGCACAGAGAGCCTAATTCATGGAGGGGCAATGTTGAATAGGCGCTTTTAACGGAAGACTACTGGCAGGTTTTTGCTCAGGGTTTCCAGGATCTGTTGGTGGGCTTGTTCGACTTCGGCTTGTTCGAGGGTGCGGTCGGGGTGGCGGTAGGTGATGGAGTAAGCCAGCGATTTTTTGTCGGCGGCGAGCTTTTCGCCACGGGCATCACTGAAGACGTCGAAGAGGCAAAAGCTTTCGAGCAGTTTTTGGTCGATTTTGGCGAAGACGGCTTCGATGTCGCTGTTGGGTAGCTCGGCCGGAGCCTCCATGGCGATGTCGCGGGTGCTGGCGGGGTAGCGTGGCAATTCGGCGAAGCGGCGCTCGGTGTTGCGGGCGGTGTTCAGGGTGTTGGCGTTGAACTCGGCGACCAATGCCGGAGCTTCCAGTCCGATTTCGCGAGCGCGGGCAGGGGTGAGCTGGCCGCAGATGCCGGCTTTGGATTTGCCAATGCGGATTTGCGCGGCCAAAGCGAGGTGGCAGCCTGGCTGTGGGGTGATCGGGTGGATTTGGATATCCTGTCCGGGGCATAGGCTTTCGATGACGCTGCGCAAGTCGTGGAAGTCCAGGGTCTCTGGCTGTGGTTTTTTCCAAGAGGCGGGTTCGCGATCACCGGTGATGAGCAGGCCGAGGCTGCTTTGCTCGATCGCTTGTCCTTTGGGAGTGGCTGAGAATACGGTGCCGAGTTCGAACAGACGCAAGGCGCTGCTGCCGTGGTTGACATTGTGCTTGGCGATGCTTAGTAGGCTGGGAATTACGGAGGGGCGCAAGTAAACGTAGTCGTCGCTGATCGGGTTTTTGATTCGCATCGGAGCCAGGCCGCCTTTCATTGCGGTGGCGGGGTCGTCGGCGAGTTGGGACTCGGCGATCAGTTTGACACTGAGAGCTTCGTAGAACCCTTGATGGACCAGTCGGTCGCGCAAGCTGCGGTTGGCGGCGTAGGTTTTGTCTTCTTTTGAAGCGGGCGCATAGGTGCCGACAGTGCGGGCGGGGATGTTGTCGAGTCCAAATACACGGGCGACTTCCTCGATCAAGTCGACTTGACGGCTAAGGTCTAGTCGCCAGGTGGGGATCTTCCAGTTATTCCCATCAGCTTCGAGGCCGAGGGAGCTTAGGATATTGTTGATTTTGTCATCGCCGATGTTGTGGCCGAGCAGGCGGTGGCAGGCGGCGTGTTCGAAGGCCACGTCAGCGGGTGCTGTGGGCACTTGTCCGGCGATCAGGGTTTCTGGGTCTGCGGTTCCTCCGGCGAGTTCCAGGATGAGGTCGACTGCGAGCTTGGAAATGCCGAGCGTTTGCACCGGGTCGATGCCGCGTTCGAAGCGGTAGCTGGAATCGGTGCTGAGATTGAATCGTCGCGCAGTGGCGCGCACACCGCTGGGGGCAAAATAGGCAGATTCGAGCAGGATGTCGGTGGTGCCGCCGGTGACGCCACTGTCTTCTCCACCCATCACTCCAGCGATGGCCTGGGCTTTTTCGCCATCGGCGATGATCAGATCAGACGAGTTTAGTGGGTAGTCTGCGCCGTCGAGGGCGATGAGTTTTTCGCCGTCCTTGGCGTAGCGCACTTGGATGCCGCCGTTGAGTTTGGCGAGGTCGAAGGCGTGCAGCGGTTGGCCGGTCTGGTGCAGGATGTAGTTGGTGATATCCACCACGTTGTTGATCGGACGTAAACCGACGGCTTCGAGTTTTTCTTTCAACCAGTCGGGGCTGGGCGCGACTTTGATGCCACGGATGAAATGTCCACTGTAGAGCGGGCAAGCTTCAGTGGCTTGAATGTCGATATCGCTTGATTGAGCGGTCTGACACTTGTCGTTGATTGATTGGTAGTGGGCGATGCCGCCTTTCAGTTCGCGTCCGGTGAGGGCGGCGAGTTCTCGTGCTAGGCCGAGGTGGCTGAGCAGGTCGGGACGGTTGGGGGTGATCTCGACGTCGAAGATGGTGTCGGAGGTGATGATGTCGGAGAAGGCTGTGCCGGGAGCGGCATCGGTGTCGAGGATCATCAGGCCATCAGATTCGTCGGTCAGGCCGAGTTCGCTGGCGCTGCACATCATGCCGTTGGATTCGATGCCGCGCATTTTGCAAGGGGCGATTTTGAATCCGCCTGGCAGTTCGCAACCGGGTTGGGCGAGTGGTATTTTGTCACCGACCTGGTAGTTTTTGGCACCGCAGACAATTTGCACTGGAGAGTCTGCACCGGCGTCGATCTGGCAAACGCTGAGCTTGTCGGCGTCGGGGTGTTTTTCCGAGCTGATCACTTGAGCGACGACCAGTTGGTCGATGTCTGCGCCACGGGTTTCGATGCCTTCGACTTCGATGCCTGCAAAAGTGAGCAGGTCGTCGATATCAGCGACGGATAGGTCGGTAAGGTCGAGGTGGTCGTTGAGCCAGTTGAGTGAGAATTTCATCGTTTTAGAAAGAGTTTTTTAACCACGGATAACACTGATTAACACGGATAAGAAATGAGTTTTTGCGGGGAGGGCAGCCGGGGCGGCCGCCCTACAAATGGGTGTTAGGCGAATTGGTTTAGGAAGCGGAGGTCGTTTTCGCTGAAGAGGCGGAGGTCGGGGATACCGTGTTGGATCATGGCCAGGCGGTCGATGCCGAGACCAAAAGCGAAGCCGCTCACTTTGTCAGGGGAGAAGAGCTCGTCTTTGCGTTGGCTGTGGATGGCGTCGAATACGGAGGGGTCAACCATGCCGCAGCCGGCGATTTCGATCCAGCGCGAGGACTTGCCTGCGGCGTGTAGTTTGATATCGATCTCGAAACTGGGTTCGGTGAAAGGGAAAAAATGCGGACGGAAGCGCAGCTCGGTGTTTTTGCCGAAGATCGAGTGAAAGAAATACTCCAGCGTGCCTTTGAGATCGGCGAGGCTGACTTCTTCGTCGACGTAGAGGCCTTCGAGTTGGGTGAAGGAGATCGAGTGGGTGGCGTCGATTTCGTCACGACGAAAAGCGGAGCCGGGAGCGATGATGCGTACCGGCAGGCTTTTAGCGCCCTCCATAGTGCGTACTTGCACGGTGGAGGTGTGGGTGCGCAGCAGTTTGCCACTGTCGAAATAAAAGGTGTCCTTTTCGTTGCGCGCTGGGTGGTCTGCGGGTGTGTTGAGGGCGTCGAAGCAGTGCCAATTGTCTTCGATCTCGGGGCCCTCGGCGATGGCGAAGCCAAGCTGGTGGAGGGTGTCCACGGCGCGGTTGAGCATTTGGCTGAGCGGGTGTCCGGCTCCCTGTGGCAGACTGCGTGCGGGCAGGGTAGGGTCGATGCCGGCGACGGCCTGGGCGTCTTTCTTCGCGGCGAGATCGACGTTGCGGCTATCGATCAGTCCGGTGATGGTATTGCGCACTTCGTTGAGCTTTTGCCCGACAGCGCGTTTGTCTTCTTTGGCGACATCGCGCATGCCAGCGGCAGCGGCGGTCAGGCGGCCTTTTTTGCCGAGGTAATGAATGCGGAACTCGTCGAGAGTGGACTCAGAGTCGATCGATTCGATCGCTGCGAGGGCATCGGATTGGATGGCGGAAAGTTCGTCTAACATGATGAATGATTTTAAAAACAAGGAAGCCGGCTTTGTGGGCCGGCTTCGTTAAAGGTTTTGTTTTTTTGCTGGCAGGTGGTTTGAACCACCTGCTGGCAAAAATACGGACAGTATGCCCGTGTTACGCCGTTTTTGCTTCGAGAGCGCTCTTAGCTTTTTCGAAAATAGCGTCAAAAGCAGTTTCGTCATGGATGGCGAGTTCGGACAGAACCTTGCGGTCGAGTTCGATCCCAGCAGCGGCCATGCCTTCCATGAAACGGCTGTAGGTCAGGCCGCGGGCACGAGTGGCTGCGTTGATGCGCTGAATCCACAAGTTACGGAAGTTACGTTTGCGATTTTTACGGTCGCGGTAGGCCCAGGATTGGGCTTTGAATACCGCATCTTTAGCTGTGCGGTAGAGTTTTGAGCGTGATCCGCGAAAGCCTTTGGCTTTTTTCAGGATCCTTTTACGTCTTTTACGACTGGCTGGTGCGTTTGTTGCGCGTGGCATTTTATTTTCCTCCGAACGGACTGTTGGTTTTTAATCGATCCGGTGACTCATCCATTCTTTAGATTCCGCAGCCTGTATTTTTACAGACCTTTACCGAAACCAGTCACTCGAATCGTGTTTAATCATCGATAAGCGTCGAAACGCGAACCGATAAGGTGTGCTGCTTAACCAAAAGGCAAATCTGCCTTGATGTTAGGCACATCACAAGCAGCTACCAAAGTAGCTTGTCCAAGACGACGTCTCCGTTTTGCGTTTTTGCGGCGCAAAAGGTGGCGTTTGCCTTGTCGACGACGAATAATCTTACCGGTTCCGGTAATTTTGAATCGTTTTGCGACACCCTTTCGTGTTTTTGCTTTTCCTGCTTTTCTAGCCATAGCGTGCGGAAAGTAGAGAGCTTTTGGCGTTGTGCAAATGAAAAGGGTGAAAAAGATGCGGGTGGGTGAGGGTTAAAAACAAGTCCGATGCGTGAAATAGTTGCGTTGCGGCGGGATGCGGATAAGGAATGCACTATGATTTTATCGGATAAAGCTATACTGGAGGCGATGGAGAGAGGGGAAATCGTGGTGGATCCCTATGACTTGGAGTGCCTCGGCACCAACAGTTACGATGTGCATTTGAGCAAACATTTGGCGACTTATTCGAATCGGGTGCTCGATGCGCGCAAGCATAATGGTATCGATCACTTTGAGATCGGTGAGGAGGGATTTGTGTTGGAGCCGCAGATCAACTACCTCGGCGCGACCCTAGAATACACCGAAACGCATAAAACGGTGCCGTTTTTGGAGGGCAAATCAAGTGTGGGACGGCTGGGGATCGATATTCACGCCACGGCGGGTAAGGGGGATGTGGGTTTTTGTAATTACTGGACGCTGGAGATCTCGGTCAAGCAGCCGGTGCGGGTGTATGCGGGTATGCCGATCGGGCAGTTGATTTATTTTCAGGTCGAGGGGGAGGTTTTGAATCCCTACAACCAGAAGAAGTCAGCCAAGTATAATGAGCGGACGCATCGCCCGGTGGAGTCGATGATGTGGAAAAATGCGTTTTAGAAAAGGAGGGAGGGGATTTTAACCACGGATAACACGGATTGCACGGATTGCACGGATAAGGAGGGGATGGGGGTATTTTATCGCGGTAGCTTCAGTGGAAGAGTTTTCTGGAGAGGTTTTTTAAAGAGGGTTCGGGTAGGAAAACCCGACCTCCTGTGGGTGGTTTTCATCTTGAACTATTTCGCCTCAACAGCCATGAGCTGTTTGCTTTTTGGATCGATCTCGTAGCGAATGTTCACGACTTTGTCAGGACTGCCATCGTCCTTGCGGGAGAGCACGAGTTCGCCGTCGGTGGTGAATTCGGAGGCTTTGCCGTTTTGATATCGAGTCCAGCCGAGTAGTTTGCCATCCTTGGAATAGCGGTAAACATCGCGCCAGTTCTTGAGGTCAGTTAGACGCGAATCGAAATAGTTGGGGCCGGATGTTCGTTGCAGGAAATCGGGAAACAGGACTTCGCTCAGGATATCCAGATTCAACTGCTCGATGTGATAGCGATCATTGAGGGGGGGGTTGTCCGACTTGGACAGGGCGACAAATTTGAGGCGACTCAGGGCCGCGTTCAGCAGGTTTTTTGCTTTTGCATTGGAAGACTGTTCGGCGGCGTTTTGGATGGCGGCTTGATTTGCGGTGGAAAAATCAAGATCGGCACGCAGGGTTTCGAGGGCGGAGCTTACTATGCCAGGAATCCCTTTGGATTGCAGTCGGGTGGCCACTTTTGCATGCAGTCCGGCGATTTCGGTTTTCAGCTCGGCGGCGCCATCATTGCCATCGCGCATGACTTTTCTGGCGGCGCTGTAATTTGCGGTGGCGGCATCGAGGGTGATTTTGGATTCCTTACTATCGAGTTTTTTGTGCTCAGCGAGTGCCGCACGGCGTAACTTGTTACTTTCATCGACGACCTTTTGTTGCGCGCTGACGATTGCATCGAGTTTTTTATCGGCGGTGGCAATTAAAGTGCGGGTTTCTTTGGTATCTGCTGCCGTTGTGGTGAGGATGGCGATCTGCTCTTTTTTAAACGCGGCGGTGAGCAATTGGGTGTCCGGCGATTGTTTGTCCACCGGAATATCGAAGCGCGCGAGCAGGGCGTCCCAGTGTTCGTTTTCCACCGTCGGCATTCCGAGCAGGCGACTGCGGGAGCCGTAGAAAATTTCCAGCAAACGACCGTCGTCGGTGTACGTTCGGTGTTCGTTGGGCAGGGTGGTAAAACTGATGAAAGAGGGTGGTGAAACGAGGCTGCCCTCGGCTTCGGCAAACACCCCGATATCGACGCGGTTTGATACCATCACAGAGCCCGGTTCGATCGGGCGGCGTGGATGGTAGGCGACAGAAAGCGTGGCGGTTTGATTGTTTTTGCCGCTGGGTTTGATCGAAACCAGCGCCGGATCACCCCTCAATACCACCCAGCGGAATTTCAGCTTTTGGTGTTGAGGAGAGATGCTGTCCGTCGCGTTCACTTGCATGGTGTAGCGGTAGTCTGTGACTCGGAATATTCTGGAGATCGCGCAGGGTGAGTTGGCGAGGGCTTGGCCGGCCCGCAACCTCGTGGTATCGGATTCAAAAAAATCCCGACCTGGAGCTGTGTCGCGTTCACCGGTGATACGCAGGATCACCAGCGGTGGCAGCGCGTCGGGTTTCATTCCTTGAGCGAGTTTTACCATCGCCACTTCGTCGATGAACTTTCCTTCGAAAGCGCTGGGATGGGCTTTTCCAGTGAAGTAATCTTCGGCTTTGGTGGAGGCCTGGTAAGTTTGACGAAAGATCGCCTGGAGAGTTGGCATCAGCAGGCCTTTGTCGACCAGAGCTTTGCGGGTTTCGGGTGGAAAAGCGGCGATGGTTTTCAGCATCGCGAACATGAATACCCGATCGGTACCCGACGATCCCTGGCTACTGATCAAGTAAGGTGAGTTGGCGGAGTAGAGGTCACCGAATCCGTCCGGGCCGTTAATTCCGGGATCGTGGTCGCGGTGTTCGGGGTAAACGTAGAGCGCGTTCGAGCGGTATTGCTGATATAGGAAACCCAGGCCTTGTGGGTGGGTGTAGAACATTCGCTGGTGGCTCCCGGCTCGGGTGGCAGGGGAGGCGGTCGAGGAATTTCCGATGACGATCTTACCAGGCAAGAGTTGTCGCCGGGACCCCCAGTCCATCCAACGCCGGACTTCGTCTTCGCTGTATTTGATAGGTTTTACATGCGGGTAGTTTTTGATGCCGAGACTGGAGTGCCCGCGATCCCGGTTGTCGTAAAACACACCTTCCAAGCCTGCGGCTTTTCCTTCCGTGAACCAGGTGTTGACCAGTTTGCTGGCCGCATCGTTGCCTTTGCTGATGATTGGGAGTTTGGTTTTTTTGTCAGCGGCCTGACTTCCGTGTGGGCAGGCAAGGCAAAGGATAAGCAGTGCCGGGAAAAGCAAAATCCACTGATGAGGGTGCGGCGGGGCGATTTTTAATCTGCAAATCATCATGTCTTGAGCATAGAAGGACGAATTCGGCTGTCAACTCTAAGGCGGATGAAGGTCGATAGTCTGTTAGGAGAACCCGACATCCTGTGGGTGGTTTATTTTTTGGTGGGAGGATCCTCTGCAGGAAGTAGGACGCCGTAGTCGCGCAGGCCTTGCACATTGGCGGTGAGGAAGACCACGTGCATGAGCTCGCTGTTTTCGTATTCGGGTTTGCCGGTGGGTTTCCAGCTGCCGATTAAGATATAGCTGCCACTTGAAAGGGTGACCTGGGCGGTGATTTCCTTGTTATGGAATTGGGGGATTTCAATTTGGTCGTTTATGGAAATGAATTCCGGAGGTCCGGTATGGTGTTGCAGGTTGAGGCTGAGGTCGATGGCCCATTCATCGACTCCGAGAACAGAATCTACTTCGAGGATCGTGCCGACAGGGCGCGTGCTGATTTGGAAAGATGGGAGCGGCGTTTTTTTGTCAGCAGTTTTTTTCTGGGGGATTTCTTGGATGAAGGGGACTTCGTAGGCGTCGGTGAGTTTGCTTCTTTGCCCGGAGCGGGAAACGATCTTTGTCAGAGCGACGAGTTTGGCTTCGCCTTCATTTACGAGTCGCAATACGGCATCTCTTTCCGAATGGTGGTCACTCTGTCCGGTGCAACTTTCGATCAGTTTCACAGCGAGCGATGACGGCAGTTGGTAAATTTCCGTGCGGATGGAGATTCGTTTGGGAATGCGTCGACACCCCATTGAAAAGTAGGCTTCAATTAATTTCAGTTGTTCACTGCTTTGGATTACGGTTAGGATAGAATTTTTTTGGTTGTAATTAACCTTGTTTCCTTTGCCAAAGGAAACGCCGATCTCCTCCAAATACTTTTTTGGATTTTGTTTGATGGTGATTTCATTTGTATCTGCAAAAGGGTCGGCGGCAGAGCCTGCTCCATATGTGGGGATTACAAAATGAGCCTGATACAAATCATCCCCGATTTTGACCCACCTTTTGAGGATTTCATCCCCATCTTGCAGGTAGGAAACCAAGCGCTGCTTCCGTTCGATTTTTAACTCCTGAGAGAGGCTTTGCCCAGTCCAGGTGGTGATCAGGATCAAGAGGGGGATCAGGGTTTTGTTGAAAGGAAAGGACATGTGGGAGCTTAGCAGGATTCACTAAAAGTTGGCAATCGAATTTGGAATGTCTTTTGTGATTTGTCGCGTTGGGGGATGGGTAAAGGAGATCAGACATTCTCGGCAGGTGGGTTTTTTGAATAGGGGGAGGGTAGGGAAATCCGACCTCCTGTGGGGGATGACTTGCCAGAGGGGCATTGTTCGCTCATAGTTTTCACATGATGCAAAAACCCTTGTTTTACACTTTTATGGTTGCTGTCACTTTGCTGACTTGTTCGCTGCGTGCGGATGATAAAGCCTACCAACCCGGGCCGGACGCGATGCCCAAGGAGGGGGTGCCGAAGGGGGCGGTGACCAAATACGAATGGAAGAGCAAGGTTTTTCCTGGCACGGTGCGGGACTATTGGATTTATGTGCCGGCTCAGTATGATGGAAAAAAACCGGCGGCGCTGATGGTATTTCAAGATGGGGGTGGTTTTGTTCGGGAAAAGGGGGCTTTCCTTACGCCTACGGTTTTTGATAACTTGATAGCAGCTGGCGAGATGCCGGTGACGATAGCTTTGTTTATCAATCCGGGGGTGGTGCCGCCGGCGAAAGAGGGGCAGCAGGGGCGCAAAAACCGCAGTTATGAATACGATACATTGAGTGATCAGTATGCGAAGTTTTTGCTAGAAGAGATGCTTCCTGAGCTGGAGAAAAAATACCAGATAACGAAGAATCCGGATGGGCGGGGGATTTGCGGAAACAGTTCGGGTGGGATCTGTGCTTTTACGGTTGCGTGGGAACGTCCGGATGCTTTCCGTAAGGTGGTGAGTCATGTGGGTAGTTTTACTAACATCCGTGGCGGGCATGTGTATCCGGCTCTGATTCGGAAGACGGATAAAAAACCGTTGCGGGTGTTTTTGCAGGATGGAAAAAATGATGTGGACAATCTGCACGGCAACTGGCCGCTGGCGAATCAACAGATGGCCAAGGCGCTGGAGTTTGCGAAATACGATTATAAGTTTGTGTTTGGCGAAGGGGTTCACAGTGGGCGGCATGGCGGGGCGATTCTGCCGGATACGATGAGATGGATTTGGCGGGATTGGAAGGGGATTGAACTTTGAATAAAATGATGATTAGAATAATTACATTTTTGTTGTATCTTGCTTGCGTAGGCGGGGTTTTGGCTAGGGATATGCCTTTGTCGGAGGTGTTGGTCGAGGGGGAGGGCTGGCAGGTGGTCAGTGATGGTCATGGTTTTACCGATGGACTGTGTAGTGATGCCGACGGGAATGTTTATTTTTCTGATGTGAGGAGTGGGCAGGTGATTTATAAGGTGGGGCTGGATGGAAAGGTGTCGGAGTTTATTAAGAATGCGGCGGGGATCAGCGGTCTGCAGTGGGGGGCGGACGGTAAGCTCTACGCTTGCCTAGCGCGCGGCCGTATGGTGGTGCGTTTTGATCAAGAGGGAAAGATGGAGATTCTTGCCAAGGAGGTACGGCCGAATGACTTGGTGGTGACTTATGATGGTAATGTGTATTTCACCCAGACGCCAGAGCAGGAGATTGTTCGGATTGATCCCAAGGGTAAGATGACGGTGGTCAGTAAGGGGGTGATCGTTAAACCTAATGGCATCACTTTGTCGCCGGATCAGGGTAGCTTGTTTGTTTCTGATTATGGTGGCAAATACGTGTGGGCTTTTCGCATTGAGACGGATGGGACCTTGTTGTATCCGCAGAACTACATGACGATGAGGACTCCAGATGACAAGCCGGATGTGGCCAAGGGGGATGGCATGGCGACCGATGCGGAGGGGCGCTATTATGTGACTTCGGCGGTGGGTTTGCAGATGTATGATCCGACCGGGCGGATGGGTGGGGTGATCGTCAAGCCGCAGGATGCGGGTCTGGTGAGTGCCGTTTTTGGTGGGCCGGATTTGGCTTATTTGTATGTGGCCTGTGGGGATAAAATCTATCGTCGCAAGACCAAAAGCAAAGGAGTGTTGTTTTTTGATAAACCGAAGAAAGAACGGGAAAAATGAAAAAGATCAGGCGTTTTTTTATCACGACTGTTTTGGTCGTATTAGGTTTGTGGTTTTTGATTTTAACTACAGCGGACTCACGGCGTTTGGCGGCAGAATTGCGGGATGTTTATGATCTGGTTCTACC
>JAJRVS010000115.1 GCA_024277195.1 Verrucomicrobiota bacterium | reverse complement strand
TAACAAGCTGCCGTGCCGCGGCTGGAAGTCGCGTTCAAGCGCGTCAATTTCCCGCTGCTTTTTTCTAAAACAAAGGCAGCCACCAGATCGTTTTCCTTATCACCAAAATTCGGGGTATCGATGGAATACAAAACTTTACCATCCGGCGAAGCTGCCAAAAAAAACGGATTCGATATGCCGGGATTTTTATGCACAAGCTCCAGTGCTCCCTTTTCACGGTCAAAACGAAACGCCTGAATGGAGCCCTCTTCACCTTTCACAAAAGAAGAAATCAAAACAAGGGGGTCCTGCGCCTGGGCACTTGGGGAAATTTGAGCCATCATCGCTATGAGAGTTAAAATAAATATTCGCATGTTTTGAGTGAGAGTTGTGAAATGTAGCTCGCCGCCCATCAATAATTACCATTTTTTGACCTCCAATTAATCGCGAGCTTCGGCTAAAGCACAATAAATCACCTTTACTGCCCTCAAATCCAGCATAAAAGCACAAAAACTACATCTTGTGGAGATTTAGCGATTGACACCACTACATGTTGTGGGCATTCTCAGCCTTGAGTCTCAGTAATGCGTTGCCTTAAATGTAATAGTCTAGAAGATAAGGTGATCGATTCCCGCTCCAGCAAGGACGGGTTATCGATCCGCCGTCGTCGTGAGTGCTTGGAATGCAGCCACCGCTTCACCACCTATGAGCAGGTCGAGCGCAACGAATTCCAAGTTATCAAACGCGACAGTATCCGCGAGCCTTTCCGCCCGGAAAAATTGCTATCAGGAATGATAAAATCCTGCGAAAAACGTCCCGTCCCCATCGGAGTGCTGGAGGCCGCTGTTGAAGAGATCGCCAACGAACTGGCAGCGGAAAACCTCAAGGAGATCCCATCGCGCATGATCGGCCCCAAGGTGATGGGCAAACTCAAGCACATCGACCAGGTCGCTTTTGTCCGCTACGCCTCGGTTTACCGTCAGTTTGAAGACGTCGGTGAATTCATCGACGAAATCCAATCCCTCGAACGCCAACCTATCAACGAAGGCCTGCAGCCCGATCTTTTTTAACTCCCTCTCCCCTATGATCGCCCTTCCTTCATCATTGCCCCTGATCAAAATCAGCCCGGATAACCTGGCGGCTTGTGATGCCGATTGGCTGCGCCGCCATCTGCGTGAAGCCGCGGCCCGCACTGAAGTTCCCGAGTGGTTCGCCGACGATGTCGTCGCCGGCGTGATCACCTTTCTAAGAAATCACTACGAAGGCACCACCATCACCGTGGACTCTCTCTATGATCGCATCCGTGAAACGCTCGAAAACCTCGGATTGAAAGACCTTGCGCAAGAACTCACTCCTGCGGCTCCACCGATGCGCATCTGTTTGACCGATCTCGCCCGCAAGGCTGGTGACGGTTACGAACTCGCTTTTTTCCAACTGCTGGAACAACGTTTCCTCTCCGCCACCAGCAACGGCGTAGAGCACGTCTATTTTTACGACCTGCGTAAATGTGTGCAGCACCTCACCTCCGTCCGCAAGTGGACCCGCCGTTGCGAAAACCTGCAAAACGAAATCACCGGATTTCTGGAACACGAAGCGCGGAAATTTGGTCAACAAAGCCCCAACCTTTCTCTCGCCATCTGCTAATCCCTCGATGACCATTTTTGAAAAAATCATCACCGGGGAGATCCCCGCTGACATCGTTCATCAGGACGATCTCTGCATCGCCTTTCACGACGTCACCCCCCAGGCGCCGACCCACGTCCTGATCATTCCAAAAAAATGTATCGCCCGCATCGGCGAAGCGGAAGAACAAGATCAGGCCTTGCTCGGACACCTTCTGCTCACCGCTGGAAAAATCGCCAGCGAACTCGGCATCAACCACACCGACGAAGGTTTCCGCCTAGTGATCAACAACGGAAAAAACGGCGGCGAATCCGTGCCTCACCTGCATGTCCACCTGCTCGCCGGTCGCGCCCTCGCCTGGCCCCCGGGTTAAAGGTCTTACAAAAAACTTCATTTGCTGGTATCGTTTTTTTCGGCGATCTTTCCATAAGATGAACCTGATTTTCAAAACTCTGCTGCCTTTATTCTGCCTAAGTTTTCTTATCAGCTGCGGCGGACGTAGTTTTGAAGCCGACTGGCAACAAGCTAGCAAAAAATACCGCACCGGCACCCGGCATCCCGTCGCCGGCCCCTGGCAGGGTACTTGGCTCAGCGCCTCCACCGGCCACAAAGGAAAACTACTTTGCCTCGTCACCCCGCTTGATGGCGAAAAAGGTAGCGGTCGCTACCTTTTTCGCTACTGGGCTACTTGGGCAGGCCCACTGCAAGGTGGATTTGACGCCGAATTCGAAGTCGAAAAAATGGGAACCCAATACCACGTGCAAGGCACCGAGAGCCTCGGCGCCTTCGGCTCCTTCCAACATGAAGGCGTCATGCAAGGCAATGATTTCGAAGCCGACTACCGCTCATCCAGCGGCGACCACGGCAACTTCAACCTGCGCCGCCCCCTGCAATAAAAAATCCCCCCATTCATTGTCCATCACTCCCTCGGCTCAGCAAAAGAAACCTCCAGGCCAATCGCAGCAAAGGCCGCGCTCACATCCTCCTTCATTTCCTCCGCGTCACGTTCGCTCATCAAGGCAGGTCTCGCCCGTGCATTAGCGATGGCAAACACATCAATCGGCCCACCCCCGGAATTCACCTTGAGAATTTCCGGCACCTCCAACTTCTTCGGCCGGGATAACATGACCGGCTTCTCCCCGATCTTGACCCGATCCCCCTCTGCCACCCCGTCCGCCACTTGCTGATTATATTTTTTGATCCGCGCATTATACGCCCGTCCCTCTTCCTGAAAAGTTTTGCCCGATTGATTATAAGCATCCACCTCGCGATTAAATTTTTCCCGCTTCACCTCAAAGGCCTTCACCGCTGCATTGTATTCATCAATGAACAAATTGGTGTCGGTCTTCGCCCTACCCATCAACTTCAGATAGGATGCCACCGCCTCACCTTGCCCCCCACGATCCATGCGAACAAAATAATGCACCCACAGCATCGCCGACAAATAGTCCTCCATGCTCCCCTGCCAGGCCGCTTTGTCATCCGGGTCTGACAAATCCTCGGGACTGATCATCCGTAACGGTAAACCCTGGTATTTGCCCTTCAATCGTTCCTTCAAACCCCGTGTCGAATTTTTAAACTCAAAACGGCCATTCTGATAAGGCACCGAAGCGATGTACTCCGCCATGCCTTCAGTGAACCACATCGGAGTCAGCACCAACCAATCGTGCATCATCTGATGAGTGATCTCATGGATCAAGGTCGAAGTATCCGCCGTACGCTTCAAGGTCATCTGACTGCCTTTTTTCACCGCTCCTATCGATTCATAAGGCACCCATATTTTTTTTCGCTTAGGTAAATAAACACCTGCCACTCTCAGATTCGGCCCCGCCGTGATGTAATTTGCGATCTCCTCCTGAAAAGATGACGAGGTCATAAAACGCGCTCTGAATTTAACATCCCCGCCCGGCGGACGCGGATTCAATCCCAATGGCAACATTCTCACCGCTTGGTAAGTCGCTTCAAAAACCTTCGCCGACTCGGAAATAAAAGACTTGCCCACTTTCGCCTCTGAGACAAAAACATAGTGCTCCGTTTTGAACTCAAAATCCTCACCCTCAACCTTCACCGGCAATTCAATCCGAGTCTCCTCCGGCATCGCCTTGCTCTCAAAATCCCGCCCGGCTTTTTCCATGCTGAGTAAATACTTCTGATCCACCTCACTCAACTGATCCGTTTGCACCGTGAGTTCACGACCATTTTTCAATCGCAACTTAACCGTGCGGCCCTCCAAGCTCAGCAAAGAAGCCTGCACCTTTTTCCCCTGCGAACTTGTCCACTGCCGCAGCGGGTTTTTCTCCTGCGCCGAAACTACTCCGTGCAATAACAACAGCACGGTCACACTCAAAACCCATGTTTTAAAAATGATCGCAACCCTAGAAGCATTCGATGAATTATAATTCCACATATATTACAGAACGATAACAAGCCCCCCTTCCACCCGTCAACACAAGGAATCAGATTTTACCGCAGTTTTACCAGCAGATCTCAAAGCATCCCTCCTTTGCTGTCAAGACAGCACGCCCCTGATTACTTTTTCATCAGATTTGGCTTGAATACTGCTTGCGCACAGACTTGTCGAAGCAGAAGCTAGCTTCACATGACGCCGGAACAGCGATTTGAGCCCTCCCAGTCGCAATCGTTGCAACAACAGCAAACGATCGCTCCTCAAATGCAGCAAAGCCTGCAACTGCTGCAGGCTCCGACCCTCGAGCTGCGCAGCATGATCCAGCAAGAACTGGAGACCAACCCCACGCTCGAAGACGAAACCCAGGAAATTTCGCTCGACGAACAACCGCCCCCAGAAGACAACGACGACGGTTTCGACGAAGAATTTGCCGAGATTTCCCAGCTCGATGACGACTGGCGCGAATACCTCGCCGAAAGCCGCGCCGCAACTCCCCGACGCGATGACGCCGACGAAAAACACCAATACCTGATCGACTCGCTGTTCGAAAAAAAGACCCTGCAAGAGCACCTGATGGATCAACTCGGACTCGCCGACCCCAGCCCTGAACTGCGTAAAGTCGGCCAGATCCTGATCGGCAGCATCGATAACAACGGTTTCCTGCAGACTCCGTTGGACGACTTATGCTTCCAATTAGGCATCCCCCTGCCCGACCTGGAAGAAGCGCTCGCCATCATCCAAGGATTTGATCCAGTCGGAGTGGGAGCTATCGATCTCCGGGATTGCCTATTGATCCAACTGCGTCGACTAGGCAAGGAAAACAGCCTAGACTACCGCATCGTCGATCAGCATCTCGACGACTTGGCGCGCAAACGCTTTCCCGCCATCGCTCGAAAACTCAAAGTCACCCCTGACAACGTCAATCGCAGCGCCACTTTCATCGCCACCCTCGATCCCAAACCCGGCAGTCGTTTTGCTGCCGATACCAACAGCTACGTCATCGCCGATGTGACTGTCGAAAGAACTCGCAATGGGAGCTACACCATCAGCCTCGACAACGAGCAAATCCCCCGTCTGCGTATCAGCTCGGTTTATAAGGAAATCATGGCGCAGTCCAGTCGTGACAAAAATGCCCGCGCTTACATCCGTGACAAAATCCGCAGCGGAAAATTTCTCATCCACAGCATCCGCCAACGCCAGCAGACCATTGAAAAAATCGCCCGCGAAATCGTCAATCGCCAAAAAGAATTTTTCGACCTGGGCCCGGCCCATCTCAAACCGATGAACATGTCCCAGATCGCTGAGATCGTCGGTGTGCACGAAACCACCGTCAGTCGCGCCGTCTCCGGCAAATACATGACCACCCCGCACGGACTTTTTGAGATGAAATACTTTTTCACCTCCGGATACGAAACGGAATCCGGAGAATCCCTCAGCAATACCAGCGTCAAACAAGCTCTCGCCCAGATTGTCGAAAACGAAGACCCTAAAAAACCGCTCAGCGACGAAAAACTGGTCAAGGAACTCAAAGAGCAAGGTATCAAAATCGCCCGCCGTACCATCGCCAAATACCGCGACGCACTCGGGATCCTGCCCTCCCACCTACGGAAATCCTACTGAGAATAAAATCCTCCTCTATCACCGCCAAAATACGATCTCCTCATTTTCTCATAGCCAATTTCCTATTTGTGCCTATTGGTGTCCCTTAGTGGTTCCCTTCATTTTTAGCCATCCATACATTCCATGATTACAGAAGAAAGCGTAAAAGAAAAACTCGGACAGGTGAACTATCCAGGATTCAGCCGGGATATTGTCTCTTTCGGCCTGGTGAAAAGCATCTCGGTCAACGGAGAAGACGTCACCGTCAAAATCGCCATCGCCACCCGCGACCCTAAAATCCCTGCCGATATTTATAAAGCCACCCGTGAAGCGCTCGACGCCATCGAAGGCATCGGTCAGGTGGACGTTGACATCGACATTCAAGAACCCGCACAAAACGCCGCAGGTGCAAATGCAGGCGCTGCCGGTGGCCAAGTGGACAAACAAGGCATCCCGGGAATCAAACACGTCATCGCTGTCGCCAGTGGCAAAGGCGGCGTGGGTAAATCCACTGTCGCCTCTAATCTTGCTATTGCCCTGCACAAAAGCGGAGCCAAAGTCGGTCTTTGTGACTGCGACCTCTACGGCCCCAGCATGCCTACCATGTTCGGCTCTAACGAACAACCGATGGCCACCCACGACAATCGAATCATCCCGATCGAAGCCCACGGACTCAAGATCATCTCAATGGGATTCTTGCTGCAAGATGACTCACCGGTCATCGTACGTGGCCCACTAGCAACCAAGTACACCCAGCAATTTCTCCGCCAAGTAGAGTGGGGCGAACTCGATTACCTGATCCTCGACCTGCCTCCCGGCACTGGCGACATCCAACTCACCATCGTGCAAACGGTCGCCCTCGACGGTGCGGTTATCGTTACCACTCCACAGGAAGTGGCGCTCATCGACGCTCGCAAAGGCACCGCTATGTTCGCCAAAGTCAACGTGCCTATTTTGGGCATGATCGAAAACATGAGCTGGTTCGACTGCCCCAGTGACGGCGAACGTTATTACATCTTCGGTCAAGACGGCGGCAAAAAAGAAGCCGAGCGCCTCGGCGTTCCACTGATCGGCCAGATCCCGATCAACATCGAGACCCGCGAATGCGGCGACCAGGGACAGCCCATCGCCCTGCTGCCGCCCGAACGCAACACCGTCAGTGCCGCCTTCAGCGAAATCGCCAATCAAATTCGAGAAAAAGTCGAAGTTGGCTAAACATTGACGTTCCTGAATCCCTGCACACTACAGGTGCAGGGATCAGGCCTTCTGACCCTGCACGCAACATCATTGCGTCCCACTTTCACCACCTTCCCCCTCCTCATCGTGGCATGGATTGCTTGCCGAGCCATAGCCCCCTGGGCGAAGGCTGGGCAATCCGTGTTCTTCCATACCTCCCCCCAACCCCACGCTTCCCACTTCCCCCCCTGCCTTCCCATGTTTTGCAAGGCAATCTCTCATATTGCCTCATCTCTTATTTTTTTCACATACGTGCGCAACCTTTTGCAAAACCCGTGGTTCAAGCCTCTACAGCATCACTACAGAAAGTGATCTCAATCTTAAACCCCAATTAAAACATGAAAAACAAATGGATCACCGCAGCGATCGCTGCCAGCACAATCACTCTCATCGGCACCAGCAATCTCCTTGCCGAAAAAAAAGGTGCCGGCAAAGGCAAGCCCGACCGTGCTGAAATGCGCAAAAAGATGCTCGAAAAATTCGATGCCGACGGCGACGGCAAACTCAATGAAGCTGAACGGGCCAAAGCCAAAGCAGCCATGCAAAAAAGAGGCGCCGAGAAATTCGCCAAAGCAGACAAAAACGGCGACGGCAAACTCAGCAAAGACGAAGTGCCCGCCGAAGCTTGGGCCCGCATGTCCAAAGCCGACAAAGACGGCGACGGAGCCGTAAGTAAAGAAGAAATGAAAGCCGCCCACGCTGCCCGTCACGGTAAAGGGGGCGCTAAAAAAACCGGCAAAGGCAAAAAGCCCGCTGATTCCTAAAGCACACGCCCAACTCAAAATCTAAACCCTAAATCCGGCGCATGTCTCTCAAGGCAGCGTCGGATTTTTTTGTTTTCGTAAATCAAATAAATGGCAGTTTCTTATCCTGAATATCCACTATTGCCTGATAGAACGGACAGATATGAGACCAATCGAAACTGCCCATCCATAAAAAAACGAGTTGCAAGAATTTTTATATAATTCTCGCAACTCGTTTAAAATAAAGTGCCGACGGCGGGAATCGAACCCGCACTCCCAAAATGAGAAGCAGATTTTAAGTCTGCTGCGTCTACCAATTCCGCCACATCGGCTCGGCAGTCTTTTCTTACTTCATCTCAAGCCTTCTCGCCACTCTTTTTCTTTTCCAATTTTAATTCCGCAACTTTTTGCGTGACCTCCCGCAGAGCCCGCATCACTTCCAACGGCCCCGCAGGCAGAGGCAGATCCACATCAATCTGGGTTCCCGGCGCATAGGCCAGCAGGGCTTCTTTCAGAGCCTCCCGCACCGCCGCTGCCATGACCACTGGAGCTTCGGCACAAGAAATCGACGGTCGCGAGCGCCTCTTCTCATTCTCCCCATCGCCGCCTCCATCCAAATCCATCAACTCAATACGAAAATCCAACGGAGCCTGCGCGAGTCCGGGCACCGCGTAGGGGCGAGTATTCACTTGCTCGCTGAGCACCCAAGCCTGCCCCATCATATAAGCCCTAGCGATTTGCGCCCGATTCAAATCGGCATCCACTCCCTGCTCTCCTACCTGGTTTTGTGCGAACAGATCCGCTCTTAATACCTGCACCTCTCCGGTGAAAGCATCCAGTTCCACCTCGACCACCGCAGCTCCGTAAAAGTATCCACTGAACGGTCTGCCACAAAACTTTTTGCCGTCCCATTTTTTTCCAGCAACGGCGGACCCCTTGTTTTCATAAAACCCGAAAGCCGTCAGTTTTGCTCCCTGCTGGCTCGCTTGACTCACCTGATCGACAAATTCGGCCCGCTTAGAACCTCCGTATTTCTTTAATCGTTTGGCTATTTTTTTACAGGCTCTCTTCACCGCTCCAGCCACCAAAACCTCCGTATCGATTGCAAAAACCGGCATCGACACTCCCCCACCCAATTGCCCTTGATCCTCACCCGAGACCTCGATAAGCTCCTCGTCCAATTTGAAAAAATCACTCACCTGAACCCTCACTCGCTCCAACAGGCCATCGCCCACATCCACCCGGGCAATCCTCAGATGTACACTGCCATCCCTATAAACCTGCAAAAAAGCCGCAGCCTGGTTGAGCTTGCCCTGCGAATCTCCCACACCCATCTTAACCGGCACCACCGCGATGCCGCGTTTGCTGGCGTGATGTTTCCGGTTCCACCCGACCAGCGTCTCCCTGCGCGAATGCCAATCGGATGCCGACAGTGCCGCAATCCACAATCGACTCAAACGCTCGGCGTCGATCTTCTGACCATAGGCCGTGTGAGCCGATTGCTTGCCCGCACGGTAAAAATTAAGCTCCCGCACCGTATCGGCACTTTTACCCAAGCGCCGTGCCACTCGAGCGATGATCTCTTCCATCACAAAAATCCCCTGCGCCGAACCTTCGGCCCAAATAGAACTGCCCGTGGTACCACTGGTTCGACACAACTTTCCATTCACCCGAAAATCAGCAATGCCGTAAGCTCCGTCGGCATTCAACATCGCCCGCTCCAGCGCCTGCTCACCCGCTCCACTCAGCGCTCCCGCATCCATCACCAGATCAATATTCAAAGCCAGAATCACCCCATCCTCATCGCAACTCGCCTGGAATTCCGCTTCCACCGCATGACGCTTACCGGTCAGCGCGAGCTCCTGCTGCAAGTCCAGCTCCAAGCTCACCGCACGTCTTGATTTCATCGCCGCCACCGCTGCCAGATTGGCCACCCGCACACTCTCATCTCCACGCCCGCCCGACAAACCTAATACCGGCAACGCCTGCACCGTCACTCGGCTTTCAGCAATCCCCAACACACTCGCCACCGACGACTGAACCCGTGAAGGCTGCTCGCACGGCACCCTCACTGTGATCCCCCGCCTACCATCCAATAATTCAAGCGGCTCTGCCTGGGCGACCAGAATACCCCCGCTCAACGGATATTGACTAGCAATAGACAATTGACCTTCTACCAAAATTTTTCCCGATTGCAAAGCTCCATCCACATCCCCCTGTGATAGTGTAATGGTTTTGCCCAACAAGTTTCGCACCGCCTTGGCATGAGCCACATCCAGCACCCCCGGCGCGCTGTGGTAGTCGATCTCGATTTTTCCCAACGCTTGCTCGCAAGCGGACCGGGACATCCCCAGCAGCAAAGCCACCGGCTGACCAACATACTCGACTTTATCACCAGCGAGCAGTTCTGAGCGATTTTCATTTTTAAAATCTTCGGCAAAATACACTGCTTCCACCCCATCCACCTCCAAGGCCGCTTGCTGCTTTTTGCCCACAATCGACGCTGACGCATGCGGCGAAGTCAGCAGCACTGCTTCCAGCCATTCATCACCCGCCCTATTTCCATTCAGCCCTTTCATCATCTCAATCTGCATCGACCGGCTTAAAAAAACCTTCCCCTTCCTCAGCTAAGTCTCGCCTCACCTCAGCCTCAGCCTCATCTGCTTTGCGTTTTTGCAAACTCGCATATTGATGCTGAAACTTCTGCAACAAAGTACTCACCCACAAACGCCTACCATCTTTCTCATCGAGTTTACCCAGCAACGCAATCTCCTCATCCAAGTTCTTGAGCACCGCGATCACCGCTTGCTGATCCCAAACCTTTCCTTTCAAAGCCGCCGCCGCCTTCACCGCCAACACCGGCTGCTCGATCAATCCTCCATAGGCTAAAATCGCCCGCTTCACCTTTTTCTCCTCGTCCAACTCAAGCGCAAAAGCGGCACTGATCAAAGCGGGACAAGCCGTCGACCGCAGGGATATCTTATAAGCTTCACAGACGCGCTGTTCACAGTCCTTCACCCGCAACATCTCCGCAGTATCGCGCGGCACACTCACACTCTTGATGATTTCATTATGCCGCAGCGCACCCTCTTCGTGGCGGGCAAAAAAGCTCTGCACCGTCAAGTCACGCGCGCCCCCTTCCGAAGCCAAACGCACCCGCGCCTCCAAGGCCAACAAGACCGGCCCCAACTCGGCACGTCCCGAACTTGTGTTCAACTGACCGCCCAAAGTCATCCGGTTGCGCAGCGGACCCGACGCATAACGTTGCAAAGTTTTCCCCAGCTCAGGGTATTCATCACCAAGCACCTCCACGATTTCGGTCAAAGGAACCGCCGAACCAATTTGCCAGTGACTGCCCTCGTCCACCACCGCCCGCAATTCCCCAATACTCTCAACTGACAACCGCACCGAAGCCGGCTCTCTGGCTGCCGTGATTCCTCCAGCAACCACCTTCCCTTTTGCCGCCTGGTTTTTGAGTTCAAATAAATCAACAATCGTCAGCGGGCGATAAAAGCGATTTTTATCAGCATCCACATATTGCACCGCATCCCCTGCCTCCACTCTATCCTCACCAAGCCGCGCTGCGCCATAACTCTCCACCGGCAGTAAAACTTCGATCATTTTTTTCACCGCCGCGTAATCCGCCGTGCGGGAAATAAAATCCTCTGGCAAAGTCACCTTTTTTTGTTCAACAGTAAGCGCACACCACTCGAACAACAAAAGCAGCAGATTGTCCCGCCTCAGCGGATGGCTATCAAGCCCCGGATAGTCCTTTTCAACAGCCCACAAGGGATGCTCGGAAAAATGACGCTGCAAACCTTTGCGTGTCCATATCTGCTTACCCGCCATCGTCAACAGTGGTACCTGCACAGCGTCAATCGTGCGCAGAACCGGTCGCCGGTCACGATCCACATCCAACATCAGCACCCATGCTCCGCCCTGCTCACTATCCGCTCGGGTCAGCACATCAACCTGTCCGCAAGCCTTCAGTCCATCCAATAAAGACGTATGCACACTGACGTCCTCATGACGCCATGATGCTCCATTCAACTCTATTATGAACCAACTCTGCATACCCTCTAAAAGTATGCGCAGGCTATACTGTAGCAAAGCCCTAGTCAATCCATCATCCCCCTATCCCCTCTGCCAAGCACTCCCACAATTTTGAAAATTCCCAGTTTCCAAATTGAAACTATTGAGCCAACTTAGCCAGTAACATGGCAGACATTTCTCACAACCTCAAAACCATCCAAGGGCAAATCGCCGCAGCCACGTCTAAGTCCGGACGTCCGGCAGACTGCGTGCAACTGCTGGCCGTTTCCAAAACCTATCCCCCCGGGATCATCCAACAAGCCTATGCCGCCGGACAAATCCACTTTGGCGAAAACCGGGTGCAAGAGTTGATAGAAAAAGTTCCCGCCCTGCCGCAAGACATCAACTGGCACCTGATCGGCCATTTGCAAAAAAACAAAGTGCGCAAAGTGCTGGCGGGACTCGCCGCTATCCACAGCGTCGACTCGCTCGCCATCGCACAAAGCATCAGCCGCATAGCTGGTGAGCTAGGGTTAAAAATCTCCATCTATCTGCAAGTCAACATCAGCCAGGACGACGCCAAATTCGGTTTTGCTACCGAGGAAATGCCCGTCGTGCTTGAGCAAGTCCAGGCAATGCCCCATCTGCATATCGAAGGCCTGATGACCATCCCACAGTTCACCCCGGATCTAGAAAAAACACGCCACCATTTTTCCGCCCTGCGTGACTTACGCGATCAACTCGCACCAAGCAGTGGCCTGCCCCTGCCCGGACTCTCGATGGGCATGAGTCACGATTTCACCGTCGCCATCGAAGAAGGCGCCACCATCGTCCGCGTCGGCTCCGCCATCTTCGGCCAGCGCTAGAAAAAAGTTATTAGGCTGTAGGGCGGATAGCCGTTTAGGGTGCGGCACGATTTAACCTCGCTCTGCTGTCCCACCTGAATCACCTACAGCCTATACCACCACAGCCTTCCCCCTAATACAAAATAATCGGTGGAGGCACGATCTTAACCGGCCCTGCCACATTATCCCCCTCGCTCTCCTCGATGCTGCTCACCACCTCGTCATCAAACTCAATCGTCAATTTCCCCACCGGCACCTTCACATAAACCGTCGACTGAATGATCCTCCCAAACCCATCACTGCCAGTCACCGTCTGCGGCACCCTTTCATAAGTGATATACTCCACCTTGTCGGTGCGCCCCTCCTTGTTCACCTTCGATGTGCGGTTGTCCGGCCTGCCCAAAGAGCGCTCCACTTCGCCCATCGTCATTCCCATCGCTATTTGTTTTTTTGCGATCAAATCCTGCACCAACAATTCGCGCTCATAGAGCTTTTTTAAATTTTCCACCAACTCATCGTCTATGCCCTCCACCGACTTGCGGTTCACCCAGCCCGCCACCTGCCCCTGCTGCGCCCTTGCCCTTATCCGATAAGCTTTGTCACTGACTGCCAACAAAGTCGCCGGACCACCCGGAACCAGATTACCCAACCAGCGCTGGCCTTTCAGCGAACTGTAAACCGGCGAAGCTTTTACCACTTTCAGCTGAATCGGCTTGTCCAACAAGTCTTCCAGATAGACAGCCCCCTCTTCTTGAATAAGGTTGCTTCTCCCCAAACGCTTGGACGAACGATCATTAGCATTCACCGAAAAACCAAACAACAACAGCACCAAGCCCGCCAGCAATACTGACAGACCCTCCGACCTGATTTTATTCATCACCATTACAAGCTCCCCTCTACGCACTGTCTTTATAGACGACATAGATACTCTACTATTCAATCCAGGGAATAAAAAGCCTAAAAACACTCAACTTTCATCATCATGCCAACTCAAAATCAATCCCAAGCCCTCTTTGCCCGCGCCAAACGCCACATCCCCGGTGGCGTGAACTCCCCCGTCCGTGCTTTCCGTAATGTCGATGGTGACCCTTTTTTTGTCGACCACGCCAAAGGCAGCCACATCCGTGACGTCGATGGCAACGACTTGATCGATTACGTCGGCACCTGGGGCCCCGCTATTCTCGGTCACTCACCGGAAGTAGTGGTCGAAGCCGTGCGCGAAGCCGCACTGGACGGCCTGAGCTTCGGCATCTCCAATCCGCGCGAAGTGGAAATGGCCGACCTGATCTGTGACTGGGTTCCGTCAGTGGAAAAAGTCCGCATGGTCAACAGTGGCACCGAAGCCACCATGTCCGCGCTGCGACTGGCGCGGGGATACACCGGACGTGACCAGATCATCAAATTCGAAGGTTGTTACCACGGTCATGTGGACTCGATGTTGGTCGCTGCCGGTAGCGGAGCCCTCACCCACGGCAAACCCGACAGTGCGGGGGTGCCCAAGGCTTTTGCCGATACCACGATATGCTTACCATTCAATGACTGTCAAGCACTTGAGGATGTTTTTACGTCAAATGGAGACAGTATTGCAGCCATCATTCTGGAACCCATCCCCGCCAATGCCGGTCTAATTTTTCCTCAGGATGGCTTTTTGCAGTTCCTCCGCGATCTCACTCAAAAACACGGAGCTCTGTTGATCTTCGACGAAGTGATGACCGGTTTCCGAGTTGCCAAAGGCGGCGTACAGGAGCATTTTGGCATCACCCCCGACCTGACTGCGCTCGGTAAAGTCATCGGAGGAGGCCTGCCAGTCGGCGCTTTTGGCGGCCGGGCAGACATCATGGATCAGCTCGCCCCCGACGGCCCCGTTTACCAAGCCGGCACCCTCTCTGGCAATCCGCTGGCAATGGCGGCCGGACTCGCCCAACTGCACGAACTGGAACGGATCAACGCCTGGGAGCAGCTCGAACAGCTCGGTGCTCTATTCGAAAAAGGTGTGCGCGAGAATCTGGCC
Source organism: Verrucomicrobiota bacterium (assembly GCA_024277195.1). Taxonomy (GTDB): domain Bacteria; phylum Verrucomicrobiota; class Verrucomicrobiia; order Verrucomicrobiales; family DEV007; genus JAADHD01. The sequence goes on along the minus strand of JAJRVS010000115.1, from coordinate 1,117 downwards.
AAAATTGGAAAAAACTACAGCTTCAATCGCATCGGTTCGATGTTCTGCCTCTTTTTTACCGAAGACCCAATCAGCAACCTCGACGACGCCAAAACCGCCGACCTCGACACTTTCAAAAAATACTTCGCCAGCTGCCTCGAACAAGGCGTCTATTTTGCCCCCTCCCAATTCGAAACCGGCTTCATCTCCACCGCACACACCGAAGCCGATATCAACACCACCGCAGAAGTCACCGCCAAAGCGCTAGCGAACTTGCCTTGACCTCCTATCCTCAATATCACCCATTTACCTTCTAGCCTCACGACGCAACTCCCCAAGCCGAGCTTTGAGTGGTTCCCAATACAATCGACCCACCTCCCTCTCTGCTTCCGTCTCCTCAGTCAATTCCTTCCTCACCGCATCCTGATCTCCGTCAATAGCCGCTTGTAAAAGCGAACGTTTAACTAGCTGCTCCGTAGATCACACAAGCTTGACCTCCCACCAGAAGATATTCCACCCCTTCCTCCTGCATGACCCACAATACAATGCTCGTTCCCGGATCTATCATTTATCCTCGCTCCACCATTTTAAGCCCCGCTTTTTCACGCGACACTTCCATTTCCTTCGCAAAGCCCTGGAAATCTTCTTCACTCCAAAATGGACTCTCATGGTCAATATCTGGCGCTAGCGACCCTCCCATACCTACATAATGCAGCATCAATTTCTGACTTTCTAAAAAGCGCTCTTCAGGACTTTTGCTATACCAGTCCAGCCACTCCGGTTCTATAAAATCTTCAACATCCGCCATCTCCACAACGCTCGTCCACGATAAAAAAAAATCAACTCCCCCCCCCTCATTGCAACAATCAGGCGCTCTTCCTGACATCTGATTGTTGCGTTGAAAAAGCTGTGACTCCCGCTGAGTCATTCAGCTCATTCAGATCCCAGTATTCTTTTCAAGTTAGCCAATTTCTCCACCGCACCTTTTCCCGCATCAGAGGTGATCCTTGAATTACCTCCCAACAAGGCAGACAGAGCCCGGCTTTTATTCTTAAGCAGATCATTGCGCAACTTGGCCAAATCCTGACTTGCTCGCAATTCCGCCTTCAATTCATTACGCTCGCGTTTCAACAACTCG
>JAJRVS010000114.1 GCA_024277195.1 Verrucomicrobiota bacterium | reverse complement strand
GCTCACGCAAAAACTTCACCACCTCAACCACAAAAGCCCGCTGCTTGGGGGCTTGCTCAAAAGCTGAGCGATCATGCGCCCGCTGTTGCCGCCCCCGAGCCCGATTTAGAATCGCATCGCCATTTTTAAAATCTCCCTGCGACACACTTTGCGCAAATGAAAGGTAAGCTTTTAAAATCTCTCGCGGACTCTCTCCCTCCCCTGGCAAACCTTCAGCCACATCGGCAATCGGCATCGAGGTGAAAATCACCATCTTCTCACGACTACGAGTAACCGCCACATTAAGCCTCCTTTCCCCACCGCTCTGACTAGCCGGGCCAAAGTTGCGAATGAAACGCCCTTTGGCATCCGGACCAAAGGTGGTCGAGAATACAATCACATCACGCTCGTCGCCCTGCACGTTTTCCAAATTGCGCACAAAATAAGCATCCAATTGAGATCGACTGTTCTCACGTTCACAATTTCTCCGAAATACCTTATCCTTCTCCATCCTCGCCTCGATCTCATCCTGAATCAACTCAGCCTGTTTCATGTTAAAAGTCACAATGCCCACGCTGGGAGGATTCGACTGGGACCAATGTTTCGCCAGAAAATCGATCACCGCATCCGCTTCACCCTGATTGGTCTGTTTTTCATACAAACCATTCACCTGCCGCAACTCCAGCGGTTGCTGCTCCCTGATACGCCCGTCCGGGTGATGCACCGGAATACTCAATCTGCCCTCATAAAAAGCATGATTTGAAAAAGCAATCAGATGCCGCCAACGCGAACGGTAGTGAATGGAAAGCAAACTGTTCGGCATTTCATCCTTAGCTAACTGCAACAAATCTGAGCAGTCTTTCACTTCCCTGCGAGTAGCTTTACTGGCGAGACGCTGACGAGTGTCCTCATCCAAACCCGCATCAAAAATAGCTCCGCTTTCGATCATCGCTTCGTCAGGGTCATCCTCGTCAGCATCGTCAAAGCTCGAGCGGAAAAAATTGGTCGGCGGCAGCTGTTTTTCGTCCCCGCTGATCACCGCCCGCCGCGCCCGATAGAGCGCAGGCACCGCCAACTCCACCGGCATCTGCGAGGCTTCATCAAAAATCACCACATCAAATAAATTCTCCCGCAATGGAAAAACCCGTGACACCGTCTCCGGACTCGCCAACCAAACCGGACGCAAATTAAACAAACCACGCTCGATACCCTGATCAAAAACCTCGCGCAAGCGCCTTGCGTTAGCTCCAGTGAGCTTGAGAATTTCAAGCCAACGCGTGGCGTTGGCAATCACCCGCATTTGCCAAGGTCGTTTGAGCGTTTCCGCGGTAGATTTCCGCATCGACTCCACTGCTCGACGCAAAGAGACCACCTTGGCCTCGAACTCGGACGCATTCATTAACAGTGCTGGGTGCCGAGATTCAGCCAAGCCTTTCCATGCCAACAAAGCTTCCCGCTTGATGGTATTTTCCAGCAGCTTGCCTACTTCCTCCTCCGAATGCGCCGCCAGCTCTTCACGGTATTCTTCGAGCAGTTGAAACAGTTCTTTCACCTGGTCCGGCAGATCTCGATGCCTCGCCCTGAACTGAATATAATCCGCCACCTTGTCGATTTCTGATTGCATGGCATCCAGTTCATCCAGCCCATTCTCAGCTCGCTCAATCTGCAAACGTTTGGCTTCAATCCATGGATCATCAAACCATTGACTCAATTGCTGCAACCTTTCCAAACTCAGCTGCTGAGTGATCGCGTATTTGAGGCTAATGGCAGCTGCCTCGATAAAATCCTCCACCGCAGTGGAACTGCCTTGGCTCATCACCTTTTCAAAAACTCCCGCCACTGGACAATTCAAACAATAAACAGCATTGGCTTCTGCCGCCACCAGACGCTTGCACCATCCTTCAGCTCGATCTGAAATCTGATTCGGAGAGAGCGGCTTGCGTTCGCCATCATCCAGACTTGTTCCCAAAGTCGATTCCACTTCACGCAGGCTGACCAGCAAAGCGCGACGGGCGACCTCCCAATCAATTTGCTGATGCAAAGCAGACAGCACATCACCCCCGCCCTGATCCAATTCAAAATCGCTATGTTGATCGTAAAATTTTGCCAAGCTGCGTTTGGCAAAAAAGAAACCCGGCCAGAGCCGTTTGAAAAAACTCTGAGCAGCAGCCCTAACCCGGTGACTAGATTTAACCAAATGACGAAACGACCGCCCTTTCAATAAGCTCAAGGGCGCCCCAAGATCATGCTCCCGCGAGCTCGTGCCAAGCGCTGAAGCCTCAGCCGCCAACCGTCGCAAGTCTCGCTGCAAATTCTTCGCCAAGCCTTTGTCACCACCATCCAACAAGGTCCGCCAGCGATAAATATCCTCCACCTGCTGATCGGACATTTTTGCCAAGTCACGCCGATGCCCTTCCAACCACTCCCTCATCTCCGTGGCATCAGCTATTAAGAAAATCTTATTCACTTGATCAGCAAAAGCACCACGCGCCTGTTCCGCTGTGGCAAAACTTTGAAAATTCTCGCCGAATTCCAACAGTGCCGCCGGATCAGATGAGAAATCGGACAAACCTCGCCACGGGCTGGCGAAATAATTCGACCGCAACCACAACTGCGCTAGCCCCTTCACCCTTTCCGCTGAAGAAGCCACTTCTTCCACCGAGCTTTGCTCAAAAAAATCGCGCAAATGAAAAGCCCCGATCCGTGATGCCTCTTCCGATTCGATCAGCCGATCAACCATCTGCGCATAGGTCAATTGGCTCGGTTTCACTTCATTTTGAATCGCATCCGCACTGGCACAAAGTTCATCCTCCAGCCTGGCGATACGACTAAGCAACTCGTCACGCGAGTCATCCTCAGCATCCGAACGCCACAGCGCACTCGCCTCGGTCTGATTACGCAGCGCCTTGATCAAAGGGCGACGACTGCGCTTGGCGTCTTCAATCATGAAAAAACGATCACCCAAACCCTCTTCCGCCATCCGCCGTGCCACCACTTCCAGGGCCGCGTGTTTTTGACAAACCACCAAAGCTTTTTCTCCCCGCCCGATGCAGTCAGCCAGTATATTCACAATCGTCTGACTCTTGCCCGTGCCCGGCGGCCCTTGGATCGCCACCCCTTCACGAGCTCTGGCATCAAGCACCGCTCTTTGCTGACTAGGATCCGCCGGCAAGATGAAAAACGGACCTTGCTCCGCATTCGAAACCTGCTGCTCCCCATCTCCATTCCTACTCTCTTCCACCTCAACCTCAACGGATTCCTCTTTCATCGGCATTCTCAAAGCGTGAGACAAGGCTCCGCTCTTCAGTCCCCGTTTGCGTAACTGCCGTATATCCTTAGCAATCGTTTGTTGAGAAAAATCGCATAAAAACAAACCCCCGGCAGAGTACAGATGCCCCTCACCATGACGCATATCAGGTGCCTCGGAGACCAGTGGACTTAACTCCGCATCGTGACGCATTTTCAAGGGCAAGGCTGCCGCACACAATTCGTAAAACTCCGCCGCATCCAAACGACTGCGCACCAGCGCTTCAGCCAAAGCCGCCAGCAACGCCTCCTGTTCATCCTGCTTGAGCAAAGGTTGCAAAGCTGGGTTCAGCTCAACCCCGCCCGATTCATAATCGCCGCGCTGATGATCATAGGAAATTTTAACCCTGCCCTGTCGCCCTCCCATCGCATGAATTTCAACCGGCCATAAAAACAAAGGCGCGCGTTTGGGCTTGGCAGTCGCGCTACTGGTGACGGGTCGGAATATCAGAAAAGGGAATCCCAAATAAACCGAATCAATACCCGTATCCCGCTGGTAATCCACCCCCACTCGATGCAGGCGACGAATACGCCGCTCAACTTGAGGGTTAGAAATAAACACCCCGGGATCAATCTGCGACATTTTTTCTTCGCGACTGAATATGCGCTGCAACAAAGTATCCGAGCTCAACTGCGACCCTCCCAATTCGGTCAGATCGATATTGCGTGAATTTTTCGACACCCGCAAACGCAACAAGGGCCCTCGCTGAATCCCCTGCAATATCTTGCGGTGAAAAAAATCAAACAAACTACCCAGATATTCCTGCTCCGGCGGGGTCTGCCATTGCCCCTCCGGCACCTGTAGCAAAATCAGCGCTCGGGCAAGGCTCAGACCTTGCTCAAAACGAAACACATCCGCCCATTCATCAAGCCGTTCTTCTTCGCAGCGGACAAAACCAGACAACCTTTGATTCAATTCGCGGAAGACCTCACGATAGCTCGAATCAAATCTCTCCCTCGCCAGTTGCTCGTCAAAAAATTCTACCTCCGCCCGCTGCGCCTCTTCTTTGGCTTCTCTCAGAATTTCATCCGCCGCAGTGAACTGTTCAATGTTCGCTGCCAATACCACCAGCAACTCTTCCGGCAAAGGCTGGTCTTTTTCCGCCAGACTCGCCAAACCTCGATGATGGGAGTGAGGAAAGTGCTGTCGTCTTCTCATCCAGCGTTGACGTAGCTGATGATCATCCGCCACCAGCGAAGCCGCGCGAAAAGTATCACGATCGAGTTGAATCCTCTTCTCCTTCGCCACCGCTTCCGCCCGCTCCCGCCGAGCGGACATTTGCACCAACCACGGCACCCTCTCTATTCGGGCCAGACGATTGGTAAAGTCGCCTTCCAACCAGATCAGTGCCTGTTCTGCATTCTCAAGCAGCCAACGCGGATTCACCAGTTCCCCGCGAAAACTAAGTGGCAAGCGCGAATTTAATAATACCACCACCGCCGCCAGACGCTCATCAGCGCTCAGTGCCTCGTCCCGCGACAATCGATCCAATTCAGTGTCAAACTCCTGATCCGGCTCATCCATCTGTTCCAGCCAAGTGGCAAGACGACCACTTTCAAGTTGTTGCCGGGCCTCGTTCCAGACCTCACCCGCCGCCGCTGCCAAAGCCCATTGTTGAGGCGAGTAACAAGCCTCCCCTGCCAGCTTCAAAGGCTCTCCTCGACTGCTGCCCGCCGTATCATTTTCATAAAACTGGGGAATCCCCCGCTCTCCATCCAACCAACGTAACAGCTCAACCCCGCTCCAGCGTTTGGCAGGATCACGGGTGAGCAAACCTTTCAATAAATGCGCCCACTGCCCCGGCAAATCATCCGGCACTGGGATTCCCCGCGTCACCACATTCAACAACATCGTATCCGCACGCAGAGCAAGCCGCGACTCATCACCATCCGTCAGCAAGTCGAGCAGCAACGCGCCCAAAGCCCACCAATCCGAAGCCTCCTCATAGACCCCGACCGCAGCTTCCGGAGCGATGTAAGCCGGATCACTCTTCGCCGGTTCACGACTCACCCCAAGATCTGCCGCCGCCGCCTGGGACAAATCAAACAACTCCACTCGTAGCCCCTCACCCTCTTCGTTTTTTTCCCAGCAAACACCGTCCCGATTCAGGTCGCGCAGCAGCACCTCCTGCCGGTGCAAAGCACTGATCCCCTCAGCCAACTGCCGCCCCACCGACTCCAGCTCTACGATTTTTTGCTGCTGTTCAAGATCTGACCAATCAAGCTCAGCCAAATACTTCACCTCCTCCCCCGCCAGCGAGTTTTCCCACACTTCGAAATAACGGCTACGGTCTTCTTCTACCCGTCCCCGAGACCGCAGCGTAGCGACAAATTCCGAAGACACCTGCAGCAATCGATCCTGCAGCGTGGCATCCGGCTCTAAACCTTGCGGAAAAAAACGAACCCGCTGCTTGCCTAGCTCGACTGTGAAAAATTCATGATCAGCGACCTGCCCAGGCAGCTCCACCCTCAGCTCTCCACAAGTAAATACTCGCTCAGCGCCTTCCCCCTGCGCTGTGAAATCTTCCTCCTCCGTCACCGCCGCCGCCCCACAATCCAGGCACAGCAAATCCCCCAATTCCATCTCATGTCCGTTTTCACAACGACGCCCTGCACTCGCAGGAACATCTTCTTGCTTCTCCACGATTGCTGGCTGCGAAGGGAACTTCACTGACGTGAAAGTCAGGTCATTGGTGCACTGTTGGCACAAAAATGCGACCACAGAATTTTCAAATCCGCAGACCCCACAAACTTTGCTACCGGCATTTTGCTTTTTACTCAACATGAGAAAATTTCCCCCTCACCCCTTTTTGTTCCAACATACCGCGTATCTTCAACCAATCCTCCGAACGAGGAACCCCCGCAAACCACCACTGCCCATCCTCCTCAAACACATCCAACTTCCGCTGCGCTTCATCAGCTTCCTCCGCTCCGGCATAAACAAGGCGCGCCCGCTCACTCAGCAAATGCAACTGCTGATTATCCGAACCCCACCAACGCTTCGACTGACCACTATTGACCTCATAAGGTCCACTCACCAAGGCATCGATTTTTTCCAACAATGCCCCGTGACGCCTAGTCAAAACCGAAAACTCATAACCCGAATACACCAGCACCTCACGCTCCCCCCGTCGCCTTTCGAACCAGGACAATAATTCTCCCAAAGCCTCAGCCTGATCAAAAGGCTCGCCACCAGAAATCGTCAAGCCGTCCGCTTGCGGTAGCCACCCTTCCAATACTTCAAACACCGCAGCCAGCTCAATCCGACTCGACTCGGAGAACTCCCAGGTATCCCGACTGATGCAGCCCTCGCAATGGATCGAACAACCATTGAACCACAGCCCCATGCGCTTGCCCGGTCCCAGCGTGCTAACCGGGAAGTGCATCTTGTTCAACTTCAGGCTCACCGCACTCATCTTACCAGCTCCACCAAAGGCAGCTCGGGTTCCACCGCCACCGTCCACACTTGTGCCCGTTCCCCGCTGACAAAACTTCCATCAAACAAAGCGCGCGCTAACGGATTCACCAAGCGTGCCTCCAGCTGATTGCGTATCCCCCGCCCCCCATTGGACAAATCCTCCAGACAAATATCGAGCAAAGTCCTCCTAGCCAGCGAACTCATCTCAATCACAATCCCTGTCGCGCCCTCCAGATCGGCAATGATTTTTTTCAACATAAAATCAAAAATCGCCTCGCCCACCTGCGGTCGAATGAAATCAAATACCAGGATATTTTCACCCAAGCGGTTCAGAATCTCCGGACGCCCCAGCTCCAGTTTAAAATAGTCCTCAATCCCCGTCTTGACCCGACTCTCCACGGTTTCATAATCGTCATCACTGGTCACACTCAGTCGGCGTGTGCCATCCGGTGCCATCTGATAAATCCCCAGATTGGAAGTGAATACAATCACCGCCTCGGAAAAATACACTCGCTCCCCACGACCGGAAGTCAGCACCCCGTCATCCAATATCTGCAAAAACTTATCCAGGATCTTCGGATGGGCCTTTTCGATCTCGTCGAACAATACCAGACTAAAGGGGCGTTCGCGAATCGCATTGGTCAGCTCACCACCAGAGTCATAACCCACATACCCCGGAGGAGCTCCGATCAAACGCTGATCCGAATGCTCGGCAGAAAACTCGCTCATATCAAAACGGATATAAGCCTTCTCATCTCCGAACAACAACTCCGTCACCGTCTTCGCCAGTTCCGTTTTACCCACCCCGGTCGGACCCGCCAGGAAAGCCACTCCGCGCGGACGATTAGATCGTTTGCCACTACCGGAAAAGCCCATCACCGCACGTTTCACAATATCCAACATCGCAGTCACCGCACGATCCTGACCCATCACCCGCTTGCGCACAAATTCATCCGCCTTGGCTATTTTATCACGATCGATTTTTTTCCATGGATCCTCTGTCACCCCCAGCTTGTAGCGCCGCGCCCCTTCCGGCAATTCGCTGAAATCCAAATCTTCCGCTTGGCAAAGCTGGACGATGCCCAACAAATCCGCCAAGCGCATTCCCTCTGTCTGAGCAACAAAATCGTCCACCGTCTCATCGCTCACCCTCCGCTCTCGACACAAGGCTTTAATAAAAACCTTACGTAAGTTGGAGTCAGGCACTGGAATCGGAATGGAGCGCAAACGCGGATTCTCCAATACCAACCAATCTGGCAAATCCCCCTCGCGATCCAACAACCAGAAAACCGCGTTGAAACGTGGACGCGTAGAGCCCTCTTCACCAAACGCCGCCAACGGACGCGCTCTTTGCGAAAACAACAGCGCCCTGGTGAACAGACCATGTTCGCAGTCACTAATCGCTTCATCCCGCACAATCAAGCGTGACGCCATATCCACTGCCACCCCGACCGGTTCCTCGTCATTCTGGGAAAGCCGTCCCATCAGAGTAAAAAAAGCATCGTTCGACATCGGCAACACATCCTCCCCCTCGTTCCAATTCAAATCAAAACGCTCAGCGTAAAATTCTTTTTCCTTGTCCAGCTCCATTCCCAGCCGTGGCACAATTCTCAAACCCTCGGCAATGGTGAAAGATAAAAAATGCGTCACCCCATTCTCAGCCAGATGAGCAGCGAGGTATTCCGCCAGCCCCAATGGCAGCACGTGATCCCCTTGATGCCAGGCAAAACGATCTCGCACATTGCCCCACAGCACAAATTGACTGCGCAAAGGCAAAAAGCGGCGCAAATCCCGCATCCAGCGCGGCGTTCCTACATCATTATCTTTGGATTTTCCCATCACGGGAAAGTGTCGCCAAATCAGCCTTCAAAAGCAAGCCGCTTTAAATCAATACCCAAGACAAAAAAATCCGCACTCCCCCGTAGGATAGATTTCCAAATCTGTTCGCGCAGCTCTTACACTGCAAAAACAATCACACGCCCCCCTCAATAGACACTTCAAATTTTGGACTACTCATCCTCACCTTGTTGCTATGCACAAAGGGAAACGTCAAACATGAGCCGCCACTCTGACAGCACTGCAAATTTGGCATCTCAATCACAAATCTTTTTTGGTGACACCACGAGTCTGTACTTGATCTCCATGAGCTTGTTTTGCATTGTCTGGTATCCGCGCAACCATTCGCGCAGGGTGTTCACGTTGACGTGCCCGAGCCGCTTCTGCGATCTTTCGAAGATCGAAACCGTGTTCTGCCGCGTTTTCCTCCTTGAGGCGACGAACCTCCATGATAATCGACTCCGTATTTTTTTCAATTATCGTTGTCATAGCTATCTCCAATAAATTCTTCTGGGGTACAGATTACAGGCATTTTGATCTGATGTCGATCAAAGCATCTCCGTATCCGAGGTCTGTTGTGCGGATTGTCGTCTCGATAAAAACTGAATTGCTCATGTGAGTGTTGCTTGAGTTTTATTGTAGAACAGTATCATAAGCAACTGTCCTAAAAAATCATTATTCTAGACAGCCTGAATAATAATTATTTCCATACTCTCAGAGTCTCTAGATCTTAAAACCTCCTCTCGAAAGACCTCCTGATCCTCCCCATTTCACTTCCTTTCCGTGCATCTTCCGCGCCTTCCGTGGCTCCCCTCTGAAAAAAAACTCAACAAAAATTCATTTTTTTTGCCTAATACAATGAAAAGCTGCCTTTATATGGTGCCAAGCCTGTTGATGTCTGTGAAAAAACCATCCGAATCAGAAAACGAACACCGCCCACCAAGCGGCTGCAAGCATGATGCCCCGACCATCACCCGCCTGCTGCTTGAGCACCGCTCTGCCCTGATGGCCTACATCCTCGCCGCCGTACGCAATCACGCCGATGCCGACGACGTCTTTCAGGAAAGCTCACTGGCCATCGCCACCTCCTTTTCCCAACTACGCGATGAAAACGGCTTCCTTCCCTGGGCACGCGAAATCGCCCGCCGCCGCATCCTCGCTCACGTCCGACAAAACAAACAACTTTTACTGATCGATGACGAACTACTCGATAAACTCTCGGAAGCTGCTGCGCGCATCGATCAACTAGATCTGCAGCGCAAGGAATCCCAACGTAATGTCCTGCACACCTGCCTCGAGCAGTTGCCGACCGAAAGCCGTCGTTTGATCGCCATGCGCTACGACAATCCCACCCCACAGGTCGAGTCCATTGCCCGGCAATTCGGCCGCACAGTGCAAGGCACTTACGCTTTATTAAAACGCATCCGATTAGTTCTACGTGACTGTGTCGATAACAAACTTTCACAGGAGGGCGGGCTATGAAAAAACAAACCGAACGACTGCTGGAATACCTTCAAGGCGATCTATCTCAGGCAGATGAGCACCAGCTGCAACAACGGCTAAAAGCAGAACCTGATTTGTGCGAACAGCTTATCATCCTGGCAAACGAAGAAGCCATTCTGAGCGACTGGGCCCAGGCCGAAAAAATGTCCTCCACCATGGATCACCTAGCCTTCGATCCTGCCGGGCAAAAAAACACCTCTCAAGCCTGGCCCCTACATCCGGCATGGATCATAGCTGCCGCCGCCTGCGTGGTCACCGCCTTGACCTTGACCGGCATCATTCACCCCACCTTTGAACAAAGCCCCAAGAAACCCGCAATCATCGCCAAGTCCCTGACTCCCTCCCCCACTGCGACCAACTCTGCCACCAGCAAAAACACCGCCAACCACATCGCCGCCCTGTTAGTCAGCGAAGCTGCCGCTGACTTCAACCCGCAACACGGCCCCGATGCAGTCCAATTCAAACCCGGCCGCTACCAATTGCAAAGCGGCGCTGCCCACATGCGTTTTGTCAATGGCGTGGACTTGATCTACCGCGCACCCGTTGATTTCGAAATCATCGATCCTTTTCATATCGCCCTGCACCACGGAAGCATGCGCGCCATCGTTCCCGATAGCGGCATCGGCTTCACCATCGGCGCCCCGCAAATTGACTTTGAAGATCTCGGCACCGAATTTGGAGTTTCCGTTGATTCCAAAACCGGAACCAGTGAACTGCATGTTTTTGAAGGACGAGTGGACATCAAGAGCAGCGACAACCAATTACTATTACAAGCAGCCACTCTAGGCCAATCCTATACCATGGAGAACGGTCGCGTCGCCAGTGGAGCCCTCCTCAAAGCCGCCGACTTTCCCACCCCGCAATCCATCGGTTATCAGCGCTGGAAAAACTGGAGCCTAGCGGTGCAAAAAGATCCCAGCTTGTTGATCTATTATGACTTCACTCGCCAAAGCAATCCGTCCCAACTTAAAAACCTAGTCAGTAACAGCTCGGTAGAAGACGGTATCATCCAAGGTCCCATCTGGGTCAGCGGGCGTTGGCCGGACAAAGACGCCCTGCTGTTCGAACGCGACCACGATGCGGTTTTGCTTAACATTCCAAAACCCCTCAGCGCTTTCACCTTTGCCGTCTGGGTCAAAGTCAATCGCTTGGATCACGAACTTTCCACCATCCTCGATTCCGACGAATGGGAGCCTGGCGATACCCACTTTCAGATTTCCCGCAGCCGGCGGAACTTTGCTTTTGGTTACAACGGCGACAGCAAACGCCAACACTTCCCCAGCCCCTTGCCCCTGCAACATTGGATCCATCTAGCGATCATCAGCGAAGGCTCAAGCAAAAAAGTCCACACCTACGTCAACGGCAAACTCTCCTCCACCGCGCAGCTAGGAAAAGATGCCATCATCACCCCCGGCTCCTGCCGCCTCGGTGACTGGAAACCGCACCCCGATTGGGAAAACCCCATCCGCAGCCTGCGCGGTCGCATGGATGAAGTCATCCTCTGGCAACGTGCCCTGAGCGAAGACGAATTACAGAAAATGATCGACGCCGGTAGCCCCACCTCTTTGTGGCCCGGCCAGAACCTTTAAAAATAAAACTGCTTTTCATGAAAATACCTGCCTTCATTCTCAGCCTGCTACTCACCGGCATCGCCCTGCCCTGCATCCAGTTGTCAGCCGCCGAAGATCTCGATTTCAACCGTGACATCAAACCGCTGCTGTCCTCCAAATGTTTTAAATGCCACGGTGCCGACGAAGGATCCCGCGAAGCCGATCTGCGCCTGGACACCTTCGAAGGGGCAACCAAGAATCTCGACGGCCATTTTGCCATCCAACCCGGCAACAGCAAAAAAAGTGAACTCATCGCCCGCCTCACCACCCACGACGAAGGTGATCTCATGCCACCCGCAGAATCAGGCAAACCTCTCAAGCCCAATGAAATCAAGCGTCTGAAACAGTGGATCGACAACGGTGCCAAATACGAACGCCACTGGTCTTTTGTTCCGCCTCAACGGCACGCCCCCCCATCTATACAAACACCCTTCTGGCCGAAAAACGAAATCGACTATTTTGTTCTCAGCCGACTGGAAAAAGATCAAGTCACCCCACAAGCAGAAGCCGACCGCTACCAGCTCATCCGCCGTGCTTCACTCGACATCACCGGACTGCCTCCGCAACCAAAAGAAGTCGCCGCTTTCATAAAAGACCAATCTCCACAAGCCTACGAAAACCTCGTCGACCGCCTGCTTGCCAGCTCCGCCTATGGCGAACGCTGGGCTGCCATGTGGCTCGACCTCGCCCGCTACGCTGACTCCATGGGTTATGCCTCTGACAACCTGCGCACCATCTGGGCCTACCGCGACTGGGTGATCCAAACCTACAATGACAACATGCCCTATGATGAGTTCACCCTGCAGCAACTCGCCGGTGACCTACTACCCAAAAGCACAGCCAAAAATCTAGTCGCTACCGCCTTTCATCGCAATACGATGAACAACACCGAAGGGGGAACTGACAATGAAGAGTTTCGTGTTGCCGCGGTTAAGGATCGCGTCAGCACCACCATGAATGTGTGGATGGGACTGACTATGCGTTGCGCCGAATGCCACACCCACAAATACGACCCCATCACCCATAAGGAATACTACCAGTTCTACGATTTTTTCAACCAGACCGCAGACGCCGATACCAATGACGACGCGCCTTTCATTGCGGTTCCTGGCTCCAACGAACTAAAAAAACGCGCAGCCCTCGATCAAAAAATCGCTGCGGTTGAAAAACAAATCTCTCAAGCAGACCCCACCAAGTTGCTCGCCGAACAAAAAACATGGGAAGCCCAGTACCGCGGCAATACCCAGTGGACTCCACTTGGCATTTCAAAAGCAAGCTCCATCCAAGGCTCCACTTTTGAAAAACAGCAAGACGGCAGCGTCCTGGTCACTGGCAAACCACCAAAAAATGACACTTACACTCTAGCCGTCACCACCCCTTTGAAATCGATCACCGGATTCCGTCTCGAAGCCATCCCCGACAAACGCAACCCGGCAGGCGGATCGGGACGGGCGCCGGATGGCAGTTTCATCCTGTCACGTTTCGCCGCCACTCTGGATACCGGAGGCAAAGCTCCGCAGGCTCGTTACCTAAGAATCGAACTGCCAGGCAAAGACAAAATCCTGAATTTAGCAGAAGTCGAAATTTTTAATGGTAAAAACAATCTCGCGCTCAAAGGCAAAGCCAAGCAGTCCTCCACTTATCCGGGAGGTGAAGCAGAACGAGCCATTGATGGCAATACCAACGGCCTGTGGGAAAAAAAATCCGTCGCCCATGTCGGTAGCAAAGACAAATCTCCCTGGTGGGAAGTCGATCTTGGCAAAAGCACTCCCGTTGATCGCATCACCATCTGGAACCGCACCGATGGCAACCTTCAGTCCAGGCTCGATGGCTACCAAATCAAACTCTACGATCAAAACCGCAAACTAGTCTGGCAGAACGCCAAGCTTAAAGGTCCGAAAAAATCGGAAACTTTCACCCTCACCGGACCGCGCCCGCTGATCTTCACCCGCGCCACTGCTGACTTCTCACAAGACAAGTGGCCTATCAGCAATGCCATTCCCGCAGTTGCGCGAAATCTGGCAGGCTGGGGCGTTTCACCCAAACAGAAAGAACGCCACCAAGCTTTTTTTGTGTCAAGCGCGCCGACTGAAATAGCAGCCAGTGACAAGTTGAAAATCATTCTCGATCACCACTACAACTACGGCGGACAGAAAACTCTCGGCCGCTTCCGCATCTCAGCCACCAATGATCCAGCCCTGTCCAAACGCGCCACCCTGCGCCCTGACATGCTCACTATTATCGACAAAAATGAATCGCAACGCAGTGCTCAGGACAAACAAAAACTAGCCCTCTACTTCCACGATTTCGCTCCCTCGCTAGCCAAGCTCAGAGGCGAACTGGGCAAGGTCAAAAAACAACGTGATGCAATCAAACCTCCAACGATTCCCATCATCACCCAGTTGGCACAAAACAAACACCGCAAAACCCAGATTCATGCCCGCGGCAACTTCATGGACTTGGGAGATCAGGTCAAAGCCGCCGTTCCTGCCTCATTCAACCCCTTTCCAAAAAACGCTCCAGCCAACCGCATCGGCGTGGCTCAATGGCTAACCTCCACTGACAACCCGCTCACCGCACGAGTCGCAGTCAACCGTATTTGGGCTCAACTCTTCGGAGCCGGCATTGTCGAAACCGAGGAAGACTTCGGCTCCCAGGGCACTTACCCCAGTCACCCCAAACTGCTCGACTGGCTGGCAACCGAATACATGCGCACTGGCTGGGACAGCAAAGCCCTGCTCAAAACCATCGTCATGTCAGCCACCTACCGGCAATCGAGCAAAGCCTCCCCCCAAGCATTTGACGACGATCACATCAACGCCAAGCTCGCCCGCGGTCCACGCTTCCGGCTCAACGCCGAGCAAGTCCGCGACCAGGCGCTTACTCTGTCCGGCTTGCTCAGCCACAAAGTCGGCGGCCCTTCGGTTTACCCTCCGCAACCTCCCGGCATGTGGCGCGCCGCCTTCAACGGTCAACGCAATTGGGCGACCAGCAAAGGCGAAGACCGCTACCGCCGTGGACTCTACACCTTCTGGCGCCGTTCCGTGCCTTACCCCAGCATGGCAACCTTCGACGCCCCCAGCCGCGAAGTCTGCAACCTGCGCCGCATCCGCACCAACACCCCGCTGCAAGCCTTCGTCACCCTCAACGATCCCGTTTATGTCGAAATCGCCCAAGCCATGGCACGTCGGATCATCAAAGAAGGTGGCAAAACCAACGCGGAACGAATCAAGTTCGCCCTGCAACTGGTTCTCATCCGCCCGCCCTCGGAAACCGAACAACAAGTCATCGCCGACCTGTTCCAAAAAGAGCTGAGCAACTTCAAACAAAACCCCGAAGCCGCCAAAACCCTGGCCACCAATAAAGGCGAAGGCGAAGCTGTCGCCACCGACCCCATCCAACTAGCCACCTGGACCGCCATCACCAACATCCTACTCAACCTAGACGCCGTCCTCACCAAATCCTGAATACAATTCCAAGAGAAATATTTATCCACTAAGGACACCAAGTAACACGAAGTTTTTTAATATTTTTTTAAATCCACCCCCCTTCTTTCCTTTGTGCCTCTTCGTGTCCTTAGTGGACCCAATCTAACTTCTGAAGCCTTCCCCAATGAACCCGTTACTCAAAAATTCCGCCCAACTCGCCACCCGGCGTCACTTCCTACGTCACTGCAACGCCGGCATCGGCGCCCTGGCATTCAATCAACTGCTCGGCTCCAATGCCCATTCGGCGCTCACCTCCCCCGTCGCGCCTTCGCCCAATCCATCCTCCCCCAAACGCCCCGACTTCGCCCCCAAGGCCAAGCGCGTCATCTACCTGCACATGGCAGGCTCTCCGCCGCAGCACGACCTCTTTGACTGGAAACCCGAGCTGGTCAAACACAACGGTAAACCCTGCCCTGAAAGCCTGCTCAAAGGAGAAAAATTTGCCTTCATCAAAGGACGTCCCAAGTTATTAGGCACACCTTGGAAGTTTGAACAATGTGGCGAAGCCGGCACCTGGGTATCAGAAATCCTGCCGCACTTCAAAACCGTCGTCGATGACGTCTGCATGATCAAATCGATGTTCACCACCCAGTTCAACCACGCCCCCGCGCAACTCTTCCTCCACACCGGCCTCAACCGCTTTGGCAATCCCTCGATGGGCTCCTGGGCCAGTTACGGGCTCGGTAGCGAAAATGAAAACCTGCCCGCTTTTGTCGCCCTGCTCTCCGGCGGCACCAATCCCTCCGGCGGCAAAGCCCTGTGGGGCAGCGGATTCCTACCTGCACTCTATCAAGGCGTGCAATGCCGATCCGACAGCGATCCAGTTCTCTACGTCAACAATCCCAAAGGTCTTAGCCGCGCAGCTCGCCGTCGCGGACTCGACGCCTTAAAAAAACTCAATCAACTCGAACTCGAACAAGTTGGCGATCCGGAAACCCTCAGCCGTATCGCCCAGTACGAGCTCGCCTACCGCATGCAGACCTCGGTGCCCGAAATCATGGACATCAGCCAAGAACCTCAACACGTTCATGAAGCCTACGGCACCCAACCCGGCAAGGAAAACTTCGCTAACAACTGCCTACTCGCCCGCCGCCTAGTCGAGCAAGGCGTGCGTTACGTGCAACTCTTCGACTACGGCTGGGACATGCACGGCACCAACGCCAGCAACGACATCTCCACCGGCTTGAAAAACAAAACCAAGAACATCGACCAACCCATCGCTGCGCTGCTCAAAGACCTCAAACAACGCGGTCTGTTGGAAGATACCCTCGTCATCTGGAGTGGCGAGTTCGGCCGCACTTCGATGAACGAAGAACGCAACGGCTCCAAGTTTCTCGGTCGCGACCACCACCCGCATTGTTTTAGTATGTGGATGGCAGGCGGAGGCGTGAAACCAGGTTTCAACTACGGCGAAACCGACGACTTCGGCTACCGAGTTGCCGATGGCGCCATGTCCGTGCCCGACTTGCAAGCCACCATCCTCCACCTGCTAGGCAAAGACGCCCACAGCTTCACCTACCCCTTCCAAGGCCTCGACAACCGCCTCATCGGAGTCGTCGGCCACCCAAAAGTGAATCGCGAGATTTTGCTGTGACGGGCTTCTGCCGCTGCTCTAGCAAGACTCCAACTTCAAAACAATCAACCGCGTCGACCAAAACGGATTGCCCATCCGTTCCACGGCGAGAAGAAAATACGTGGTGCTGAATGTGGAACGCAATGGCATTGCGTGGGTTGGCGACAAATGCAAGGCTCCCTCTTATAAAACCCTCCCCTTTCACAAATCCTCAATTGTCTCCCCCTCTTACCTCTGGCTTTCTATGCGCACTCCATGGCTCAACCATCACCCCCCTCGCATAAAAATCCTCCCGCTTGCGATTCACAACAATCTCCTTACACTGTCGCTGCAATGATCACAATCTACCGAGGCCTCCAGCAAGTCACTCTGCTTAAAGACGGAAAATATTTTCACGGGGAGGATTTCTCTTTTGATACGCTTTTCCAATCGAACGCCCCGCTCGATTTGCTCAACGACTATCTTTCCAACTGCGAGCAATGCGACGCACTCGATGCCGAATCCGCCGCCCTGCTCCCTCCCCTTGGCAATCAAGAAATCTGGGCAGCCGGCGTGACCTACTTCCGCTCCCGCGAAGCCCGCATGGAAGAAGCTGAATCTTCCGGCGGCGATGTTTTCTATGACAAAGTTTACGCGGCCGAACGCCCTG
>JAJRVS010000113.1 GCA_024277195.1 Verrucomicrobiota bacterium | reverse complement strand
TGATACCCACTGCTTCCCGAGTTGCTTTTGGAATCGCCGCGTGAGTCATCGACGCCGGATGACAGCACAGGGATTCAATGCCACCCAAACTTTCCGCTTTAGGAAAATACTGCAAACTTTCGACGAAGTTCATAGTGCTAACAAGATCCAAACCAAAATCCACCGTGACAATACCCGAGCCGCCATGCATCTGCTTCTTGGCAATAGCGTATTGTGGGTGCGATTCGAGGAAAGGATATCTTACCGTGTAAGCTGGGTTTTCCTGTTCCAAAAATCTGGCAAAACGCAGTCCACTCTCACTGTGGCGCTCCATCCGCAGAGCCTGTGTTTTCACCCCGCGCATAATCAGCCAACTATCAAAAGGTGACGGCTGCAGACCCAGTGCTTTTTGGGCAAAAATCATTTTATCCTGCCACTCATCAGAATTCGTGCACACCACGCCACCCAGAGCATCGGAGTGACCGTTACTGTATTTAGTGGTGCTCAACAGAGACAAATCCGCACCCAACTCAAGTGGACGCTGCAAATAACTTGAAGCAAAGGTATTATCCACCAACAGCAAACTGCCCGCGGCATGAGTGGCGTCCGCCACCGCTTGAATATCGAGCACCTTCAGCAAAGGATTTGTCGGCGACTCGATCCACACCAGCACCGGGCGATGTTTTTCGATCAGTTCGAAATTCTTCTCATCACTCAAATCTCCATACACCACCTCAACACCGAATTTCTCGAACACCTGGGCGAACAAACGAAAAGTGCAGCCATAGATGTTTTCCTCCGCCACCACCACATCGCCCGATTTCAGCGTGGAAACCACTGCAGTGATCGCCGAGACACCGCTGCCAAAAACCGTGGCATGGCTCCCACCTTCCAGACTTGCCAAGGTTCGCTCCAACATGCGGAAATTCGGATTTCCTGAGCGAGTGTAATCAAAACCGCCTTCATTGCCATACTCAAAAGTCGAGGTCAGATAAACCGGCGGAATCACCGCCCCCGTGCCCGCCACGTAATCATGCCCACAATGCACCGCACGGGTTTCAAAACCCGCTTTGTTGTCCTTTGTTTGTTTTTTCATCAGCTAAACCATGTTTTACATTCCCCACACACCGCCAAGCGCTCAGGATATGAGTGAACGCTAATTAAGCCCTTTTCCCACCACAATCAAAGATTGCTTGTGTCATGCCGCGTAAGTCCACAACACTCTGATGTCAGCTGATGTTTCCCTATACCGCTTTAATCAAGAATTACTTTGCTTGGGGTCTGACTCCCTATTTACATTCCTGATTGTTTTCTTATTTGTCCAAGCTCCACCCGTCCACCGCTCACAAGCATTATTTTTGCAAGAGGCCTGACCCTTAGCAGAATCTCGACACCAAAAGCCCAACTGAGCTTTCAAATGGCTCTCAGGGTGGCGTGGGCAGTGCTCCATTTGCCTTTACGGATCACTCGATCAAAGGCAAAACCCGCTTGCTCGCCTGCATGCAGACAATTTTTTTCCTGACTGTTCAAAATACCGGATATGATCAGTTCTCCGCCGGGACTCAAATAAGCCGGAAGCTTAGGAAAAAGCTCGATCAACACATCATGGAAAATATTGGCTGCAATCAAATCATACGTCTGCTTGCCCGGTGGCTGCCATTGCAAAACATCTCCCTCGATCAAACAGTCCCCCGCCAAGCCATTATTCTCCGCCAAACGGCGGGCGGTTCGCACCGCCATTTCATCAAAATCTATACCAACAACAGACTGCGCTCCCAGGCCATTCGCCGCCGCACTCAAAATACCACTGCCACAGCCGAGATCCAAAAAACTCCACGGGGCAAGCCTGTCCTTATTGCGATTTTTCACATAATCGCAAATCAAACGCAAGCAGGTCGCTGTGGTGGCATGCCCGCCGGTCCCGAAAGCCAAGGCCGGGGGATAGGACAATACCAACCGCTTGGGAAAATCTTCCCGTAACTGCTGCAAAATCGTTTCGTCCGTTTCCTGGCTGACAATGATTCGATCGCGGATCTTCAGCACTTCACCCTGCGACGCTTTGGCAGGCTGAGACATGGCCTCAAGCTCAGCTTCTGAAATATACTCGATGCGGCCGCCAAATTTTTTCTCCCAGCCGCTAAGTTCCTCAGCTGAAGGATCAAACAACTCAAGCCGCCAGGTTTTTTTGCCGGCCTGATGACTGATTGTGGCACCAAGCAGAGCGGAAGATTCTATCGCGACCTCCCATGTGTTCACCTCGCTCTCGCTGCGAAGAACTTTTGACCATCGATAAATGCCTGCTTGCGGTCCGCTCTTCATTTTAAAAAATGGAGCGGGTGAGGCGATTCGAACGCCCGACTTCGACCTTGGCAAGGTCGCGCTCTACCCCTGAGCTACACCCGCAATCACAATCCTGTGATCTATCAAACCGGCACTAAACCGATCAGCCGCCGGAGCGGATGCCAACTTAACGACCCCAAAGCCATCAAATCAAGCAGTTTTTCACTAAAAAAACTAGCTCTTCCTCGCAGTCTGCGTTTCTATGTGGCAAATACACATTTATGAAAAATCGTCTCGACGAAATCATTGCCCATAAACGTACAGAGATTGAAAAAATCCTGCCACTGACTGAAAAGTTACGCTTTGCTGCAGCTGAGCGAAATGATTTCCGCTCCTTTGCCAATGCCCTGCGTGACCCGCTTGTAGAAACCGACCCCTCCTTGTCCATCATCGCCGAAGTCAAAAAAGCCTCACCCTCCGTCGGCATCATCAGCGAAGATTTTGACCCAGTTGCTATCGCTACAGAATATGCCCGCTGCGGTGCCAACGCGATTTCAGTGCTCACCGATGAAAAATTCTTCCGGGGCAAACTTTCCTATTTGTCTGCTATCCGTGAAAAAGTCGCACTACCGCTGCTGAGAAAAGATTTCATCGTACACGAAGCCCAAATCTATGAAGCCGTTGTCGCTGGGGCCGATGCCATCTTGCTGATTGTTGCTGTTCTGACCCAGGACGAACTGAATCGTTTCCTCGATATCGCCGAGTCTTATCAATTGGATGTGCTGGTCGAAGTGCACGATCTAGACGAACTCGACCGCGCTCTGGATACCGAGGCCACCATCATAGGTATCAACAACCGCAATCTCAAAACTTTCGACGTTAGCCTCGACACCACCTTCCAATTAGCGCAAGAGCT
Source organism: Verrucomicrobiota bacterium (assembly GCA_024277195.1). Taxonomy (GTDB): domain Bacteria; phylum Verrucomicrobiota; class Verrucomicrobiia; order Verrucomicrobiales; family DEV007; genus JAADHD01. The sequence goes on along the minus strand of JAJRVS010000113.1, from coordinate 118,596 downwards.
CGGCCCTGATCATATTCTGATCAGTGAAAGCGGAATCTCCACCGGCGAAGACGCCAGCAATGTCCAGCAGTGCGGAGCCGATGCCATTCTTGTCGGTGAAGCGCTGATGCGCAGTGAAGACAAGGCCTCCAAAATGGAGGAACTCAAGGTTATCCCGGCTTATACTGAAGAAGATGACCCTCAGTCGGATATCGCAGGGGATGAAGATGACGTCATCGACTTATTGCCAAGGTAGTACACCTGCTCCAACATCAATCCATCCGCCGGGGCACAGAATGGGGCCTTTTCAGAAAAATCTACCCCAACCAATAATCGTTGAATCTCCGCCGGATCTAGTTTTCCCTGGGCGCATCGGACCATGCTGCCCACTATAAACCTAACCATTTTGTATAGAAATCCCTCTCCCTTAAATCGCAGATCTACCAACGGATCTTGCTGCGATTGCAACACCTCCACTGAGTGAATCATACGCTGTGCGTCACGGGTTTCGTCATGCCCATCTCCACGGTTAGCTGAAAATGCTCTAAAATCATGCCGCCCGGCAAACAACTTCGCGGCTTCGTGTAAAAGATCTCTATCCAGCTTCCCTCTCACCTGCCACACCAAGCCATGCTGTAGTGGTGGTAAAACCGCACCTTCAAACAAGCGATAACGGTAACATTTACCCGTCGCATTAAAACGAGCGTGAAAATCCAAATCCACCTGCTCACAGTCCATCACCCGAATCTGGGGGGGCAAATGAGCATTGAGAGCTTTCTGCCAATTACCAACATCCAAGCGAGCACTAGCGGGCGCATCAAAATGCGCTCTTTGCGCCATCGCACTGACACCGGCATCCGTCCGTCCCGACCCTTGCACCGACTCTATTTGGGGACAGACCCCTTTTAATGCCTTTAACAAGTGATCCTGCACCGTGTTGCCACCCACTTGGCTCTGCCACCCCTCAAAAATACGCCCGTCATAGGCCAAGCTCAGAAGAAATCGTTTCCGATCTTCTTCAGCCATAAGTCTCGTCATCGTAAAAAATATCAAGATCATCATTAAGCGATGACCCACCGCCCAATTTCATATCATCCTCCATTTCGTCTTCCGAAGGTTCTCGATAATCCAGGTAACCTTGCAAAATTTCAACCGCCGCTGCCTGATCAATGCTATCGCGTTGGTCTTTATCCGATTTGCCTGCTTCACTCAGCTTTTCCGAGGCAGCAACTGTGGTCAATCTTTCGTCTTCTTCAACAATCGTCACTTTCTCCGGTAATAACTTTCGCAGTTTCCCCAAAAACTTGCGCACTTTCTTAACCGCGGGGCCTTCACTGCCATCCATGTTCAAGGGTAAACCCAATACCACCACTTCAGCCTTACGTTCACTAACGATCTCCGCAAGCCGGGCAACCGCCGCATCCTCGTTTTCGCCGGCAACAGTTTCATGCGGGTGCGCCAACATACCTAAATCATCACTCACAGCCACGCCTATGCGAACTGTTCCGTAATCGATACCTAATGCGCGAAATATTTTATCTGCCATCTCTAAAATTCAGTCACTGTTTTATTTTAATTCGTCTGGCACTTCATCCACCAGTTCTTTCATTCCGTCCATCGCCTCTTTGGCGGCGACCAGAATAGCATCCGATGTTTGTACCACAATCAAATTGTTCACCCCTAAAAGCGCCACTCGCACTTTATCCTCGGCGTACACCACATTGTTATTGGAATCAACCGAACTCAAGGCACTATTGCAAGCATTACCTTGTTTATCCCTATCAAAGTATTTGCCAGCCGACACCCAGTTGCCGAGATCATCCCAATCAAAAGCAGCTTCAATATTGAATACACACGATGCTTTTTCCATCAAGGCATAATCGATAGAAATTTTCGGTAATTGCGAAAACCTTTCTTGCACGGTTTGGTTAAAATCGACCGATTTTTGTAAATCTGCAACAAAATGAGCCAAGTCCGGGCAATGTTGCTCCAGCTCACTGATTACTGTAGGGACGCGCCAGACAAATATCCCCGCATTCCAGGAAAAATTTCCCTGCTCGATAAATTCCGTCGCTAGCTGCGTATTAGGTTTTTCACGAAAACAATCGACCTGATAAACCGTCGGCACATTCTCATTCTCTGCCACACTTGAAATCTGCTGCCCCCTTTGAATATAACCATAAGCCGTGCAGGGCCAGGTAGGTTTGATACCAATCGTCACAATGCCCTGCTCACGGACAGCCACACCGACCGCCTGCCGCATCGTCTGACAAAAAGCATTTTGATCCTGGATCAGCTGATCCGATGGCACAACCACCATCGTCGCCTGCGGATCCCTTGCGGCCACCCACCCCAAAGCCAATGCAATCGCCGGAGCGGTGTCACGCTTCTCCGGCTCGGCAACAATGTTCTCGCCTGGCAGTCGATCTTTCAAAATCTCGCGCACCGCATCCTCCTGATCGCTATTGGTCAAAACCAAAATATTCTCTGCAGGCAGCAACCCGCGCATACGGGAAACTGTGAGTTCTAACATTGAATCTTGTGCGTCAAATAATGACAACAACTGCTTGGGCCGCAAAGTTCGACTCACCGGCCAAAACCGCGTGCCGCTGCCGCCTGCCAGAATCAATGCGTAAGTGTTGGATAATTCCGTTCCGCTCATCATGAAAATTTAGAAAAACAAATCTGCCATCAATTAGACTCGAATCGACTAAAAAGCAGTGATATTTTTTGTTGAACACATACCGTCTTTCTGTCCACTTACTTTATATGAAAAATATCCAATTTTCTCTCCGGCTAATGCTGATCTCGCTGATCCTGATTCAACACACTTTTTTGCTTGCTGCAGAAAGTGATAAAATCGTCATCCAAGTCAAAACAGACCGTGAAAATGCTGTTTATAAAAAAGGTGAAGCGATCACTTTTCAAATCGAAATCAAAAATGACAAAGGCCAGGCTCTCGATTGGGGTAGCATACATTGCACGCTCAGTGATGACCGTTACAAAACCATCGAAGACTTCACTCTCGCCATCACTGGCAAGCCGTTACAAGTAACAGGCAAATTAAGCCGAGCGGGTTTTCTCCAATGTGAAGTGCAATTCGTAGCGGGCAATCGCAAGCTCACCTCCAAACCAAAAACCGTGCTCGCTGCAGCGGCCGTCTCCCCACTGGATATCAGTCCCAGCCGGGAGGTGCCTGTCGACTTCGAAGCTTTTTGGCAATCGCAAAAACAACTGCTCGCTGCTATCCCTCTCGATGCCCAAATGAAAAAAGACGACAAAGCATCCAACAAGGATTTCGAGGTCTTCGATACCCAGATCACCTGCCTCGATGACGTGCCCGTATCTGGTTATTTTGCCCGTCCGGTAGGTGCAAAAAACAAAAGCCTGCCCATCATCTTATGGGTCCACGGCGCAGGGGTGCGCAGCTCTTCCATCAAACGCTACCCCGGTTATTTATCAATGGACATCAACGCGCACGGCATCCCTAATGGTCAACCCAAGGAATATTACAGCAAGCTCTATGGAAAAAACGGACGTCTGCGAGGGTATCCCCTATTTGGCCGTGAGAACCGTGATGCTGTTTATTTCAAAAACATGTTCCTACGTATGATCCGTGCCTTGGACTTCCTTACCACTCAACCCGAATGGGATGGCAAAACAGTAGCCGTTATCGGTCACAGTCAGGGAGGCTTTCAAGCCCTGGTTGCAGGCGGCCTTGATGACCGAGTCACTTTTATCGGAGCCGGTGTTCCCGCCGGTTGTGACCACACCGGCATGTTACGCAAACGCATCAGTGGTTGGCCAAAATTGATTCCCTTGCAAAAAGATGGCAAACCCGACTCCGTGATTGCCGAAGTCTCACGCTATTATGACGCAGTGAATTTTGCCGCCCGTTACCACGGCGATGCCATCCTCAGTGTTGGCTTCATCGACCGCACTTGCCCGCCCACCAGCGTATATGCCGCCTACAATCAATTAAAGGGTACTAAAAACATCATCAACAAACCTGCCATGGGTCATGCCGCACCCAAAGATGTCGCCGACGCTTTTTTGGCCGCACTCAAAACTCACGTGGCAAAAGCACAGGGGAAATAAACCCATCCAAGCTTCAAAAAACTCAAATCACCTTATCTGAAACGTTATCAACATCGCCCTGTTCCACGGCTCTTTTAGCCAGTTTTTTCCAAATCGTTTTGGCCAGTGTGTCCGGCAATTCGATATCATCCATGCTGATACGCTGACCTTTCTCCACAGACTGCTTCAATCGCCCGTTCATCAATAAACCAATCGGCACGTGATCCGCTGCATCGACGATATTTACCGCTTCGCCACGGACATCAAATGAGCCAATGCCATGTTTGATAAAATGGTTTTTCGATAAATCTTGCTTAGCTACCGTAGCTACACTAACCCGCGGTTGGCTAGAGTTATTCATCAATACATCACCATGCTCCAACACCGCACGAACTGTCTTCATCACTTCCAAGTGGCAAAGGTGAAAAGTCCTAATGAGCGTATAAAAAGGACCATCTCCCATTTTTAAATAATTCAGATACGGACGACAGTAATCCTTGTGTTTGGCGGCGATGAATATACCCGGACAACCCGGTGTCAAAATGTAATCGCTTAGCGCTTTATTTTTACCCGAGTCTGAATTTCGCTGATTCGCCACATCCGCCAGCAACTGGGAACCTTCCTCAACCGTATCCGAACTGGGTCCCAACATGCCCGGCCAGTAAATATCAGCATCAAAAGCATTCGCCACAAAAGCCTGCTCTATCTGCACTTTGGTTCCGTCAGTGAACGAAGTTGTCTGCGCAATACTCAAGCCCTGCTTGCTAGACCAATAGCTCATGTCTGATTCACTCGGATCGTGATTGAGAAAACCTTTGATATTTCCATACACCAAAGGCTCAAAATCCATCGCAATCGCATCACGCCGCAACGCTGCCAAGCAACCCGGTTGATCCCCCTCTGCTTCCGTAATCAAACCTTTATCCACAAACCAGGAACCCGTAGTGACATGGAATTCCGAATCCATCGTCACAATTGGTAAACCTGCCTCAACCGCCTGATCCACCACATCAGTAACGTGAATCGGATCTCCACAGCATACGATCAACAAATCTGAATTTTCGATCAATTCAGCAATATTCTGAGTGATAAGATTATGACCGGGCATCCCATGCACCGACTCGATCGGGCGCCGGGTAAGCACTTGAGAGAGTTTAAATGGTGAGCGCTCCACCACATGGGCGATTCCACGAGCCATGAACCCTGTTCCTACCAGCCCTATCCTCGCCGGTTCCGCTTGCTGACCAAATGCACTTATTACAGACACAATATTATTAAATTAGATAATTTCTCCTGAACCCTGTGATACACTCCCCAATTTTGGCATAATCAGCAAATGTAATCTGCATGCAGCAACGGGAATTCACTAAGGCAGATCCCCCCAATCATATCTCAAAAATGAGAAAGAGAAACCACAAGCCCACAAAAAACACTTAACTTGTATTAAGTATATATTCTGTAAAATTCATAACAAGCTTTTTCTGGTTTTCTTCCCATATATCGCTAATTTCTCCAACAACACCACGAGCTGCCTGTCATGCTCCGGTTTTTAATACACTCTACAATTATGAGCGAACCTGAATCTATGGACCTATCTGCAGAAGACTTGATGCCCGCCTGGGTATCAGGGCTGGAAAATGCCTCCTCTGGAACTTCTACAAATAAATCAAAATGGGCCGACTACGAAGAACCGGCTAAAGGTAAAGGTGGCGGACGCCGCGGCGGGCAATCCTTCGATAAACGAAGTGGCGGAGCTCGATCCGGTGGATCATACAATCGAGATGATCGACGCCAGCAAGGTGGCAGAGGGAACAATGATCGTCGTGATCGAAACCAAGGCTCACGTGGCCAGCGCAGAGATGAGCACAAACCCATGCGGGCTGAGGACATCGTGCCTCAAGTCGACTTTGTGGTAGAACCCACCAAAGAGGCCGTCCAGGCTCTCTGCAAACACATCCGTTCAACCAATCGTGCGTATGCTATGGTAGAGGTCGCCAAAATGGTGCTGGCTTCAGCGGATCGGTATCGAGTCACTTTTCGTGCCAAATCAAGCAAAACGGACAAAGCTATCCGCATGGTGCGTTGCAAAATCGACGGATCCGTATGGCTATCACGTGAAGAAGCCGTCGCACATTTTCTCAATACTCCCGACTTACTCAAAGAATTCTACCAAGTCGAAGAAGTCAAAACCGAAGCGCCCAAAGGTAATTTTTCGGTAATCGCCGTGTGTGGCCTCTCCGGCACGATACTCGGCCCCCCCAATCACCACGAGTACCAGCAGAATATCAACACCCTGCACCGCGAGCGCTTTGGCAACATGCCGCTTGAAAGATTCAAGTCCCGTATCGAAATGCGCCGTGACGAAGAAACCGTCGAGCAGTGGAAAGAACTGATGTCCACGAGCAAACACTATCAGGTGGTCAATAAAAAGGCTCAGGCGAAAGCGGAAGCTAAACAAACAAGCGACAAGCAAAGCCAGGATCCGGTTACAGAAAAATCTTCAGTCGAATCCAGCAAACAAGAAACTGCCAGCGAAACCCCACAGGAAGAAGCCGTTGTGGATGCGAAGGACCAAGACGTACAAAACAACGATGCCGAGGAAGTCGCACCCACTGACAATGAAAACCAAAGTCCCAGTGAAGAACCCGTAGCCGACAGCTCATCTGAAGAAAATGCTGAGCTTGAAAAAGATGTCAACGCTGATGACACCCAAGCCTCTGCAGACATTACCTCCGATGACGAATCCGGTGAAAAACCCGAAAGCCCGGACGAAAGCCCAGGCGAGCCACCTATCACCAGTATGACCGAGCTGACCCGCCACTTCCGCGAGCATTTCGCCCGCCGTATTTTCAAAGAGGTCGGAGAAACCCGCCTAGCTGGAAACGTTACAAAAAATGAATTGTCCCCCGCCCTGTACGAACGTATGAACGCCGAGATCAATTGGCAAAAACGCGGTTTTCCCCTGCCGATGGTACGCACCCTTTGTCGACGCTTTGAGCATAACGGTCTCAAATTTTTCAAACGTGGAGCCAAGGAACTTTTTGTCTCCGCCGCCCGTCCCCGGGCATTGGCAGAAGACACTGTGCTCACTGATCGCCTCTTGGTGATGCTCAATTATATCAAAGTCAAACCCGGCACCCTTGCAGGTGATTTGATCAAACATTTACAAACTCTAACAGCCACTGATGCTGCACCTTCAGCGGTTAAAAAGGATCAAAACCCTGATACTCCCTCTGACACTGACACCTCAACCTCCAGCGAGCCCACAAAAAGTGAACTCGCCCTGCTCGCTGACCTGCGTTGGTTATTGGCCGAAGGGTATCTGATTGAGTTTCCCAACGCAGAACTGCTGCCGGGAACCGCCGTCAATGCAGACAAACGCAAAAGACGGAACAAACAACGTCCCAAGAAAAAGGCAGTAATGAAAAAGAAGACAGTTGCCAACACCTCTACAGACAAGCCGAAATCGGCAGCTATTACTGCTGAAGCAGTCAAAGTGCAGCCGCCAATCAAGGAAGACAGCAAAGCGGGCGAACCTATAGCCCAGGAAAATAAATAACGCCTGTAGCGTGTAAACACCTACTTCTTAGCCAAGGTCTTTATCAATTTTTTCCATTCTTTTTTAGTCGTATTTTGGCGGATGACTTCACGTCCATCAATTGTGCTGCGACTCACATTGACCAAAGACTGCTCTAGTTCTTTCAACGCGGCATGAACTTCTGCTGGAGTAGCGGAATAATTACTGGCAACTTTATCGAAATCTATAATTTCCTGCTCAATCGCCCCTTTGGCCGACCGGGATTTGAAAGACATGACATTCAAATGGTAAACCGCATTGCTTACGGTTGTTGCCCGTGAAGGGTCTTCAATAATAGTTGCAACATCCTTCTGAAACTCCACCAAAACAGCAGGATCCGAAAGATCAAGATTGGGGGCATTAAGGCCACCCGAAAGTAAAACAAGTACGATAAGTGCGATGATCATAATTATATAACGGTGATAAATTTAAAATATTAAGATTCCGAAGCGTGAAGCCCCTGATAACGATCCGACTGCTGAGCTACAGAATTCATAAATGCTCTTGATATGGCAGGCCACTCTTCCGCGGTGGCCTGGCCTTTCATCGCCAACAACGCATCAGTCAAACGCCGGCGGCGTCTAGTGGTTTGCCCCTCCCACTCTCTCAAAATAAGATGCAAGTCACCGGCGCTTTTAGAGTGGTTTGCCGAAACTTTGCCAAACTTCTTGCTATATTTAAGATAAACCTCATTGATGGCGCCCAATTCCTGCTCGGCAAAACCCACCATGTTGATCAGCGCCGTTGCGCGATGAAGATCCGGCACCTGCGAATGAATCACCTGCCGCAACTCAACCATTTTCACATTACCCCCAATCGCCGCTGCCCCACTGGCTGCTTTTTTACTCTGACAAGCAGAAGTGATTAACAAAATCAAAGTGATCGAAGCAAACGCTATGACCAGGTGCATGGCCGGTCGCCAATTATCAGTACGAATTTTCATCTTGAATAATGAATAGTGGTCAGCCAAGCCAACGTCAAGCTTTCATGGCATTAATTCAAACATCAGAAGTCTTACTCTTCCTATTGAGCAAGATCAAATCATCTCCTGAACTGCAGCCTCAAAAATAATAAATACCGTTTACCAATTCTGATTAGCCTTTACCTTTAGAGCCCATGCGCACTTTTACCTTTTTTTTCATCCTCTTGTTCAGCCTGCAAACCCTTTCGGCTCAGCAAAAAAGCAAGCATAAAAATTCGGGAAAAACTACAAATCCCTTCTCCTGGGTGAATTCTCTCCCCGCAGCGAAATTTGATAAACTCAATCTGCCTGAAGGTCTGCAACACTCGACCTTCACCAGCCCATCCATGCAGATCAAGGTCGGTTATTACATTTACCTGCCACTCGGCTACCACAGCTCGAACAAATCCTACCCCGTCGTATATCATTTGCACGGAGGACGACCTGGATCCGAAAACAAAAGCATCCGCATCGCCACTTTTGTCGATCAAGCGATCAAAAACAAACACATCCAAGCAAGCATTTATGTTTTCCCCAATGGCGGACCGATGAGCTGGTACAACTTCCCTAAAAAAGAACATGGACTCGGGGAAGATGTTTTTGTCAAAGAACTCATCCCCCACATTGATAAAAAATGGCGCACTCTCGGCAAGGCGGGCCGTGCCATTGAAGGTTTCAGTCAAGGTGGCCGCGGAACCACGCGCATCATGTTCACTTATCCCGAACTGTTTGCCTCTGCCGCCCCCGGCGGATCCGGATACGGCCCCGAAAAACGCATTCAGGAAAATGACGGCTGGGAAAACCCGAAACTTCGTTTTTTGCCCGTAGGATACAATACCTGGGATCTCGCTGCAAAATACGCTCAACGAAAAAACCGTCCCAAACTCCCTATCTTATTATGGGTAGGCAATAAAGGATTCAACTACGAATTTAATTTGAAATTTTCGCGATATTTGAATCAACTCAAGGTCCCAAACAGCTTGTTAGTCGCTGATGGAGTTGAGCACTCTGCTATAAAGAATTACCAAAAGCGCGGCCTGGAACTGATGCAATTTCATCAGAAAAATTTTGCCTCGGGCAAATAATTCTGCAGCCAAGCAAAAACCACTAGACCTTCTCCGGTACCACATAAGGCGCCCGGTAAACCCGCGTTGCCAGTTTGTTAGCCCTGTCGTCCAAGGTGCCTTCATTGCCTTCGAACCATTCACTGTCAGGATTGAATTTCAACCACGGCCCGAGACGGATCGTCTCTTTGGACAAATCCACTTCATTGAGGCGCAGATGTTCTTCCATCGCGGCATAACGACCAGCGAGAAAATTATCGCTTTTGATACTCTCACGCACTTCACCATCGTGCAGCTCTTGTCCCAGTCGATGAGAAATCAGCCCGGTGTGACACAACCCGCTAGAAATATGAGTCTCTTCACAATCCGCATGCAAATCAGAAATTTTGCGACTGCGCACAGCTTTAATAAAATTGGCAAAATGACCGTCGCTGCTGGTTGATCCTTCGATTTTAATCAACTCCTTACCCTGGTTATCGGTCACCTTCACTTTGCTCCTGCCGCAATACACCCGGCCTCCTTCACACTGAATCACCATGCCGACACCCCCTTCCTTCGGAAACTCCTCTGGATGATCCATGTTTTTCCCCCAGCCACTTTTCCCGCCAGCCTGCGCTGCTTTATTATGCGGCAAACCTCGTGTCTCAAAGATCAACGGAGCGGCTTCATAGTCGTGGTAAACCACTTGGGTATTGGGGGTTTCACCATCGTCCTTATAACCCAGCCGCCCACCAATCGACATCACTCTCGGCGAGAGTTTTTTCTCGCCCAAAAACCACCGCGCGACATCCATCTGGTGAATACCCTGATTGCCCATGTCGCCATTGCCATAATCATAAGTCCAATGCCAGTCGTAATGCAAATTCTCCCGTCGCAGAGGCTTCTGCATCGGAGCCGGCCCGCACCACAAATCGTAATTCAAACCCGCAGGAATTTCACCACCACCATCAGCCACCAAACCGATCGAAGGGCGCGGGTTATAACAAGTGCCCTTAGCCCATAAAATTTTCCCAAGGGCACCACTTTTCACATAAGCCACCGCATTGGCAATCTGTTCAATAGATCGGCTTTGTGTTCCTCCCTGACAGATAAGATTGTATTTACGCGCCGTCTTCACCAACTGACGACCTTCCCAAACATTATGGGAAACCGGTTTTTCCACATAAGCATCCTTGCCTGCCTGCATCGCCCAAATTCCCGCCAGCGAATGCCAATGATTCGGAGTAGCCGTGGAAAAAGCGTCGATATCGGCCTTATCAAACATCTCCCTCATATCAGAATAACTCTCCACCTTCATCTTCTGCTGCGCAGAAAGCAAAGTAGTACGAGCATCCAGATAAGAGGGATCCACGTCGCACAGCGCAGCCACTCTCACCCCTTTGGTATTCACAAAACCCTTGATATGCGCCTGACCTCGCCCTTTAACCCCCACGACTCCAACCCGGATGTCATCATTAGCACCTATTACTTTGGAATTGGGCCAGGCTAAGGCCGCCCCAAAACCAGCTCCGTATTTCAAAAACTTACGGCGTGAGGAAGTGTGCTGCGAACTAGGGGGTTTTTTCATAGTTACAAAACCAACAAGAGAATACCTGCTTTTGCAAACGATGCTGACAAATAAAAAGGCACTGCCGTTTCCAGCAGTGCCTCATTAGGGCCACAGCCCTTAAATACCAAATACCCGTCGTTTTAGATTTTTTCTGGAACAACGTATGGCTCACGATAACTTTCCTTAGCCAGTTGATTGGCTTTTTGATCAATCGCGTCACCGTTTTTCTCAAACTGCTCGTTCTCCGGATTGAACTTCAACCATGGCCCGAGAGTGATGTTGTCTTTCTCAAGGTTAACATCGTTTGCCATCAAATGCTCCGCCATCGCAGCGTAACGTCCAGCGAGAAAATTATCACTCTTGATTTTTTCACGAACTTCTTCGTCATGAGCATCCTTGCCCATGAAGTGGGAAATCATGCCAGTGTGACACAGAGCACTTGAAATGTGGGTCTCTTCACAATCCGCGTGCAAATCGGAAACCTTACGGCTGCGCACAGCTTGAATGAAGTTTTTAAAATGATCCGGCTCCAATGCCTGGTCATTGTCATTCGGTGGTTTGATCTGGGTCATTTCCACCCCCTTGTTATCAGTCACTTTCACCTTTCCACCAGACGAACAATACACCCGCCCCTCTTCACACTGCACCATCACCGCCACACCTCCTAATTCAGGGAACTCCTCCGGATGATTCATGTTTTTACCCCAAGCCGTTTCCTGTGATTCTTTATCCCGTGGCAACCCGCGGGTTTCGAAAATCAACGGAGCACTGTCGTAGTCGTGATAAACAATCTGAGTATTGGGTGTTTCACCATCATCTTCATAACCCAGACGTCCACCGATCGACATCACCCGGGGTGACAGTTTTTTCTCTCCCAAAAACCAGCGACCCACGTCCATCTGGTGAATTCCCTGATTGCCCATGTCGCCATTGCCGTAAGCATAAAACCAATGCCAGTCGTAATGCAACCTCTTGCGTTTGAGCGGTTTTTCAATCGGTCGGGGCCCACACCACAAATCGTAATCCAGACCCGGAGGGATCTCGCCACCTCCACCCAAACCAATTGGCGGGCGACCTTTATAACACATGCCTTTGACAAACTGGATTTTACCGAGTTTGCCTGCGTGCACATAATCCACCGCAGCGCGGATGGTCGGCATCGAACGACTTTGCGTACCACCCTGACAGATGCGATTGTATTTGCGTGCGGTTTTAACCACTTGGCGACCTTCCCAGACATTGTGCGAAATCGGTTTTTCGACATAAGCATCTTTACCGGCCTGCATCGCCCAAATACCAGCGAGAGAATGCCAGTGATTCGGAGTCGCCACACTGATTGCATCGATGTCACCCTTTTCGAGCATCTCACGCATGTCGGAAAAACCTTTCACCGTGATCTTCTGTTGCGCCGAAAGCAACGTGGTACGGGCATCCAGTAAATCAGGAGCAATATCACAAATCGCCGCTACCCGGGCATCCTTCATCCGCGAAAAAGCATTAAGGTGATGGCGTCCGCGGCCATTGACCCCGATCACACCCACACGGATGTCATCATTGGCTCCCAACACGGTGGAATTAGGCCAAGCCAAAGCAGCGCCAAAGCCGGCACCGTATTTGAGGAATTTACGACGTGAGGAAGTTGTACTTCCGGAGGTTTCTTTTTTCATAATGTGGTAGCTAAATACGTTTTATAAACTTTATCAAATCGGCATCGTAAAAAAATGATGCCTGCGGAACAACAAAAGCCTTCAGGAAAGCATCTCACCCTGGGTTTTTGCTTTCTGTTTCTCCCGTGCTTCCCGGAAAAATGTCTGTATCAATAGGCGCGACTCCTCCTCCATTACTCCGGCAGTCACCTCCGCAGCGTGATTCAAGGTTGGCTGTTGCAATAAATTGATAAATCCACCGGCAGCACCCCCTTCTTCATCACCGCAGCCAAAGATCACCCGCTCTATGCGACAATGCACAATCGCACCCGCGCACATCGGACAAGGCTCTTTCGATACGTAAAGCTGGCAATCCGTCAGCCGCCAATCACCCAACACACTCTGCGCCTGGGTCAGTGCCAGCATCTCGGCGTGCGCCGTAGCGTCTTTGAGCGTTTCCACCTGATTCGATGCCCGGGCAATAATCTGACTGTCTCTAACGATCACCGCACCCACCGGCACCTCCTCTGCCAAATAAGCCTTCTGCGCCTGACGCAGCGCTTGGCTCATGAAAAAAGTATCGCTTTCGAGATCAATGATTTTCTCGAATTCCGCGACGGTCTCACGGTCAGAGTCACTCAAATTAATGTTATCCATCACCCGCTTATAAATTATTTGGCAAGCTCTGCGTAAAACATCACAACAGTTTCATTATCACCTTGAGTGGTAACAGTGACTTTGATCAATTTTTTATCCTTGCTGCCATGCAAACCCTTGCCCATTAAATCTGCTTTATCCTCAACCGTATAACTTCCAGCCGCGAATATATCCTGATAAAATTTAAGCACCGCCTCTTGCTTATCCTTGGTAATGAAAATAAATGACGCTTTGATCGCCTTATCGTCCTCGCTTACTGTCAGAGGACTCGCGACATCGCCTACGCCAGGATAGACAAAATCTTTGAAGTGTGCAGGCAAATTCGCCCAATAGTTTCCTTTTTGGGAAGCCGTTACCGTGGTGGTCTTGCCCTCCCCATCGTCTATTTTCATCGTTTGACCATCATGCTTGACCGACGTGGTTTTTCCATCCGCTGTGGTGGACTCCACGCTAAACTTACCATCCTTGAGATCGGCATAAGAAAAAGTATGCACTTCACCTGTTTTGGTCATTTTGATGGTGATCTTTCCCTCTTCATCATTGCTTTCAACCAATTCCATATCCGGATTGAACTTCACCACCATCTCAGCAGCAAAACGTTCGGGGTTGCCATTTGCATCCGCAAGACCTTGTTTGACCTTATTGCCCAAAATCATACCCCCAGCGACGACGGCAATGAGTCCCAAGACCAGCAGGCCGCCACAACCAATGCCTACCCAGGCTAACGGGCTAAGACCTTTTTTAGATTTACCTGATGAGTTTTCAGCTGATTTGGGATCGGACATAATATCGGATTAAGTGGGATGTGTTATTTGAGATGAATCTCACAAGCTTCGTTTCGTGAAATACAGTTTATAGCAGTAGTTCGATCAGCAACGATTTCAAATAAATTAGTTACGGCAGCAATTTTGCGTACTTCCAGCAGCTCTTTCAGTCTTAAGAGACATTCACCACAAAAGGCAAAATGCGGAAAATCGAATCAGGGTAATTTTGATGAAACTGCTCCTGGAACAATTGTTCCAGCTCTAGAATTTTCTCAACCCTTGTCTCCGCCAAAAAACCCAACTCGATCTCAATCACACACTGCTTACCGCGTCGCGAAGTGTAAATCCTTCCCAGATCTTCATAAACATCGTGATTTTTAACCAACACCTTGATGATCTCCATCTGCTCAGTTTCAGGCAAGGGGAAATCCACCAGCACCCGAAAATTTGTAAGCAAAATAGGCCATGATTTCACAATGATGAAAACAGCGACCAGACTCGCTATGACCCCGTCCATTAGAACTGGATTCAAATGTGTCATTTTAGCAAACTGAATACCTATGAGCAGCGATGCACAAAGTATACCGTCGCGATAACAACCGATGCGAAAAGCCAAACGAAGGGATTCTTCAACCGGCGAAATACTAGCCTGTTTTTTTTCTGACCGAAGCAGAACCCATGTCATCACTAGATTGGCAAAAAAACTAAAAAATACCGGTATGCTTACCAAGCCCAAACGCGGCATCATATGATCTTCAGGATAAAAAATTTGAGCGGTCGAACCCATCAAACTATAAGCGGCCCCTGCTACCATGAGCAAAGCGCAGCCAAAAGCACTGGCGTTTTCCAATCGCCCAGTACCAAAAGGAAATTGATCGGGCTTGGCATGAATCGCCGTATTCACGGTGTAGAGAACAGCAACCACTAGGGAAATATTGGCCAAACTTACCACCGTCAGCATGAATATTGTTCCTGATTCATTGATCCATGCTACGGCAAGCACGATGATAAAAATCGTGAGTTGAATAAATAACTCGACGGTCATGATGTTTTTGAGCCGTTGCATGAATGCCAGTATAAGGGGCTTGTAACATACCGCTAGGAATTAACGCATCTAGCTCAAGTCCCCCGGCAAACCATACAAAACAACTTGTCATCGAATGAAATATTTCCGGCAAAATGTTAAAAACTCATTTTCTGTCTCCGGCAATGGCGTAAGCTAGAACCAAGGATGAAAGACTGTACACAACGAATCATTGCCCCTTCCATCTTGGCTGCCGATTGGAGCCAAGTCGCCAACGAAGCCCAACGCGCCAAGGACGCCGGCGGAGACTGGCTGCACCTCGATGTGATGGACGGCCATTTTGTCGATAACATCTCCTTCGGCCCCACCTATGTTGAAGCCGTTCGCCGAACAACGGACCAATATCTGGATGTGCATCTTATGATCACCCGTCCTGACCACTTTTTTCCCCGTTTTATCAAAGCTGGTGCAGACAATATCACCGTGCATGTTGAATCCGATCATGATGTGGCAAGTACTTTGTCAGGCATACGTAAAGCCGGCTGCCACTGCGGCCTCGCGTTGAGCCCCGACACTCCATTTGAACACATGCTGCCTTACCTTGATCAAATCGACCTATTACTGGTCATGACCGTACGACCTGGCTACGGCGGTCAGGCATTCATGGACAAAGAAACCATGCCCAAAGTTGAACAAGCCCTGGCACAACGTGAGCAACTCGGACTCAGCTATCACATCGAAGTTGATGGTGGTATCGATATTAAAACCGTACAAACCGCCGCCCGCCATGGTGCCAACGTCATGGTCGCCGGAACATCCCTCTTTTCTGCGCCCGATATGCCTGCAGCAGTGACTGCCATGCGAGATTGAAATACTGCTTAAAACCTAAGCCTACAATTCAAACCGCAAAAATATGCAAATTTTTTCTACACACCATCATCGGCGAATCTTTTCCTTTCTGATCCTATCCACTGTATTAATATGCCCCGCGCTGCAAGCAGGAGAATGGGAACGCATCAACAGCAAAGACGGCAAGATTTCTGCCTTATTTCCAAAAGGCATTCGTGATAAAGCCCAAACCCAAATCGACAAAACACCGGCAGGCAAAGTAAAATCCACTTTTGGCGAGCATTACGGTAACGGCATTCTTATTGCAGGCAGTGCCGCCGATTTGCCTCGACTGGCCAGAACAGCTGGCAATAAAAAGGTTTTTAGCGGATCCAAAAAGACCTTTCTCAACCAAGCCCAAGGAACAGAGATCAGCTTCACAAAGACCACAGTTGATGGCGTGCCTGCATGGGCATTGACCTATAAAGGAACAGCCTATCGGGGCAAAGGACAACCTTACCAGGGTCAAGCTCTGTTTGTTATCGTCAACAAACGCATTTACATTTTCAACGCCGTAACCACCAAGCCAAGCTCAAATAACCAAGCGCTTGAAAAAAAGCTATTCACTTCGATCAAAGTAATCAAAAAATGAAGTGACCGCCACGCTCACCCTTGCCCCAACACATCCACTTTCAAATCCCGTAGCACTCGCAATTCCCCCCACTGCGCCCCGCGCATTCGTCGCCCCCCGTCTTTGCGCCGCACTCCAAAGTGCTCCCTCTTGCTCTCAAAAAACTCATCCACATAATCTTGGCTCCCCAGCACCACGCCATCAGTGAAATACCTCACTCGGCACCGTAATGCCTCCGCCAGCGGCAATCGCCCGCCCGAGTCCAATACTTCTTTGATCTCCGCCCGGCTGAAACCTCCCTTTCCTTTGTTGTAACCATCCACGGTTTCACTTGCTTTCACCTGTTCTCCCTTCGTATAAAGCAAACACCGATACTCCTGCGCCACTTTCTTCCACGCCACTCGGCTGCGCCCCGTCACCGCATAACACAAACCCTGTCTCGCCCCACGCGCCCCAGCCACCGCCGCCGCATACGAACACCAACGGTATCCCTCCGGCTCCTGAGCCAATCCCGCCCGAACCGGATTCAAATCAATATAAGCCGCTACCATACGCAGCGCATCACTGCACTCCCCACTCTCTTTATCAGCCCCCCTTGACCGCCGAAACCTCTTGTTCGCCGTAGCTTTAGCGGAGGAGAGTGGCGAAGGAGGTTGTAAAAGCACGCTCTTAAACGGCCCCTCCCACAGAGTTCCCACCCGGCCATGTTTCCTATTATAGGCCAACGTCATCTTCAGCTTCAACTCCTTCATAAACATCGACAGATCAAACAACCGCGCCTTCACCGATTCCGCAATCTCGCTCACCTTTTCATCCGCCCCATTCTCCCTAAACATCTCCACCTCATCCAACACCAACTTACTCGACCACTCATTCTTAAACACCTCCAGTCGCTTGATATAATCCTCATCCGTCCACCCCTCTGTCGCCAGCTCCCTATCCGGCACCTCCAACAACAAATGAAAGTGATTGCCCATAAAACACCAAGCCAGCGCCCGCAGCCCACTGAATTTCAACTGCTTAAGCATCAAAATCCGAAAAGTTTCCTTCTCATCATCCTCAAACAAAATATCCCTCCCCGTCGTCCGGCTCACCACATGATAATAATTCGTCTGCCCCTCCGGCCCCAACAAAAACTCCCGTATTTTACTCATAATAGATCTCCCTTCAAATGAATTGAATGCGTCAAAGTCATTCCCCACCCCCAGTATATCTTCCCATACCACCCGACACAAGAACTTTTTTGCATAGGAAGTCTTCTCTCACGGTATTTTGCAAAGTTAGCGGTGCCACAGGTATTTGCAACACCGCTATGCTGCGATTTGGATCTAGGCAGCCTCCGATTTTTTCAAACGCTGATATAAACTCTCCAACTCACGAATCGCTTTCCAAAGAAACCAACTCCCGCCCGCAGTAAAAATCACTGCTCCGCTCAGAAAACCGAACCCACTGAAAAAACCTGAATCAAACAGCAGGGCGAAAAGCATGCTGACTGCCATCAGAGCCAGACCTGAACCTGTAAGCCCGAGTATGAGTCCGTAACTGAACAGCGAAACTATAGGGCCACCCCACTTGATAATGATCTGACTGATTTTAGCACTGTATTTTTCTGTATTTTGTTCATTCATAACACTGCAGACCATGGCAGCCATAAATGAACTTTTAATGAAATTTGAGTGAAAAATTGATGAATTATTTCACCCACAATAAAGGACTGATGCCCATCACAAAAGGTTTCCAATCCTTTGATGTCGGTTGGTAGGGTTGCATTCCGGGCCACCACGCCCCGATGATGCCTGGCCCACTGGCGACCGCACAAAAGAAATCGCCGCTTTTTGCCCCCAGTTCAGACAAACTGAATTCGACCGCCAATTTCTCACCAGCTTTACTGCCCGCCGACTCTTGAATGGTGATATTTTTAACTTCCTGACCATTACGAAAAATTCGTAAATCACTCGCCTGCGTCCAGGCCGGCCCCAGCACGCTAACTTTAATCCCGCCCGATGCGCTCTTGTCCAAATGCGTCAGCAAACCAAAACTGACCCAGGTTCGCTGATTCTGAAACGAAGCCAGCGCAGCATTCACATCGATCTTACTTGCATCGCTATCCACGCATTCCACATAAGTCCGCGCCTGTCCGGTTATGGCAAAGTTTACGGTGTGACTATCGCTGCTACCAATACCCGCCAGCCGATGCCCACTACGAGTGAGCGCAAACCAATCGTACACGATCTGCATGGGATCACTGAGGTGCGCCCCAGAGTTGATCAATTCCATCGCATTGGCCTTGAGTTCACGACCATCAAAAAAAATGCCGTGTTTTGCGTCAAAATTCTTCGGCCCCAAAGGAATCAATTTGCCATGCAAATCGCGGCCATGATTCAAAATGCACACCTTCACGTCCGCCGTAGCGTAAATATTTTTGAATACCTCCTGCCACGGAAGGCCTTTATGCTGTACCGGCTTCACCTCTGCATTGGCGATTGGAAAAACATTAAAATGCCCCTGCTGAGTCGTAACTTCACAGCCTAGCACTGGAGTCAACCATTGTGATACCCCCAAACGATCCGACTCTCTACGGTAGTCGATATGTTTGTCATGCCCAGTCGATACCGGCAACTCGATGCCCTCACCCGCAATACTGATCAGTCGTTCACTCAAATCACAATCCCCGTGACGATCAAACTCAAAAGTATGCAAATGAGTATCGCAAGCCACTAACCCAGGGGTTTCCACTTCCCGGCGGATTTTCATCTCCACCACTTGCGTTTTTGTAATCGAAGCCATCACCTCAGCAGTGGCGAGTCCATATTCAAACCCACGTCCGGCATAGATTTTGTATTTACGTTTGCTCGCCACTTTAAAGCTGGCCTGTCCGTTGATAGAATAGATCACCCCGGTTCGCACCGCCTGTTGATCGTTGGACTCCGCCCCTAACAATGCCAAAGCTCCCGTCTCAGCATCAACTATAGTGAAGCGACATGGCATAGCCTGGCCACTATCCGCATCTACACAACTTAGGCTCAGCTCAGCGTTGTAGTCCGGGCCAGGCGAACTGTAACCCCTTTTTTTCAGTAGAACTTCAACATCCGGTGAACCTTCATATGGGTTTTCTATGGTAGTATGTAAAACCAAATCACCTACCCATATGTCATCCGCTTTTGGGGCACTGCTTTCAATCACCAACTGGTTGCCCACATTTTTCAACAAATTCTCAGGAATCTCAATGCCATGCTGCAAATGATTATGATCACGAATCAGGCTACCTATTTTTTGCCCATTCAAAGTAAGCGTCCATACCCACTTGGTTTCTTGTTGCCTCAAGGTTAGCAACTTAAATTTTTCTGCTCCCGCCAAATCAAAATCCACCACTAATTTCGAAGCTTCGGCTTTTTCTGGATAATGCGACCATTCCCGTGGTTCTACATTTCGAATATGATGCATTTTTGCATCAATGGCATGGGCGACATCCGCACCGCCTGCAGACAAGGGCAACTGAAAACCCAAACAAAGGAATATCACCGCAAAAAATCCGAGCACTATTTTCATAAGCGCAAACAAGGGTGAAATGATTAACAAGTCAAGCTCAAGCCGGCATGCGCTCAATACAAGTCAACAAGTACGGCAGCAGTTGTTTTTTGCGTGAAACCACCCCGCTCAAACGCCAAGCCTGTTGGGTTATAACAGGGTAATCGATGGTTTTCAAAAAATCCTCATCTCCACTCGCCAGCAATACGGAGGTTTTGGTATTGATGTCGGTAACTAATAAAGTAGAAAATAAATAACCGTTTTTCTTACAATATCCATCCAAGGTTGCCAACAAAGCTTGTTGTTTTTCAGCCAAGTGAGAAAAAGAAATCTCTTCAATCTGCGCTACCGAAAAGCGCGCGCCATCTTCTTCATACTCCTTGCAATCTGCAGTGATCGCACCTTCTGCTGACATGGTTAACAAAGGGGAACCCACAGAGAAAATCTCTGCTGCCAGTTCAGCTGGATCTTCGCCGGTGATGGTAGCAAGTTTTTGCATAATATCACGATCCGTTTTAGTCGTGGTAGGCGAAGTCAAATTCAGTGTATCCGTCAACAAACCCGCCATCATCAACCCGGCCATGGAACGAGGAATTTCCACTCCCGCCTGCTCATAAGCCAATGCAACAATGGTCGAAGTCGAACCCACCGGGTTGTTCCAAAATAAAATCGGCGTGCTGCTGTGAAAACCGCCCAAACGGTGATGATCCAGGATTTCAACAATCGGCACCTTCGCTGCTCCCTTGACCGCCTGCGACAATTCATTGTGATCCACCAATATCAATTGGCGCGGCACCGGTTTGATAAAATCACTTTTCGAAAGCACCCCAACCAAACCGCCTGCGGTATCAAGAATCGGAAAAACCGCCGCATTCACATCCCTGACTTTTTCTCTCGCTTCCGCCAAAGTCGTCTCCGGAAAAAAAGTAGTGTATTCCGTATCAATCATCAGACCGGCATCCACCCCTCCACGTGCCAACAGCACTGTTGACGCCGTATCAAAAGGTGAACTGATCAAACTCACCCCCGCTTGAATCGCGTCGTCGATCATGTCTTCATCGGGAGACAAACCTCCTGTCACTACCACTGCGCGCACGCCATGTTTGATCGCCTTCCACTGGATATTGGTTCGATCACCGACAAATACAACCAGACTCTCAGCAGGGTAAGATTGCAGTCTTTCATTAAATGCTGCTTGCCCCATAGCTCCCACCATCAGCTTAAGATCCACTCTTTCTGTATCTAGCTCACCCGTCAGCGAACGCCCTTGGAACGTACGCACAATCGACTCCAAAGAAGCGTGAACCTCACGCGCTCTCCCAGACTCCTCACGTGGGGGGAACAGATAATGACTGATTTTATAATATGAAAGCAGTCCCAAAAATCGCTGATTGTCATCCAGCAACGGCAACGCACGCAGGCGTTCTCTTTCCATCAAAGCCAAAGCGTCATAGAGAGAGGTCACCTGAGGCACGGAAATCACGTCCCGTTGCATCACATCGCCCACCCGCGGCGAAAGATCACTGAAAAACAACGGCGGCTCCACTTCAAATTTTTCCAACACATGATCGATGCGCGCATTGGTGGTTCCCGCCCTACCGGCCACGACATTGTCAGTGCCGGTCTCACGTTTGAGATGGGCATAAGCCAAAGCAGCACAAATAGAGTCCATGTCCGGATTTTTGTGACCAATAACAATCGTCTGCATAAATGGAAGAATAATTAAACTAAAAAGTAGTGCAAGCATGGCGGAGTCCCCGACCTTTGCAAGTGAACAAATATGATGGCCCAGCATCAAAAGTCAGTGCAACTGCCGCTGAATGCCCCCTCCATGCGATGGGTTTGATTTTGATCGGCTCTGCAGATTTTTTGCACGGCGGATTTTGTGATATCGGCGTGCCATCCTCATATCGATTGCACTCATAAACAAGCGGGCTATTTTTCGGATACACCGGGCTGCCCTGCCACTGCCATGAACCCTTCTCGATAATGTTATTTTTGAAGCGAACATCCGTTCCTCCGACATTATAAAATACGTAAGCTCCCCCCGACATAAAGTTACCCTCTATCGTAACTGCTGAAATCGCACCTATATCATTTTTTAATATCACCACCGATGTTTGAGCCTTCCACCTAGCCAACAAAGTGTTATTACAAATTTTGATATTCTTGCCTTGCATGACCTGTATGCAATCACTGTGGTATTCCGGATCCCCGGCGAGGTCATGAATATAGTTGAACTCAATCAGTGTATCGTTGCCCGCCTTGATCCCATCTCCAAATCCACTGATGTCACAATATTTCAGCGTATAATTGTTTTCAGCTTTGTAATTACTGATATTTTCACCAGCCACATTACCTGCGCTTTCCAACTTACAATATTCGATAGAAAGGTTTTTGCCCTCATGGCGAATCGAAAAACCCTGGGTGCCACGTATCCAACAGTTTTTGATTGTCACATTATCCGCTTTCACAAAAACACTGCCGGTCAGCTTTTTATTCTGCAAAACAAAACCATCCTCAGTGATGTAAAGACGATCCTGCTGAATCGATTCCAATTGTTTTTCAGCAGTACCCCCTGCCACAAACCCGGTATTTTTTTCATTGGGAAAACCCGCTGGCGGATCTGATCTGGCTTGCAGCAAAGGATTTATTAACAACAGCAACCCAAACAAGCTGTATTTTAGAGTTTTATATGCGAAAACCTTCATTTCATAGTCCTGTGTCTTGCCAACCGCAATACTCTACACCCACGTCCAAAATTATCCCAAGTTATGATTTTTCTCCTGCCGCTCGATAGCATAGGCCAATACATCCACCCCTTCCGAATAGAGAGCATGCACAGGTTCACCCGACACATCCTCAAAACCAGCTTGTTTGATCGGGTTAAGCGAAAAACCTGAAACTTCAGCCTGCTGTAAGGGGTAGGGTGGATGAAAAACCCGACCCGAATACAAATTTTTCTTCTGAGAATCCACCGCGTAAAGCAGATAACGCTCAACCAAAAAGTATTCAAGAGTGCCCGGATCAGCCAAAGTCACCGCTCCCGTGCCACGGTAAATGTAATCCGCTTTTTCTTCATTCGATCTCCCAGTACGCAAACACTGATAATGAATTCCTCCTTCGCTGGAGCGCGACGCTTGCATTTCAGCTGTGGTATAGGGCATGTTAAAAAAACGTCGCCCCAGAAAGGCAGCCAAAGCTTTATTGGTATCCAATGAAAAAAACCAAACTCCAGGCACCCCCTTGGCATCATGCACATAAGTCCTGACGTTCAGTTCAAGAAAATACGAGACCCCTAGCAAGACCGGTAAAAATCGAGGGCGAATATTCCACATGTAAAACGGCACAAGGCCGAGATATGCACGGCCTTCAAAAGTATCCACAAACAAACCCTGAGGCAACTTCTTCTGAATCTCAGCTGCATCCACCACCCAGTGAAGAAAAAGCAGCTTCTGCCAAGACTGATACATCACGTGCTGTTTGCCAACCGGTTGCTGGCACAGCATTTTTCGAGTTTCAAGGCTGGGGATTTGATAATCCATAGGATTTAACTCTCCCCGATTTCCTTTCGGATCTTTGCTTGCACCATCCTCGCCTGACCATAGCTGACCCGCTCCCCACTTCCTTTGAAAATCGGTCCCACGGCTTCCAATCCATGTTTGGCAAACAGCTCACGAGCTTCGGATTCCACTTCTTGGCTAACAAATTGTCTCAGCTCAATTTTTTCGCCCTCCTCAATCCAACGCGCAATGTGACCCTCAACAGTACCCGTCACCACTCCTCGCTGCTTGGCAATCTCTTCAACTCCCAAGCCCTGTTTGAGCAGCTGCAAAGTGCTATGGAAAGTTTCACTCAGACCCTTTTTCACCTCGGCCCCTACTTTTTCTACCCGTGCTGGCAAGCTTTGCCTGCCTTGTGCAATCTCCGCATGTGCTTTTAAATAGCCCGCCACTTCCCCAATAAACCGCGCACCATATTTTTTAAGTTTATTATCTCCGACACCATGCAGCTGAACAAATTCACTTTCATTTTCCGGCATATAAGCCGCCATTTCTTTCAGGCTACGATCAGAAAATACCACGTAAGGTGGCACCTGATCGGCATCCGCCACCTGTTTGCGGATTTGACGCAAATGCTCAAACAAACCTTGATCACAAACCACATCCACCACCCCACTGCTGCGACTTTGTTTTTGCGGTTCAATGCGTTTATCCGCGTTGATACTGAACTGAGCCTTGCCCATCAACACATCAGTTCCCTCTTGAGTCATTTGCGGCACTGGGTATTGATCATTCGACAAGCTGAGTTTTCCCGCAGATAACAACGCATCGAGAATCCCCCGCCAATAACTCTTTGGTCGATCCCTTCCCACTCCATAGGTTTTCAACTCATCGTGCCTGAATTGTTTGATCTTAGCCGTCTGAGCTCCGGCCACCACATCACAAACATGAACCGCACCAAATCTGCCGCCGGTTCTAACTATAGCTGATAGTAGCATCTGGGCATCGCGAGTGGCATCGATGCGCTCAAAGCTACCGAGACAAAAATCACAACAACCGCAAGAATCCGCTGCGTAGACCTCATTAAAATAACCCAACAAATTGATCCTGCGACAGGCAGGCACCGAAGCAAAACGCTCCATGGAGCGTAACAAGTCCGTCAGCCTATTTTTTTCATCAGCATCTCCGACGTCATCAAAAAAACGTCGGATTTTTACCGCATCACCCGGCGAATACAATAACAAACAATGTGAAGCTTCGCCATCACGCCCCGCACGACCGGTTTCCTGATAATAACTCTCAATATTTTTCGGTAAATCACCATGCACCACAAAACGCACATCCGCTTTGTCCACCCCCATGCCAAAAGCCACCGTAGCCACCATCACCGTGATGTCATCACGAATGAAATCATCCTGTGTCTGGCTGCGTAGTGAAGGATCCAAGCCTGCATGATAAGCTGCAGCGTTGATCCCGTTTGCCTTGAGTAATTCAGCCGTCGCTTCAACACTCTTGCGCGAGGTGCGATAAATGATACCGCTCTTGTCCGGCCGCTCACGCACAAACTCGACCAATTGTCTTTCCCAGTCACTTTTCCGCCGCACTTCATAAAACAAATTTTTGCGATCAAAAGAAGCACGAATTTTAACCGCAGCTTTCAAAACCAAGCGCGCTTCGATATCCAAAGCCACCTTCTCGGTTGCTGTCGCGGTAAACGCCCCAATCGGCACATCTGGGAACAAAGATTTTAGCTGGCTCAAAAACAGATAATCCGGGCGAAAGTCATGTCCCCATTCAGAAATACAATGGGCCTCATCAATCGCAAAAAAACTCAAGCCCCCCGAATCCCCCTCGCTGCTTGCGTTGGTTTGACGCAGAAAATCCACAAAACCCGGCAAAGCCAGTCGCTCCGGAGCCAGATACAATAAATCCAAATTTCCCGTACGATAAGCCTCTTGCACTTCCCGGACTTGCTGATAAGTCAAAGTGCTGTTCAAGTATTCCGCACGTATACCCTGCGCCCTCGCCCCATCCACCTGATCTTTCATCAGAGCAATCAAAGGACTCACCACCACAGCCGTGCCTTTAAGCATTTTTGCCGGCAACTGGTAACAGAGCGACTTGCCGCCGCCGGTGGGCATCACCCCAAAAACATCACGACCGGATAACAGAGCTTCTACCAAAACCCGCTGATGCGACCGGAACTCACTAAAACCAAACACCTGTTGCAAAGACTTTAACAAATCTTGTTCGTTTATCTCAAGTCCTCCTGCTGTATCCATTGTTTTGTTTGTTAAGATTTAATAATGATAAAAAGTCTAACGAAGGTCAAGTGCTATAAACAATCGTTTGATTCATTTTAATCCTTAGCGTGCCTTACCCACATGCCGCATCAAATCTGGGAAAAAACATGCGAAGTCCTCCTCCAGGTTTTGGAACTGCTCTTTTAACGATGGCATGAATTCTACCAAACGTCCCCGCCGCAAAGCTCTCTCGGAAAGGTGGGTATCAATTCGTTCATAGGCCCAGCTCAATTCCTGCATATCCCCGTAACGACCCAGGCGATCACTTTCCACCAAACTTTGCACAAATTCTTGGGCAAGTTGTGGATACCCCGTGCTCGCTGCAAGAGCCTGTTCGTAAAATTCATCCAAATGCTCTCGCATCGAAACATCACAATACTCTTGCCAGTGCAGGGTCAGCAAATGATCATAAAACACATCCACCACAATCCCCCGCAGACGAGGGTTGCCCTTGAGTCGGGCTTTACTGCGTTCGACCACCTTATGCCGGTCGGTGTAAGCATCTATTTTATGATGACAATCAATGCCTCTGAGAAAATCATCACTCATGCTAGGCCAGCGATGCCCCTTCAGAATATCCGTCATCACGTTACCCAGTTGGAAATCCGTTTGTGGCTCGGATAAATATAAATGCGCCAACCAATTCATCGTATTTTTAGCAGTTTTAAGACACAAACCTCTCAGCTCAATTGCCCGCTCGTCTGCTCTTCACTCGTCCCACTTAGCAGTTCAATCAACTGACGATTGCGTTCTCTTTTTATATCCGGATCATCTTGCAAAATTTCTCCGGCCAAATCCCGTGCTTCACGAAGCAAATCGGCATCGGTCACCAAATCTCCCATTTTTAAGTCCGGTAACCCACTTTGAGCGGTGCCCAACACTTCCCCCGGGCCGCGCAATTTGAGATCCTCTTCCGCAATGCGAAAACCATCACGACTCTCTTCCAAAACCTTCAATTTATCCGCTGATTCAGACGCATTTTTCAAATCCACCATCAAAATACAATAACTCTTGTGCTCTCCCCGACCAATACGCCCGCGCAACTGATGCAGTTGAGCCAAACCAAATCGTTCGGCATTAAATACCAACATGATATTGGCATTAGGAACATCCACTCCTACTTCGATCACCGTTGTCGAAACCAGCACCTGAATCCTGCCACTGCGAAATTCGCTCATCACCTGTTCTTTTTCCTCACCACTCAAACGACCATGCAACAGCGCACAGCGAAAAGTCTTGAAGCGTTTTTTCCACTTCTCAAACTCCACCGTGACCGCCAACGACTTCTGTTTGTCCGATTCTTCAATCAAAGGATAGACAATGTAAGCCTGACGCCCCTTTTCCAATTGCTCACGCACAAAATCCGCTGCGGCTTTGGTTTTTTTCAAATCACGCACTCCGGTGATAATCGCCCCTCGTCCGGCTGGCATTTCATCCACCAGTGAAACATCCAAATCTCCATACACCGTCAGGGTCAAAGTTCGCGGAATCGGAGTGGCCGTCATCACCAGAACATCCGGCATGTCGCCCTGCTCGATCAGCTTACTGCGCTGATCCACACCAAACTTGTGTTGCTCATCAATCACCGCCAAACCCAAATTGGACAATTCCGACTGGTTGGCAATCAAGGCATGAGTGCCAACCAATATCTGCACTTCCCCACCACTCATCAAAGGCAAAAAACCATCTTCCTTGCGCGCGGCGGTTCGCAGGCCCACTCGAATCCCCAGAGGTTCGAGCCATTTCTGCAGCACCAAATAATGCTGCTCAGCCAAAATCTGAGTCGGCGCCATCAAAGCCGCTTGATAACCATCTTCCACCACCAATAGCATCGCCGCTATCGCCACCAAGGTTTTTCCAGAACCCACGTCGCCTTGTAACAAACGGTTCATCGGCCGTAGAGAAGATAAATCCTCTCTGATTTCATTGACCGATCGCTGCTGCGCCCCAGTAGCTTCAAAAGGCAGTTTACTTAAAAATCGCTCTAAAAGATCTCCCGGGCCACAATGAACTTTGCCACCGCGATCAACGTAATCCTTTCGCTGCTTTAATACCTTCAACTGCAATGCGGTGAATTCCTGCAAAGCCAAATATCGCCTCGCCTGCTGCAGGTCATCAAAATTATCCGGAAAATGAGCCTCACGAATAGCACGCGCACGACACCAGCAAGGCACCCTGTCCGTCGGCAGTAAATCCGGCATACTTTCATCATACAATTGTTCCAATACGGCATACACCGAGCCACGCAAAACCAACTGGCTGATACCGGAGCTCAATGCATAAATAGGTGTGATGCGCTCGACATGGGGTGATTCCAGGTCACCCTCAAAATCCTCGTCAATGATCTCATACTCCGGGTGATCCATCACCAGACGACTGCCACTGAGTTTGGGTTTGCCATACAAAACCACCACTTGGTCTGCGGCAAAAACCTTCTGCATATAAGGAGAGTTAAACCAGCGGCAGGTGATCACTGCCGTTAGTGCAGAATCCAGATCCTCAACCCGCATTTCAAAAAAACGCCGCCGCCCCGCAAAACGCACAGAAGTGTCCGTCACGGTTCCTCTTAAACAAAGCGCCTCGCTGCACGGCTGAGTTGGAAAGCCATCAAAACGACTTCGATCCTCATAACGGCGAGGGTAGTGAGTGATCAAATCGCCCACCGTTTTAATCGCCAGATTTTCCAGCGCTTTTAAAGCTTTGGAGTTCAAACCCGGCAAAGCCAGATCTTGCAAAGCACTGTTCAATTGCAATTCGCTACTATCGCTCTGCTCCATGACAGCTAAGAAAACAAAGACAACTGCGGCTCTTCCTGGGTCTCATCCGAATCCTCCTCTTTCACCCGCCCATTTCCGGTCGCCGATTTTTTGCGCTTGGCTCTTTTTTTCTTCGGTAAGGCCGGGGCATTTGCCTGCACATGAGTCGGCACATGGTTTTCAGATTCCAGTTGTTCCAGGATTTCACGCGCCCGGCCAATAATCTCCTTGGGCAGACCCGCCAAACGCGCCACTTGGATCCCGTAACTTTTATCCGCACTACCGGGCACGATTTTGCGTAAAAATATAATCTGCTCATTCCATTCCCTCACCGCCACATTGTAATTTTGCACCCCCACCCGACTCTGGGAAAGCTCGGTCAACTCGTGATAATGAGTAGCAAATAAAGCGCGTGCGCCGATCTCATCATGCAAATGTTCGGCCACACTCCAAGCAATCGACAAACCGTCAAAAGTCGCCGTACCACGACCTATCTCATCCAGAATCACCAGACTTTTCTCCGTAGCTGTATTCACAATCACCGCCGTTTCTGTCATCTCAACCATGAAAGTCGATTGCCCCTTGGCCAAATCATCACTTGCACCCACCCGTGTATAGATACGATCAACCAAACCAATCTCGGCACTTTCCGCCGGCACATAACTGCCAATCTGGGCCATCAATGTGATCAACGCCACCTGACGAATATAAGTTGATTTACCCGCCATATTCGGACCAGTAAGTAAAATCAGCCGATTTTTCTCAGGCTCCATCGCCGTATCATTAGGGACAAATTTTTCCTCGGCGATATTTTGATCCAACACCGGATGACGCCCCTCCTTGATATAAAGATTACGTGACTCGTTCAACAGCGGTCGACAATAATTATAAAGCTGCGCCGTTTCCGCTAGACCTGCAAGAGTATCAACTTCGGCCAAAGCCGCAGCGGTGTCCTGGATATCTTCCAAATACTCAAGCACCGTCTCTCTTAGATTAAGAAACTCCTCATACTCCAAGGCTCTGAGCCTCTCATCTGCGCCAAGGATCTTATTCTCCACCTCCTTCAACTCCGGAGTGATGTATCGCTCAGCATTCGCCATCGTCTGCTTGCGGATATAATCATCCGGCACCGCAGCAAGGTTTGATTTAGTGATTTCGATAAAATAACCAAAAACTGCATTGAATTTGACCTTCAAGGATTTAACGCCGGTGCGCTCGATTTCATCCTGCTGCAACTTGGCCACCCATTGTTTGCCCTCGGTGGATGCGCTACGAATTTCGTCGATCATTTGGCTGTAACCATCGCGAAAAATCCCCCCGTCCTTCAAAGCCGGCGGCGGTTCGTCCACAATCGCCTTTTCCAATAGATCAACCAAGTCGCCAAAATCCCGTAAGCGTGCACGCAAACGACCTCCCAAGCCGGGGTCTTCCTCGTTTTCAAGTGCGGTCAAATGACTCTTCACATCGGGGATTTTTGCCAAAGACACCGCCAACGCCTTAAGATCGCGTGCATTGCCCGAGCCCTGGCTCAAGCGGCTGATGGTGCGTTCAATATCCCGCACCTCTTTCAACGCGTCCTGAATTTGACTCAACAAAAACGACTGCTGCAAAAACTGTGCAATCAAATCCTGCCGCGCCACCAATTGATCATAATCCCGCAAAGGATGTAAAAGCCAATCACGTAATTTACGCGCCCCCATCGGCGTCGAGGTGCGATCCAATGCTCCTAGCAGAGAATGTTTCTGGCCGCCTGAAGCGCTATTGATCAAATCCAAATTACGCTGACTCGACGCATCGATAAGCACGTAATTTTCACTATCGCAAACCTGCAATCGACGAATGTGATCCACCTTACGCCGCATCTGGGTCTGTAAATAATGCAGCACCGCCCCTGCCGCGCCCACCGCAGCATTCAAATTCGCACAACCAAACCCCTCCAGTGATTGAACCTTAAAGTGCTCCTTCAACAAAAACTCCGCCTGATCCGGTAAAAAAGCGTAGGCGTCATATTCAATCGCTTGATTCAAAGTATCAAAGTCCTCCGCCTGTTCATCGCTGAACAACAACTCTGCCGGACGAATACGGGCGAGCTCATCCACCAAGCCGTCCCGCTGCGAGAATTCCATCACTCTGAAATCCCCCGTACTGAGATCCACAAAAGCCAAACCCCAGCGCCCCGACACCTTGCAGGCCGCAGCGAGATAATTCGACTGGGTCGACTCCAATAAATTAAAATCATCTATAGTGCCCGCAGAGATAATCTGCGCGATTTCCCGCTGGACGATTTTGCCTGGTTGCGGTTCACTGATTTGCTCGGCAATCGCCACCCGCCTCCCCGCTTTCACCAGCTTGGCGATATAACCCTGCGCCGCGTGATGCGGCACGCCGCACATCGGTATCGCATTGCGCCGAGTCAGGGCCACTCCCAGAATCGGAGCCGCCTGCACCGCATCGTCAAAAAACATTTCATAAAAATCACCCAGGCGGTAGAGCAACAAAACATCTTTTGGCAGACCGTTGCGCATCGAATGATACTGCTGCATCATCGGTGTCATGCCCTTCTCTTTTTTCTTTCCCGCCATTAGATGAGATTAGACCGCTCCACAAAATCCTGCAAGGAATCACTTCAATCAAAAACCAAGAAGTGAACACACCCTTCCATCGTAAAAACCAGATGCAAAAAAATTCATTTGCGCCCTGGATTTAAAAGCCTTACTCGAATTCCCCAACACCAAGCCGTGAACATCTTTGAAAGCGACAGATACGTCGTAATGAAACGAGGCGTGTTCACAGTAGTGGGTACGCCCCTCTCCATCATAAAAAACAGCTCCAAGTTATCAAAAAAAATGCCCAACTTTATTTTATCTTATTATAAAAATTATTTGAGTTGTATAGAAAAAATATCATAGCCATTGTAAATCAAGAAATAACTATAGCGCACTTACGGCAGCAGCGGTCACTTTACCCAATGTCAGTGTGGTAATCTTCTAAAAATCCACCGACGTCAATTATGGCACTCAACCCGATATTAATTTGTCACGCAACAGCTTCTTTCTTACGAAAACCGGATGGCTGGCAGGGTTTGGAGCGCGGGGCGGGACGACGTGCGGGGTGGCGCAATGGCGAGGCACGAGCCACTCGGAAACTCTGCCAGTCCGGAGGCCGTATCTTTTATTCGACTACCTGCGGCGACAAGCTTTTTAGTTAGTTCGATTCCTATGAAAAACTTCCAATCATCCAATTCTAAAAAAACCGGCGGAAGCGCTATCCCGGCGGCGCACCACACACACACCAAATAAAGGCGAAAAACCCCTCAGCTAAATGCCCAGCATCACTGCCTCGCTCAACGCCACTAATCTAACCACTCGATTTTAAAAGTGATAACATCGCCGCGCTTAACATTCGCAGCCCCAAAGACAAATCCTAAAGGAGCTGTATATTTCAAGTAACTCTTGGCCTCAGGCTTACTGTAGCACTCATACTCATAAGTGCCTGAATGGTGGTCACCCCACTTCGGGTTCGATGTTTTACTGGCACCTTTAGGAAAGGGTATATAACCTTGAATATTTACAAGAGCCTGCATATCAGTTAAACTCAACTTAAACGTCGTTTTTTTGTTCGTTGAGACCATGGTTACGCTAAACTTACGGCCATCACGAGGCGCATCAGATCTACCTCCTTTCATCAATACATACGGCAGAACCAGCGCATTCTTCACAGGGTCAGACATGATTGTGATTGTCGTGTCTGTGAACTGCAACTCAGGGGTTTCATTAAAAGAAATTGTAGCAGGTGTAACACTAACTAGTGGATCAGTGTATGCCCCGAAGAGACACTTACTCAAAGCAATCGCATTACTACCTGGGGTTTGTGGAATTGCGTAATCACTGGCCTTATCACGACCCGTAATTGCCTCCGAGATACCTTTGCCAAAGTCCCCTGATGGG
This sequence comes from Verrucomicrobiota bacterium, assembly GCA_024277195.1. Classification (GTDB taxonomy): domain Bacteria; phylum Verrucomicrobiota; class Verrucomicrobiia; order Verrucomicrobiales; family DEV007; genus JAADHD01. The sequence continues at coordinate 85,802 of JAJRVS010000113.1, read as the reverse complement.
CGAAATATACCAAAGTCCCCATATGCGTTCCAATAACTAAGCGGCAGTCCACGACTCATGCAGGCATTGGCGGCATCTCTGGCATACATATTTCTGTGATGGTTACTGACGATGCCACCCGCCCCAATTTCACTGATAACACAGGGCTTTCCGCGTAGAGCTACTTGCGCCGCGACTATATCAAAGGCTTTCTCCATTTCCTCTTTAGCTTCCGGAGTCCATAAAACAGGAGCTCCCCCTCGCTTATTGTTGTGCGTGAAAGAATGCGGCTCATAGACATGTGCTATCAAAGCAGTTCTACGGTCGATTATCTCGGGCATAGCTTCCAACTTATAGGGGCTATTGTAATGCGTGCCACCAATAAGGAATATCGTCTTGGCGTTCACTGCTCTGCAGCCTTTCAACATGCCTGGCCAATAAGTATTCCAATCCTTATTGAAGGTTCCATTAGGCTCATTCTCCAGCTCAAATAATACTTTCTCAAATGGGTAGTCATTGAGTCTTTTAGCTACATGAGCAACCATTGCCGCTTGACGAGCCTTTTGCTCTTCGCGAGGCAACTTGCCACCACGGCGATTTTTAGCGTTTAGCTTGTTAAGATAGCCCGTGTGGTGGTGGTTATCCACAATAACAAGCAGTCCTTCCGCTAAGGCTTCATCCACATTAGCAAAATATCTATCAAGATAATCTGAATCAATAGTCCACGGGGCTACGATGGCTGTATGATTTGAGAAGTTCACAGGGATGCGCACATGGTCAAAGCCCGCTTTTTTTATCCGCCTGAATAACTCGCGGGTAGTGTATACGTTTCTGTAAGCTCCTGGCATGAAATGCTTAGGGAGCATTCCCTCCCATGACTGACCGACATTAAGCCCTATCCCTAGTGAATTGATCACTGCAGTGGCGTCATCGTCAAAGTTCCGATAAAATTGTTGAGCTTTAAAAGGCACAAAATCCGCTAGCCTACGATTCACCCATGTAGCTTTATCTGCTGATTTGAAGCTTTTCACGTTGAGCGATGTCTTCTTCCCTTCAATGGTCAAATCTAATTTACTGCCACCTGATGCCTTGTCGTCCACCTCAAGAGTCAGCACAGGCTCGCCGATATTATTCCGCAAAACAAAAGTCATATTAGAGATCTCGGCGATTTCTAAAGACTTTTTTACAGGCTCTATTGGGGATTCCACTTGAGTTTCTGCCGAAGTTTCGACGCCAGGTGCTTTTTCCTTTTCTGAACAAGATACAAATAAGGACGCTGCTGCTAAGAGCCCAAATGGCACTCGGTTAGAAATTTTCTTTTTGATGCCGATATTTGAAAACATGATCATGCTGGAATATGGAAAAGGTTTAGGATTGAGAGTATAAAAGTAAACACTGGCGAAAGCAAAACTGTTTACCAAGTAATCATGATAGGGATCCTTGAAATCGAGGATTCCATTAAGATTACTGCTCATTTTCCTATGTTGTTTCATTTCTCATAGTTTTCCTAACTGACCTTCTGCCCCGGCTCTCATCACCAAGCCCATGCTCCCCGAACACCTTATCAGTGACTAACCACACGGGGCGATTTTTTCCATGCCCGGTAACGCGCATAACTACTCCAACGATAATGCCACAGCGGCCCCCTGCGCCGATCTTCACGCCCTTTCTGATCCCCCTCGTATCGCAACAACCCCCCCGGGCAGGGTTGCGTTGGATTATAATCAGCGACAGTCCGAAAATATAACCCAGCACTGTTCTCGCCATCGATCATCAATGCATCATAACACCCTTGCAGAAAATGCCCCGTCGTTTACAGCGCCCGTTTGTACGCGCTGTGAATGTGCCCTGCAACCAACGCGTTCCATCCACAAGATTTTCATCAGGGGTTTCCAATAACAAATGGTATTGGTTTGGCATAAGCACGTAAGCATGAGTCCACCATCTTGACCTCCGGCAGGCTTGGTCATGAGTTTCAAGAAAAAGCCCATAGCCCTGTCGGGCAAAACAGATCTTCTGACCTGCGTTGCTGCGGCTCATGACATGATAAACGGTGCCTTCGCATTCAATTCGGGGTTGTCTGAGCATCCCTGCTTTTTTCACATCCAAAGACTAACCGTCGATAATTATTTCTTTGTTTCCAAGGACTGGTACCTATGTAGCCTTGACATCTGCCTCTGCCGAAAAGACAGTCAAGCCATTCATGCGTATTCTATCTGGCATCCAACCATCAGGGCGTCTTCATCTTGGCAATTATTTTGGCATGATGGAACCCGCCATCCGGCTTCAAGACGAAGGGGAAGCCTATTATTTCATAGCGGACTATCACTCGCTGACCTCGATCCACGATCCCAGCCAATTGCGTGACAATGTGCGCGATGTGGCTATCGATTTCCTCGCTTGTGGTCTCGATCCTGAAAAAGCTGTTTTTTTTCGTCAATCCGACGTACCGGAAGTCACCGAATTGACCTGGATTCTCAGCACCCTGACCCCGATGGGCCTGCTCGAGCGCTGTCATTCCTACAAAGACAAAATCGCCCAGGGCGTTTCCCCCTCCCACGGTCTGTTTGCTTACCCGGTTCTGATGGCATCCGACATTTTGATCTACAACAGTGACCTTGTTCCGGTCGGCAAAGATCAAAAACAGCATATCGAAGTCACCCGTGACATCGCCCAAAAATTTAATGACCGTTACGGCGAAGGCGAGCCGTTGCTAAAAATACCCGAACCACGTATTCGTAAGGATCTGGCAGCCGTTCCCGGCCTCGATGGGCGCAAAATGAGCAAAAGCTACGATAATACCATTGCTCTGTTCGAAGACGAAAAAGCGCTCAAGAAAAAAATCATGCGCATCACCACGGATTCCATCCCAGTGGAGGATCCAAAAGACCCCGATGACTCCTACATCGTCATGCTCTACAAATTGATCGCGTCCGCAGATGAAGTGCAGGAGATGGAAGACGCCTTCCGCCGCGGTGGTGAAGGCTATGGCCACTTCAAAAAACAACTGCTGGAAAAACTGCTCGAACACTTCGCTCCCCTACGGGTCAAACGCGCAAAACTCGAGCAAGATCCCGATTTTGTCGAGGATGTGCTGCAAAATGGGGCCAAACAAGCCCGCTTGATTGCGCAAGAAACCTTGCATCGTGTTCGTAAAGCTGTTGGACTTTAGATAAATCCGTGCTTTTTTACCGCGCCCATAAGGAACGGTGTGGCAAAGTCTTATAGACTCTATTGCCCGCACCAGGCCGGTTTGGGTGGCGCTAAGTGTTTCAAAACAAGCATGCAGCGTTGATCTCCGGAGAAGGAGGAAGGAAAAACACACGCTACCGAAATTTATTTTCGGCTGACGTTTAACTATAAACAGAGAAGAGAGGTACGTAGATCCATGATTGAATACGAAGAAGATCAAAGACAAGATAATCGCAGACGTGATGATGAACCCACGCATTCCGAAAAAATATTTTCGGATCGCAAAATTTTCTTTCTCGACCTGAAAGAAAATGACCGCGGCAGCTTTGTGAAGATCACAGAAGATGTGCGCGGACGCAGAGACACCATTATGGTGCCTTGTGAAGTGCTGGAAGACTTCATCAACGCCCTGCAAAACATAGCAGACGCCGATCAACAGGATTGATCGCGCAGCATCCGTACATCTCAATCGAGAATAACGGATAACACCTATAACCTGCCCCTGGTTCCAGGCGGCAGGTTCCCCCACCCCCCCTTCAATTTCACCAGGTCACCGTCTAGAAGTATATTACTTTTAGTCGTTTTCCTTGAGCTCGGCGAAAATCAAACGCCCGGCGCTGGTTTGCACCGCTCCTGCAACCACCACCCACTGCAACGAGCCAATCAAAGCCACTGCGCGATTGACCACGATCATAGTACCGTCCGGCAAATAACCAACGGCTTGGTGCTCATCACGGCCTTCTTTCACCAAGTTAAGCTCCACTTCATCACCAGGTGCAACCACAGGTCGCATCGCCAGAGCCAGCTCACTGAGCAATAAAACATTCACTTTCTGCAAGCGCGCCACTTTTGCCAGACCACTGTCATTGGTCAAAAGACGAGCCCCTAGCTTTTGAGCTAATTCAACCAGCTTGCTATCCACTTCATCCTTCGTTGATACCAGATCATCATTGATGATGACCTCCAATTCGGGAGCATCCTGCATCTGGCGCAAACAATCCAAACCACGTTTGCCGCGTCCCCTTTTGGCCTCATCCGCTGAATCGCACAAAGCCTGTAATTCATCCAAAACAAACTGCGGCACAATCAATGAGCCACTCAAAAAGCCCGTCGCGCATAATTTCAACAAACGGCCGTCTATAATCACGTTGGTATCCACCAACATCGATTCGTCATGCACCGAATCCTGACGAAAACGCACGTAGGGAATGATCAGGGAAAACTCGTCTCGCTTGGTGCGCAAAGCCAACATCATGCCCAAATAACCAAAACCGATAAAAAGCCCTAGGCCAAATATGTGACTGCCTAAAGCAAATCTATCCATCCACGGGCCCTCAAACACCCTCGTCCATACGATCAACTGTGCGCAAACCATGCCCACCAACAAACCAAAAGTGCCTGCCGAAAACCCCCTAATGGTGAAATTCCGCAAAATGAAATCGAGCAATAATACAGATAACGCGAATGTCGCACCGTAAATCGCACCAGTCCAGGATTGTGCCAATTGCTGATCATCGGCTATCACACTGCCCAGTAATACACACAGCACAAAAAACGTGCTTCTTATAGCATTGGTTGTAGAAGAAATTTTCATCGGGAGATTTTGTATTATTTATATATTAGTGAAACGAGCTTCACTAAGGTCACACCAAACAAATACTGTTTCATGCAACCATCGGTTTGTTTTATGAGTTATTATACAGACAGGAAATCACAAAATCCAGCGATTCTCTTCTACAAGATCCACTGAAGGAATCCTATCAGAATCTCATACCGATACTCAAGCGGCCTTTTCCCCTTTTTCCTTATCCACTGCGTGCGGCAGAGGTTTCTTTTTCACTGGATCTGAAGGTTTTGGGATCGTCTGTGAAACGGGGGGCTCTTGTGTTTCAAACTTACGCAGGCGATCCACAAATTCCTTATTAGCAGAATCCAAATCGAGCGCCTTGCGCATGTACTGCAAGGCTTCTTCTTTCATGCCTAATTGAAAATAGGTCCGCGCCAAGTGATCAAATACCGTAGGATCAGGTTCTTGCATCAACTCCATTGCTTTGTTCAACTCAAGCCGGGCTTCTTTGAATCGTTTTTTCTTAAAATAAAACCAACCGAGACTGTCTCGAATCGCACCCGATTCGGGAGTCAAATCAAATGCTGTTTTGATCAACTCCCCCGCTTCATCAATATGCATGTCATTTTCCAACCACATATAACCCAGGTAGTTATAAAGTTGTGCCGCAAAAACTTTACTCTCTTCATCCTCAGCTCCGCTTTTCGCCAAAATACTCATTGATTTGCGAAACAAGGTCGCCGCTTGCTCAAGCTTGCCTGCGCGTTCTGCAGCAGCTCCATACTGAAAATAGAATTGTTCATTCAACAGGCCTGGTCGGGTTTCTTTGCCTAACAATATCGCTCGCTCGAAAGCAGATAGTGAATCTTCATATTGCTCGGCACGCGAACGTGCGACCGCCAGTAAAAATGCTACAAACGGTTCTTCCGGATAATAATAGGCGGCACGCTCCAGAACCGGCACCGCTTCTTCCGGCTTTCTCGCAGAGAGCAAAAGCTGGGCCAGATCCATGTACTCCGACTCGCTGCCTTTGCTTATCTTCAAAGCTTGCTGCAAAAAATGCGCCGCATTCACCGGATCCTTACGAGCACGATACACTTCCGCCAGTAATCGGTTGGTCTGCGCGTCACGAGGATCGATTTGCACCACATCACGTAATATCTCTATCACTTTCTCCTGCTGGCCTAGCACCTGATAAACCGAAGCAAGTTTTTTGCGAAGATCGAGCCGTTCGGGGTGTTCAAGGATAATTTTCTCATACAGCTCCCGCGCTTTCTGAGCTTGATGAGATGAGCTATAAAAACCTGCAACCGCTACCTGTGGTTCCAGCTGATCCTTGGAATGATCCAAAACTTTCTGATAAATACCATTCAATAATATCGGTTTTTGTCCGGCACTGGTAGTCAACGGCCAGACACGTTGCGCGACCATCGCTATTTTCAGCCAGAAATCAGGATCTGCTGACTCTTGTTTTAATGCCCGGTCAATCGCAGCTTTGGCTTTATCCGTTTGCCGACTGACTAAATACAAGCGGATCACGTGATCGTAAACCGCCGCATCATCCGCAAATTTCTGCTCTGCATCTTCCGCCAGCAGCATGGCCTTTTTTCTATCCTCGGCAGAATCTGCATAATAAGTGAGCAAAAACTCGGAATAAGATAAATACGCTTGTGCCGCCTGCGGATTGAGCTGCAGGGATTTTTCTAATATCTCCCGCGCTTCTTTCAAACGACCACCGGATGCCTGCAGATAGGCCACCTTTCGTGCCAATGCCACATTAGCCGGTGTCAGACGCAAAACCTCGTTATAAGCTTTCAGAGCTGCATCGAAATTTTTCTCCTTCTCAAAAGCAAGCGCCCTAGAATAATGCGCCAAGGCGTCCGCTCGTAACTGTCCCGCTCCAAGCAGGGACAAACGGGGGTTGGGTGGGAAAAACCGATCCACATAGACCTCGGCACGATCATCCAAGCCATCGCCTTTTTGCGCCGAGCTACCCAATGGCTTGGCTGCACTCAAAGGAGTGACGCAGGCACAAAAAATTGCGAAGCCTGTGAAGGCTCCACCAAATTTATGATTGATCAAAAACCCTACGCTTTTAAAAGCCTGCCAACGATTGATCTTGATAGATTGATCGTTGGTCTTAGCAGGGTTCATAGCAAAAGCTTAGCCCCTAGGACTTGTAACGCAAACGCTTCTTATGGCGATTGCGTTTGCTCAACTTCCGCCTCTTGTGCTTGTTGATCTTAGTTTTACGTCTTTTTTTGAGCGAACCCATATCTTATGTTTCGTGTTTAAGTTGTCCGGCCTTCCTGCTAATTTCCTCTCGCTGCCGAGAGAAAAGCACTGACGGCACCTTGATAGCCTTTAATTGACTACTTTGTTGAGAGTATATTCTATAATCCCCTCTGCCCCCAGTTCCTTTAATTCAGGAATGATATCACGCACAGTTTTTTCAGAAATCACTGTTTCTACAGCGACCCATCCATCCTGCGTCAAGTGCGATACCGTTGGCTGACGCAGCGACGGTAGAGTTTCTATTAGCTTTTGCAACTTGTTTTCGGGCAGATTGAGCTTCAAACCCACCATATCCCGCGCCAACAAAGCTGCTTCCAGCAAAAGCGCGAGGCGTTTCATCTTCTCCTGCTTCCATTTGTCCTTAAAACTTTCTGTATTGGAAATAAACTGCGGGTAAGACTCCATCAGGGTGTCCATGATGCGCAAATTGTTGGCTCTCAGGGAAGAACCGGTCTCGGTAATGTCTACGATAGCGTCGACCAATTCGGGAACTTTCACTTCCGTGGCGCCCCAGGAAAACTCCACCTCCGCTTCCACTCCATGCTCTTCCAGATAACGCTCTACCAGGCCTGTCGCTTCCGTGGCAATGCGTTTGCCCTGCAAATCTTTGACACTTTTATAAGGAGAATCCTCCGGAACCGCCAATACCCAACGCGTCGGGTTGGACGTCGCTCGCGAATACTGCAAATCACACAACACTTCTACCTCTGCTTGATTTTCCGCCACCCAATCCCGGCCGGTGATACCACAGTCCAAAAAGCCGTGATCCACATAACGCCCGATTTCCTGGGCGCGAAGCAGGCGGATCTCGATCTCCGGATCATCAATCATCGGGCGGTACGAACGCGAAGCCCCACTGATTTGATACCCGGCTTTATCGAATAATTCGAGTGTGGGCTCTTGCAGGCTTCCCTTGGGAAGCCCGATTTTCAATTTTCTTGCTGCAGTGTTATCTGACATACGCGACGAAGTTATGATTTTTCCCTTGCTGCCCACATAATACCATCGGTTTTCCAATTTATTGCCAATGAAGGAACAGGGCTGGTATGATGCTGACTTTTTCGCCGCTGTCACCTTAGAATTTCAAGCAAATGCGCCATTTGACTCAATGAACGATGTTTTTTCACTCAATTTCATGATTAAGAGCCCGCGCAGGGGCACTTTCCCTTGAAAGATGACACGCTTTCTTTTATCGGTGCAGCGCTCGGGTTACGGCCGCATTTATCACCAGCGCCGGATTCAAAACTTCAACGCACCATACGATGATCGATAATCAGAAAATTTTAGCAGAATCAGCAGCCACTGCACGAGGGCTCGCTATCGACGCCATACACGCATGCAGCTCAGGTCACCTTGGTCTGCCTTTAGGAGCTGCGGATGTCGGAGCGGTGCTATTCGGCCAGGCACTGCAATTCAATCCTTCGGTTCCCAAATGGGTCAATCGCGACCGCTTCATTCTCTCCGCCGGCCATGGCAGCATGTTCCTTTACTCCTGGTTGCACCTCGCCGGTTACGATTTGTCACTGGATGAAGTGAAAAATTTTCGCCAAATGGGCAGCAAAACCCCTGGCCATCCTGAGTTTAATGAAACTCCAGGTGTCGAAGCCACCACCGGACCGCTCGGTCAGGGCATCGGCAATGCTGTCGGTTACGCAGTCTCTGCCAAAATGGCAGCGGCCAAGTTCAATACCGATGAACACACCATCCTCGATTACCATATCGTGGTATTGGCGGGTGACGGTTGTTTGCAGGAAGGCATCTCAGCTGAAGCCGCTTCTTACGCCGGCCACATTGGCCTAGACAACCTGGTTTTGATCTATGATTCAAACGACGTCACTCTCGACGCCATGGCAGATCGTTCACAAAGCGAGGTTACGGCTAAACGTTTTGACGCCTATGGCTGGGACGTGGTGACCATTGACGGCCACGACATGGAAGCTTTTGCCCAGGCATTCGCTAAAGCCAAAAACGATAACAACGGCAAACCCAAACTGATCGAAATCAAAACAGAAATCGGACGCGGCATCCCCGAAGTCGCAGGCACGGCTGCCGGACATGGTGAAGGCGGCGCCAACTACGCAGATAGCGCTCGTGCTGGTCTTGGACTGCCCGCCGATCAGTTATTTTATGTGTCTGATGGAGTAAAAGCATTTTTTGCCCAACGCCAGGAAAGCCAGACCAACAGCTACGCTGAATGGGAATCACTCTTCACTAACTGGAGCGAGAGCAACCCTGAGCTCGCGGAAAGCCTGACTCAAGCCCTGGCCAACTCGATACCTACCGACCTTGATCAGCAGATCCCGGAGTTTGACCAGGACTACACGGATGCCACTCGCGGAGCCGGTGGAGTCGTGATGCAATCACTTGCCAAAATGGTGCCCAATCTTGTCACCGGCAGTGCTGACCTTTACGGTTCAACCAAAAACTACATTAAAGAAGCTGGCGACTTCGGCCGCGACGACTACTCGGGACGCAATATCTGGTTCGGAATCCGCGAGCATGCGATGGGTGCCATCTGCAACGGCATGGCTTACGACGGATTGTTCCGACCCTCCGGAGCTACCTTTGCCGTTTTTGCCGACTACCTGCGCCCCTCGATCCGGATTGCAGCGCTCGCTAATCTACCCGTCATCTACATCCTCACTCACGACTCAGTCGGTGTAGGAGAAGACGGACCCACTCACCAACCAGTGGAAACCGTCAGTGGCCTGCGGGTCATCCCCGGCCTCGACGTCATCCGTCCCGCTGACCCGGAAGAAACCGCAGGCGCATTTGCCATGGCGCTGCAACGCACCGACGGACCTACCGCGCTATTTCTCACCCGACAAAAAGTCCGCACGCTGAATGAGATTTCCGTAAGCGAACGCCGCAACGGAGTGCGCCGTGGCGCTTACATTGCACGTCAGGAAAGCACTGAGCTCGAAACCATCATCATTGCCACCGGCAGCGAAGTCGAACTGGCCATCCAAGCCGCCGAACAACTCGGCGGTGGGGCCCGCGTCGTATCCATGCCTTGCATGGAGCGTTTCGACCGCATGCCGGACGACTACCGCGAATCTGTCTTGCCAGCATCTTGCACTCAACGTGTTGCGATCGAAGCCGGCGTCAGCGGGCTGTGGTATAAATACGTAGGAACCGCCGGCAAAGTGGTCGGCATCGACCGTTTTGGAATCAGCGCTCCAGCAGCCCAGGTGATGGAAAAACTAGGCCTCACTGTTGCAGCGATCGTCTCCGCAGTCAAAGCGGACTGAGCTTGAGTTATAAAAATTAACCACTAAATTAATCTTATGAGTGCTTTGAACCAACAAATCAGTGAAGACCTGAAAAACGCCATGCGAGCCAAGGACTCGAATGCCTTGATGGTATTGAGAGCTTTGAAATCAGCGATCAAATACGCCGCTATTGAAAAAGGCGGGGCAGATGCCGAGTTGGACGAAGTCGAAGCTCTGGCAGTAATCCGCAAACAAATCAAACAGCGTCAGGACTCCGTCGAAGAATACAAAAAGGGTGGGCGTGATGAGCTGGTGGAAAAAGAAAGTGCAGAAATTGCCGTGCTCGAAAACTATCTTCCCGCAACTCTGGCTGAAGAAGAAGTGAATGCCATGATCGATGCCTCGATCGCTGAGATCGGCGCCACTTCCCGTAAGGACATGGGAGCCGTGATGAAAGTCTTACAGGAAAAAATCGCCGGCCGAGCTGACAACAAATCTCTCTCCCAGGGAGTGATGCAGCGCCTTTCCTAAATTTTTCAAATGAGCACGGTGGCGATCATTGTAGCTGCAGGTAGCAGTCGCCGCATGGGTTTTGACAAACTAACCGCCCCGCTGGCCGGACTTCCTCTTTTAGCACATTCCCTCTTGGCTTTCCAAAACTGCCAAAAAGTGGATCATATCATAGTGGTCGCTACTGACTCCCGCACAGAGGAGTTTCGTACACTTGCTGAGCAGCACGGTATTAATAAGCTTAATACCGTGGTTAAAGGAGGTGCCGAGCGCTGCGAATCTGTATCAAATGGAATTCAAACGGCGCTGAAAAAAATCGGCGGCGCTGAAACCATTCTTGTTCATGATGGAGCGCGTCCATTGATCAAGGATGAAGCGATCTGCCAATGCATCATCGCCGCAGAGAAGTATGGTGCTGCCAGCTTGGCCCAACGGGTGAGTGATACTCTCAAACGCACGGATGAATCCGCTATCGTCACAGCCAGTGTAGAACGGGAAAACCTCTGGCGCATGGAGACCCCCCAGGCTTTTGCCGCAAACTTGATTGCCCAGGCCAGTCTCGCCGCTACACATGATTCTGTGATCGTTACAGACGAGGTGTCAGCCGTGCAACGCTTTGATCCATCACAGGCTATTCATCTGATTGAAAATGAATCCGCCAATCCCAAAATCACCTTGGCTGATGACCTGCCACTGGCAGAGGCACTGATCAAAAACCGATCCAGACCATGAGTTCATCTTCCGCAACATCCAGCGACACACTTTCCGCCGACTATCCCTGCCAGCGTTTGCAGATATCAGCAAACGTCGTTTATCAAATCAGCGAATTGCCTAACGGCTTGCGAATCGCCACCGCTGAAATGCCCCACATGGCGAGCGCCTCGCTGGGTTTTTGGGCCGCTGTCGGCAGTCGTCATGAAAGCGCTAGCGAACATGGCGCGGCTCACTTTGTCGAACACCTGCTCTTCAAAGGAACCCAAACCCGTTCGGCCAGCGCCATCGCACGGGAAGTCGAGGGTGCCGGAGGTAGCCTCGACGCTTATACCAGCGAAGACCACACCTGCTATTACGCCCGTGGTCCCGCCGAATTATTCGAATCGATGGCCGATGTCATTGCGGACATGTATCAACACCCCGCGCTGAAACCCGCTGACATCGATAACGAAAGATCCGTGATCAAAGAAGAGATCGCCATGGTTTTTGACCAGCCTTCCCAGTATCTCGATGATTTGCTCAGCGCCGCTGCCTGGGGAGAGCAAAATCCCCTTGGCAGACCCATCACCGGAACCACCAAAAGTATCAGCGCCCTTGGCCAAAGCGAATTAAAACACTTTTTTGACCGTCACTACGTCGGCTGTCAAAGCATTATCGCCGCTGCAGGCAACATCACCCATCAGCAAACCCTCGACGCAGTCGCCTCTCGAATGGCAAATTTACCGGCGGGAACATTGCCTGTTCTAGAAAAACCCTGTTTGCAAAAGTCCTCGGCCGCCTTCTCCGTAGCCACTAGAGAAACCGAACAAATACACTTTTCGATCGCATTCCACGCCTTTGATCGCAAAGACGACCACCGTTACTCACAAAAATTGCTCAGTGTCTTATTGGGTGAAAACATGAGCTCGCTGTTATTTCAAAAATTACGCGAAGAAGAAGCTGTCTGTTACAGCATCCAAAGCGACGTCACCACTTTCGAAGATGCCGGTATGTTCCACATCTATTGTGCTTTGGATCCGCAACACCTCACGCGCGCGCTGGAAGTGATCACATGCACCCTCAATGACCTGCGTCATAAGCTAGCAGATGCCCAGATGTTGGCAGAAGCCAAGTCCTACGCCATCGGCCAAAGCCAAATCGCACTAGAGAGCACCTCTTCACAAATGACCTGGCTCGGAGAAAGCATCATGGCCTATGGAAAATTAATCGACCCCGCAAAATCCCAACAACGCCTCGAAGCGGTCAATCTTGAGCAAATCCGTCACGTAGCTAACGAACTTTTCACTCCAGAACGCCTGATAATCGCAGCCGTGGGTCCCCAAGGAATTGAGTCCACATTGGCCAAATGGCAGAAGGAATACAGCGCAGTAAATAAATAGGTGCAAAAAGCCCAAGCCTGCACTACTATCCGACCCGTTTTTAAAACACTTTCAGCTTTGAATCGATGAATATTACTTTGGAAAAACAAGCCAATTGCCAGGTCGCTGCCCATATCGAAGTCCCTGCGGACACCGTTAACAGTGAGCGTAAGGAGATTATCTCTTCATTTGCCAGCCAAGCCAAAGTGCCTGGCTACCGTCCGGGTAAAATACCGCGCAGCATTATCGAAAAACGCTTTGCCAAAGGAATCGAAGAAGAACTGAGAGATCGCTTGGTCCGCAACGGTTGCAGCAGTGCAGCTGAAAAAGAAGAAGCCGACGTTATCGGACTTGGAAAAACGGAAGACGCCACTTTCCACCCCGACCAGACTTTCACCTTTAAAACCCAACTCATCACCGCTCCGGATTTCAGCTTGCCTGATTACAACGAAATCCCGGTTGAACTCGAGATCGTAGCTGTCAGCGACCAGGAAGTGGATGAAACCATCAACAATCTGCGCGAACGCTTTGCCGAATTCAACGAAGTTGACGGCCCCGTAGCTGAAGGTGATTTTGCCATTGTCGACTACAAAGCCACTCTTGATGGCAAACCTCTTGCTGAAGCTGACTTTGAAGTAGGCGCCCTGGCGGAAAACGAAGGTTTCTGGGTTAAAATTGACGAAGAAAGCTTTTTGCCCGGTTTTACGGCCCAACTGGTCGGCATGAAACCCGAGGAAAACAAAGAAGTGAAAATCACCCTCAACGATGATTTCGCTTTTGAAGATCTACGCGGCAAAGAACTGGTTTACGATGTGGTGGTCAAAAAAATCCAACAACAGGATCTGCCTGAGTTGAATGACGAACTCGCCGAAAAAATCCAGCCCGGTAAAACGCTGGAGGAAATTCGTACTCTCATCGAAGAGAACATGAAAAGCGAAAAGGAAACTCGTCGCACCGATTCGATGACTGACCAGATCCTGACTCACTTGACCAAAGACCTTACTTTTGACCTGCCCGAACACCTGGTGCAAACCGAAACCCAACGCATGGTCAATACCATGGTACAACAAGGCCAGCAAAATGGCATCGCCGATGAGCAGATCATGGAACAACAGGAACAGATCATGGACACCGCTGCTACGCAGGGTCGCTCCAATGTGAAAACCACTTTTGTGCTTGAGCAAATCGCTAAAAAAGAAAACATCGAGGCCAATGACGAAGACATTCGCCAGCAAGTGGCCATGATGGCAGCCCAATCCGGACGCCCAATCAAAAAACTGGTGCGCGAACTGCGTGACTCCAATGGTTTCGGAGATATCCAACACCGCATCACCATCGGCAGAACTCTTGATTTCCTCAGAGCGAATGCTAAAATCACCGATGTTGAAGCCAAAGCAGCAACCAGTGAAGATTCCTGATTTTCCCGTTGGCTTTAATTACGGAGCGACCGTGTAAGTTTCTCCCCCCAGTTCCGACTCACTCTTTAAGCCACTTTATTTCAGTTTCCACACCTCAACTATCATGAACTATTCCTCTGCAATCTCCCCCCTTATCCCAGCCGAACTGCAACAGCGCGCCGCCACCGTTCAAGGTGTCAGCGTGATCGAAAAAGAAGGAGGCACCTTGATCCAGTTCGACCTCTTGTCGCGCTTGATGAAAGATCGCATCATCTTCATCGGCGAAGCGATCAGCGACCCACTAGCAAACTACGTCATCGCCCAGATGCTCTACTTGCAGATGCAAGACCCCAACAAAGATATAAACATCTACATCAACTCACCTGGCGGATCCGTCACCGCAGGACTCGCGATCTATGACACCATGCAATTTGTCACCTGCAATGTGAACACCTATTGCATGGGCATGGCCGCCAGCATGGGTTCCGTTCTGCTTTGTGCCGGAACAAAAGGCAACCGCTTCGCCCTTCCCAATTCGCACGTAATGATCCACCAGGTCTCAGGCGGCGCCCAAGGCACCGCAAGTGACGTGGAACGCACCGTAGAGTTCATGTACAGCCTCAAAAAGCGCCTCAATGACATCATTGCCAAACACACTGGCAAAACCGTCAAACAGGTGGAAAAGGACGCTGACCGCGATTATTACATGACTGCCGAAGAAGCCTGTGCTTACGGCCTGGTTGATAAGGTCATGGACAACAAAGTCGATGCACCCACTGCAGATAAAAAGAAGAAATCCTAAACTCCCGGATTTTCAATCCAATCCAAAACCAAAAAAGCCGGACTTTTCAGTCCGGCTTTTTTGTGTCCACCGCTAATTGGGGCCTTGTTAAGGGCCAGACCCTTAACAAATTTTGTTCTTGCGGACTTTATATGAAAAATCGCGGCTAAATAGCCGCGCAAGGAAAAGGCTCCGGATCAATGCGCGTGGCAGAACTCTTCGAAGCGATCCAGACCTGTTTTGATCACATCCAGTCCCGTTGCATAGCTCAAACGCAAAGAAGCTTCGAAACCAAAGGCTTCACCAGGAACCGCTGCCACTTGGTAACGACTAAGCAATTTTTCGGTTAAGTTCATCGAAGTCAAACCGATCGCTTCGGTGCCCACTAAAAAGTAAAAGGCTCCTTCAGGCTCAACCACTGTGATGTTATTGATTTTTTGTAAACGGCTCAGCATGTACTGGCGGCGCATGTCATACTCCTCCACCATATCCTTCACAAAAGCTTGATTGCCCGTCAGGGCTGCCAATGCACCATACTGAGCAAAAGAAGTTGGATTCGAGGTCGTGTGACTCTGAATCGTAGCGATCGAATTGGCGATGTCATAAGGAGCGGCAATATATCCAATCCTCCAGCCCGTCATCGAATAGACTTTACTGAAACCATTGACAGTGATGGTCAGTTTTTTGATCTCCTCACTGATCGAAGCCATACTGACATGTTTCTTCTCGTTGTAGATGAGTTTTTCGTAAATCTCATCAGACAGGATCAAAATATCCTCGGTCAGAGCTACTTCAGCCAGTGCTTCGAGTTCCTCACGGCTATAAACAGCACCTGTAGGGTTATTAGGAGAATTAAGAATAAGCATTTTGGTGCGACCACTGATCGCGCCTTCAAATTCTTCTGGCGTCAATTTCCAACCATTTTCTGGTTTAGTTTCCACCACATAAGGCTCTGCACCAGCGATTTTCACCATTTCTGGATAACTGGTCCAGTAAGGAGAAGGAATGATCACTTCATCCCCCGGTTCGCAACAGGCCTGAATCGCCAAAAAACAGGAGTGTTTGGCACCACAATTCACCACCACTTGTTTGGGTCTGTATTCCAAATCGTTTTCGAGCAGCAATTTTTCTGCAATGCCTTCGCGAAGCTCCATGATGCCGGAACTCGGAGTGTATTTGGTTTTGCCATCACGCAAAGCCTGAATCGCAGCTTCTTTGATGAAATCAGGAGTATCAAAGTCGGGTTCACCAGCTCCAAAGCTGCACACATCCACCCCTTCAGCCTTCAATTTGTTTGCTTCGCTGGTGATGGCCAAAGTGACCGAGGGACTAAGTTCCGAGATATTTGAGGCTATAAAATCCATGATTGTGATCGGTAAAATACTTGTTTCCCGCCCATTCGAGGAACAAGCAGCATATACGGCATTCCCTGAAATCGCGGTCTGTTTGTGATAACCGAAATCACCCCGGATTCAAGCTAAATCGATCGCTGCTTGAATATCCTTTGTGTTTTTGCAATAAAAAACCAAGCTGAGGATCAAGGCTTTTTGGAAAACCATTTTTTCAAGCCCGTGCGTGAACTCCCGGTTGTGGGTTTTTTAGTGGTCGCATTTTTATCTTTCTTGTCGTTTTTATAACGAAGAATTCCATGCTCATTGAGGTTCGAAATGAAACTCTCAAGATTTTCCTTCAATTCTTTATCTGAAATCAACGCTGCAGTGGTCCCGTCTCCTTCTGTAAGTTTATCAATCGCCGCATTGGCTTTTGCCAGGGTTTCCTTCAACTCAGAAATAGTGGGATCGAGCTTTTCCAGCGCTGGACCAGCTTTTTTGACCACCTCTTTGGTGGTATTAAACGTTTCCCCGGCTTTTTTAAAGGCAACTTTTGCCTCAACTACTGCCTCTTTACTCTTATCAAACAAAGGACCCAATTTTTCGCTGGCTACTTTGAAGTTCTCTCCGGTCTTTTTTAAATCAGCCAGCGTATCCTTAAAATTAGCCAGATTCTCTTCACTCAACATGCCTTCATCGATCTTCTTCAAAGTTTTATCCAAACTTTTCACCGCCAAACGAATATCCTCCATCATCAATTTGGCTCGACCTGACAAGTCACCAGCTTCCGCCTGGATTTCATCCAGACCCGTCGCTGCGTCGCCATCAATTTCGCTATCGGGTTTTATATACTCACCGGTGAGTTTTTCCGGACTTTTTACCCGGATATATAGATCTCCCATCAAGCCACTCGAAGCGATAATAAAACGTGAACCTGCAGGGATTTTTTTGTTGCTGTGAATTTCCAGGGGAACACGCACACTGGCATAATCCTCATTCAACTGGGGAGCATCCGCCACCACCCCCACCTTTGCTCCGCCCAATCGCACCGGAGCCCCTCGAACCAAGCTTCCGGCATCAGGGTAGGTCACATACAAAAAATAACTTTCTCTCAAACGATCACTGAAC
Source organism: Verrucomicrobiota bacterium (assembly GCA_024277195.1). GTDB lineage: Bacteria > Verrucomicrobiota > Verrucomicrobiia > Verrucomicrobiales > DEV007 > JAADHD01. Next base: position 68,338 of record JAJRVS010000113.1, on the reverse strand, counting down.
CTGCCAAATTGAACCACCAAGGCTCCCATGATCGCCAAACCCATGAACACAAATAAACCCACCCATAAATCTGTGCGTTGTTTTCGTAAGGCTGTTTTATCGTAGGAATTACTCATCTGATTCTTAATTTGTAAATTTACATCGCTTGGATAACTCGGCAAGCACGTGCTATTTCAAGCGTCTTCCTTCTCAACCGGCCTGCCTTCCACAAAACTCCTCACATAACGATCCTTACTGTCGCGTAATTCCTGCGGAGTACCCAAAAAATATATTTTACCCTCGCGCAAATACGCCACACGATCGGCTATACGAAACACGCTGTTCATGTCATGCGTCACCACCAAAGAGGTCACGCACAAATCCTTTTGCATACGACGAATCAAACGGTCAATACTTTCAGACACCACTGGATCCAAACCGGAAGTCGGCTCATCATATAATATACACTGTGGCTCCGCTATGATAGCCCTCGCCAAAGACACCCGTTTACGCATCCCTCCAGAGATGTTGATCGGCATTTTAGCCATATGTGGCACCAATTCCACCTTCTCCAAAGCCTCGCCGACCCGTTGTAATAAAATTTCGCGATCCTTAATCCCCAGCTCGATCAAAGGAAAAGCCACATTCTCAGCCACCGTCATCGAATCAAACAAAGCCCCATCCTGAAACAAAATCCCAACCTTGCGCCGTATATCACGCATTTGCCTTTCTTTTAAACCCACCAACTCTTTCCCTTCCACTAGAATACTGCCCGCGCTAGGTGTCATCAGACCTATCAGATGTTTCAAAAACACGCTTTTGCCCTCTCCACTACGCCCAATGACCACCATCGTTTCTCCTTTGCGGATATTCAAATTTACACCGCGCAAAATCTCCTGATCACCAATGCTTTTTTGCAAATCTCTCACCTCAAAAAAGTTTTTCCCCTGCAACCTGTCTGCACACGGTTTTTCAGGAAGCTGCTCTTTATTCATAGAATTGGAAATTAGAACACTCATCGTCATCCACTCGGGCCCAAAGGCGACATATAATTTAAAATCAAAGTAAGAAAAAAGTTAAATACCAAAAGAGCTAACGAAGAAACCACCACAGCAGCCGTTGTTCCCTTGCCCACCCCCACCGCTCCATTGCTGGCGACCAAACCCTGGTGACAGGAAATCATCACAATCAAAATACTGAAAACAAAACCTTTGATCATACCAATGGAAATATCGATCAACTCGGTATGCTCCACCACATGTTGCATGTACCAAGAGCCCGGCACTTTGAAACCATATACAACAGTAATATGCGACGCCACCATACCAAAGCCAATCGCCTCAGCCACCAACAAGGGCATTGACACCATAATCGCTATCGTACGTGGAACCACCAGGTAATCAATCGGATGAACCCCCATCGCCCGCAGGGCATCAACCTGCTCGGTCACTTTCATCGTCCCAATCTCCGCTGCCATCGAAGCTCCCACCCGACCAGCTACCATCAAACCCGTCAGCACAGGACCCAACTCCCGGCACATCGAAATCGATACCACTGCCCCCACCGCCGAATCCATACCAAATTCACTGAACTTAAAGTAACTTTGCGCTGCAAAAACCGCCCCGGTAAACGCTCCGGTAACGATCACCACCAACTGCGAACCAAAACCAATAGATACCACCTGCTGGCCCACCAGGCGCCAGCGAACTTTACCCAATACCAAGGCTTTTGCCGTTTCTACCATCAAGAGCGCAACTTCTCCCTGATACCGTAAAAAACGAGTCACCAGTGACCCTGTCATTTCTATTAATCTGACCATTTTAAACGTCTATTCAATGCTCGTGTCGCTTTATGTCGCTGTTGTATCTCAATGCTTACAAGTTATAGCGTTTGGCATACATTACGCAAAGGCAAAGAAATGCTTTTCTCTACTCCTTCCTGCTTTACAAAAGCACAGGGTAATGCGAGTGAACGGTTTTCATTTTCGTCACTATGCCACGCGACGAATCGATCAAAAAAATACTTCTCATTGGATCCGGACCCATTGTCATCGGACAAGGCTGCGAATTTGACTATTCCGGAGTACAAGCTTGCAAAGCTCTACAAGAAGAAGGTTACACCGTAGTATTGGTTAATTCCAATCCGGCCACTATTATGACCGACCCCGAGTTTGCAGCTCGGACCTATATCGAGCCGATCACCCCGGAAATGATCAAAAAGATCATCGACGTAGAAAAACCCGACGCCTTGTTGCCCACCTTGGGAGGCCAAACCGCGCTCAATGCCGCGATGGATCTAGTTCGAGATGGATTCCTCGACAAAGCAGGGGTAAAACTCATCGGAGCCAATGCCGAAGCAATCGAGAAGGGTGAAGACCGTCTTCTGTTTAAAGAGGCCATGCTCAAAATCGGTCTGGACTTACCACAATCAGGAGTGGCACACACCATGGCCGAAGCCAATGTGATTGCTAAAGAAATTGGCAACTTCCCAATGATCATCCGGCCTGCTTACACCTTGGGTGGTGCAGGAGGTGGCATCGCATACAACCGTGAAGAGTTTGAAGAAATTGTCACCCGCGGCATTGACCTCTCCCCTGTCAGCGAAGTGCTTGTCGAAGAATCCCTACTAGGATGGAAAGAATTTGAAATCGAAGTCATGCGCGACTGCAATGACAACTGCGTGGTCATCTGTTCGATTGAAAATCTCGACCCGATGGGCGTACACACCGGCGATTCCATCACCGTAGCACCTATCCAGACGCTCACCGATCGCGAGTACCAAATCATGCGCGACGCCTCTTTTGCCTGTATTCGTGAGATTGGCGTAGAAACCGGTGGCTCCAATATCCAATTTGCCGTAGAGCCCAACACCGGACGTATGATCGTCATCGAGATGAACCCACGGGTCTCCCGTTCATCAGCGCTCGCTTCCAAGGCAACCGGTTTCCCCATAGCTAAAATTGCCGCCAAACTGGCTGTTGGTTATACCCTGGACGAAATACGCAACGACATCACCCGTGAAACCCCAGCTAGCTTCGAGCCCACGATTGACTACTGCGTAGTCAAACTGCCACGCTTCACCTTCGAAAAATTTCCTGATGCTGATCCCACTCTCACCACCCAGATGAAAAGTGTCGGCGAAGCCATGGCCATTGGACGTACTTTTAAAGAATCGATGCAAAAAGCCCTGCGCTCCCTCGAAATCGGACGTTTTGGTTTTGGTGCCGACGGCAAAGATCCTAAAAACCTGAACCGGGAAGCCATCACCTCCAAGCTCACCACCCCCAACGAACATCGTATTTTTTATCTGCGATATGCTTTTGATGCCGGCTTCACCATTGACGAAGTATTTGAACTCACTAAAATTGACCGCTGGTTCCTTGGCCACCTACAGCAAATCTGCCTGGCTGATGATGAATTTAAAGGCAAATCTCTCGAAACACTCAACTTCAAGAAAGCCAAAAAACTAGGTTACTCAGACCCACAAATTGCCTACCTGACCCAACAAAGCAGTGATGACGTGCGAGCCGCGCGCAAAAAGGCAGGCGTGGTGCCCACCTACCGACTCGTCGATACTTGCGCTGCAGAATTCGAAGCTTACACCCCCTATTATTATTCCACCTACGGGGATGAAAATGAAGCGCGTGGGAGTGACAAACGCCGAGTAATGATCCTCGGCGGTGGTCCCAACCGTATCGGACAAGGCATCGAATTTGACTACTGCTGTGTGCATGCCTCATTCGCTTTAAAGGAACAGGGTTTCGAGACCATCATGGTCAACTCCAACCCAGAAACTGTCTCCACCGACTACGATACCAGCGACAAGTTGTATTTCGAACCTCTCACACTCGAGGATGTACTCAATATTTACGAGCAAGAAGATTGCTGGGGAATCATTGTCCAATTTGGCGGACAAACACCACTCAACCTTGCCGCCGACCTCAAACGGCATGGAGCCAACATCATCGGAACCTCACCTGAAAGCATCGAATTGGCCGAAGATCGTAAATATTTCAGTGCTCTATTGGATAAACTTGGCCTGCGACAAGCCGAAGCTGGAACCGCCACCTCGGAAGAAGAAGCTGTAGTTGTCGCTCAGAGAATATCCTACCCTGTTCTGGTTAGGCCATCATTTGTTTTAGGCGGACGTGCAATGATGATCGTTCACAACGATGAAGAACTGCGCCATTACATGCGCACTGCCGTCGAAGCCAGCCCGGAACGTCCCGTGCTGGTCGATCGCTTCCTCGAAGATGCTACCGAAATAGACGTCGATTGCATATCCGATGGCGAAACCTCGGTGATCGGAGCCATCATGGAACACATCGAGCAAGCGGGTATTCACAGCGGCGACAGCGCTTGTGTCATTCCACCGTTCTCCATCGATGATTCGATGAAAGATAAAATCTTCCAAGCTACCAAAGCTTTGGCAAAAGAACTCAAAGTATGCGGATTGATGAATATCCAATTCGCCGTTAAAGACAATGAACTCTATGTCATTGAAGTTAATCCACGGGCTTCACGTACCGTTCCCTTTGTCAGCAAAGCACTGGGAATCCCCTTGGCCAAATACGCCGCCCGGGTCATGGCGGGAGAAAGCTTAAAAGAGATCGGATTTACCGAAGAGATCTATCCTCCCCATTATTCAGTTAAAGAAGCCGTTTTTCCCTTTAGTAAATTTCCTGGCATCGACAGTGTTCTTGGGCCCGAAATGAAATCTACTGGGGAAGTAATGGGCATCGATAAGGATTTTGGTATTGCTTATGCCAAATCACAAATGGCGGCCTCTGCTTCACTACCTCTCACTGGCAACATCTTTGTTAGTGTCAAGGATTCAGATAAAGCTGGTGTTATCGATATCGCCCGTGAATTTTCCGAAGCTGGTTTTACAATCTATTCAACTTCTGGTACCGCTAATGCCCTCAAGCAAGCCAATATACCGGTTAATAAATTATTTAAATTATCCGAAGGACGACCCAACGTTCTAGACATGATCAAGAACGAAGAGATTGCCTTCATCATCAACACCCCGAGTGGACGCATTCCGCGCCAGGACGAAGTGCGTATCCGCAGTGGCGCGATCACTCACCGGATCCCCATCATGACCACCCTACGCGGTGCTCGAGCCAGCATCGCCGCCATCCGTTCCGTACAAAAAAGAGGTGTCAACGTAACCGCCCTACAAGATCACCACCAGATGTGAGTTGCTCTCTGAATTAAGCAACTTTTTCGGTTTATCTAAAATACATCCTCGGAGCCGTGAATTGAACCATCTGGTAGCATAATATGCGCACCGCCCGGATGAAGCTTACCACGCTCCATTAACCAAGGCTGGCCTGCCCAGCGATACGGAGTGAAATGATGCGAGTCAAATTTTGCAGGCATATAGGAACCACTGTATTTATCTTTGGACTCCCTTTGTAATTTATCCGAAGGACATAACCAGGTTTGTTGGCTGGCTCCATACGGAGCTAGAGCTTTGATCCACCATTCCCAAAATAAACTTTCATCATCAGAAAAAAATATGTCTCCTGGAATTTGTGGCCACTGACGATTATCAGCTAAATAAGTATCCAATGCCACATGTATCACCCGCATTTGAGAAAGACACACCGCTTTCTCGGCCCTTCTTCGATACGAAGAATAACTAGGGATACCAATACCAGCCAATATGGCTATCACCACGATAGACATTAAAAGCTCTAGCAATGTGAAACCCCTGGAGTTCATATCAGCTGACTTTATTTGATGACATAGATTTTTTCACCCCTTTCCTTTCTCCTTATTACGAAGAAAAACGGCCTGACGGTTTTATCCATCAGGCCGTCATCAAATTGTATTTTAATCAAATTAGAAATTGGTCTCTTGCGAGACTTGAGATCCAATCACTTTAAATTTAACTGATTTACCTCGCTGAGGAAAGTCTTCAGACTCTCCGCCTGTAGAACTGGTCGTTTCTGTCACGGTAGTTCCTGATGGTATAGTAGTATAAGTTAATGTCGTTGTAGTCAACTCAGTGTCTGGCTGTCCGGTAAAGGACACTGTGCCCGTTCCTTTAAAACGTTTCACTGGTGCTTTTGAGGTAATTTTTGCGGTAAAAGCAGAATTACTATAAGCTATATTTCCATTAGAAGCTGAAGAGTCAGGACCTACAAGACCGATACTTACGGTAATAACAGTTCCTGTATCTGGATCAACCGTGGTACTCGATTTAATAAGGTCTGTAGTACCATTTCCTACCACTGAAACAATACCAAGAGCTGAATTCACAGTACCAAAACACATACCAAAATAAGCAATACCCCTGTAGTACCATAAATTGGAGGATCCAAGTGAACCATTGGCAAATTCTAAACTCCCACCTGAATTTTTAACTCCCCAGCGATAAATACCCGACCCATTGGTAGCAGTCGCCACCGCTTCATACACACCATCATCTCCAGACGGAGAAGCATTATTACCCGACCAAGGCCCACCCACCCAAGCATGAGCGTTCAAGCTTGGCATTAAAATTATAGCTGCAAATACGGCAAATGCTTTTTTCATCATAGAAATTTTTAAAATTTTTATTTTCCCTAGCGATATAATACACTTGGAACTGTGTATTTCACTCTTTTTTTACCTATCTTGCAAGCAAAAACTACTCTTTAGTAAAAATTTATTTGTCTGGATTATTCCTGCTGCTTGTTACCTTTTACCATGATTCTACCAAAAATAGGCCATTCACCTGCTGATTACCATATGCACACCCCCTTGTGTAAACACGCTGAAGGCTGGCCGGATGCCTATGCAAAAGCTGCTATCAAGTGTGGTTTAACAGAAATTGGCTTCTCTGACCACAACCCAATGGCAAAAAAATTTGATGACTGGCGCATGGAATACGAGGAATTTCCTCGCTACCTTGATTTGGTACAAGCTAGCCAGCAACAATTTTCCGATAATCTCACTATTCGACTAGGTTTAGAGTGTGATTTCATCCCCGGGCAGGAAAGCTGGATTGATAAACTCTCACAGCAGGCAGGTTTTGATTATCTTATTGGCAGTGTTCATTACCTTGAACCTGATTGGGCTGTAGATGATCCCGACCCAAAATGGGAAAAACGATGGGATGGCTCAATAGAGGAGATTTGGGAGAAATATTGGCACTTGTACCGACAATGTGCCGCTTCTGGTCTGTTTGACTTCCTTGCCCACCCAGATCTTGTAAAAAAATTTGGTCACCGACCAGCAGGAGAGCTCAAACGTTTTTACGAGCCAACAATCGAAGTCATCGCCGCCAATAATATGACGATAGAAGTCAGTACCGCCGGATTACGCAAAACGTGTAAAGAAATCTATCCGTCACGTGAATTTATTGAACTCGCTTTCCAAGCTAATATTCCCATTGTGATCAGCTCCGATGCTCATCGACCCGAGGAAGTCGGAGCAGACTTTGATACCGCTATCAAACTCGTTAGTGACATCGGCTACACCCAAAGCGCTCATTTTGCACAACGCAAAAGAACATTAGTAGATTTCCGCTGATTGACCTTTTCCCACTAATTTATCGTATTAGTGGATATACCAACAGCTATTTTCCAAAAAACAATCAAGTACCTACTACCTTTGCTTTATTTCTAATCTTTAAAATAACATCACCTTACCGCGCACATAATAAGCTCTGCAATTAACTCCCTTTCCTTGCCACCCTTTCTTATTTTGCCTTATTTTTCACCATTTGCTTGGTATAAGCACGGACAATCTCTATAAAACGCTCACCCACAGGCTGCAATTTACCTGTATGCATCAGGCCAATTTCCAAACTAGGAAACTTATCCAACGGCAAGCTTATCACGTTAGGCGGTAATTTCATCTGAGGCATCGCGACCGACAAACCATAACCGAACCCTTGTGCTACATAAGACAAAACTAACTCTAATGTAGTAACCTCCACCGCCGGATTCCAAATCAAATTTCGATCCTGCAAACCCTTTTGAAACAAACGGGCCACTGTTTCACCAGGTAATAAGGAGACTAAAGCCTCTTTAATTCTATAATCACCACTTTTAGCCTTTTTTTCTAATTCTAGAAAACTTTTCGGGGAAAGATCTTTATTTTTTTTCTGCACTAATAATACTAGCGGTAATTTAATCAACTTTTCTATACTAACACTTGCTGATACTTTTTCGTCGCAAAGGGTAACCGCAATATCCGCTTCTTGTTTTAATAACGCAGATTCCGCGCCAGGGGCCGGAAGTTCTCGCAAAGTCAATCGCAGATTAGGAAACTCCCTGCGCAATTGCCCCAGTACCCCTGGTAAATGATTCGCCAAGACTGAAGTGGGCGCCGCTAACCGTAAATGATCTGTTCCCTCCCCGCAGACCTGGCTGCGAACTTCTTCCATCCTTGAAAAAAAAGGATAAACATAATTATACAATTGTTCACCTGCTGCGGTTAAAACAAAAGGCCGTCGATGAAATAGAGGCGTTCCCAGCGAACGTTCAAGATTCAACATCTGACCACTCACCGCCGGTTGCTGAATACCGTAAGGCATCCGTCTCACCGCCTGGGTGATACCCTCATATTTTGCTACATAATAAAATAGCTCAAGATGATGTACATTCATAACTGCTGTTAGTGTTGTAAAAGCACCTTGATCTAAGGTGCGTGTGATTTTTATATCAAATCACACTACACTACATTTTTATGAAGAAATAGGGGAACTTCAAGCAACGAGGACAATTATAAAGAAAAAGGATTTCAAGAGAATTGGGTGAGGTGCCTGTAAATCATGTAGCCAAATAATATAATATATTGGGCATTGCTACACCTATCTATACCATCTACGATTATGTTTTTCGTTAGCAATGAGGACGTTAAATAACCTATATTGACCATCTCAACTAGTCTAAAAGCTAGCAAACCACAACTCCTCTCAGCTTCGTATAAGCGTACTGATCAGGGCCAGCATGGATCCTAACAATGAAAAAACCAAAGCCAAGGGTAGTTGCCAGGTCCATGTGCCGGTCAAACACACGGCTACCAACATCCACCCCATCATCACCGCCAGAGGTGCAACCAAGACAAAAAAGCACAAACTTCGTTTATCAATTTTTAGTGACTCTGCAGGTGCCGATCTTAAGCTTTTTCTGCTTTTTAGTTGCTGAACATACATACTTGTAACATTTGTCATTTTTATAGTTAGTATTGTAGGTTTATTTTCCTCCTAATCACCTGTTTTTCCAATTAATCCGTTTTATTCCGAATCGGCGGCGTCCATTTTAGCTTTAACGACCTCTTCAATTTCAGCGTAAAGAATTTCATCTGCTTTTAACGCTTCTTTTGCTGCATCGCGACCTTGTGCCAATTGAGTTCCTTTATAACTGAACCATGAACCACGTTTCTGTAAAATTTCATGCTCAATTGCCAAATCCAACAGCGATCCAACCGCTGAAATACCTTCATTAAACATAATATCAAATTCGGCTTCACCATAAGGCGGTGCTACTTTATTTTTAACCACTTTCACCCGGGTTCGATTACCAATCATTGAACCGTCTGAAGCTTTGATTGCTCCGATGCGACGAATATCACAGCGAACACTGCTATAGAATTTGAGTGCCCGACCTCCTGGTGTGGTTTCCGGATTACCAAACATCACACCGATTTTTTCACGAATCTGATTAGTGAAGATGACAGTAGTTCTAGCTTTAGCTATTAATGAGGTTAGCTTTCTCATTGCAGCACTCATCAATCGAGCTTGGGCCCCAACTGTCGTATCACCAATTTCACCATCCAACTCCTGTTTGGTGACTAAAGCTGCTACCGAATCTAAAACAATCACATCTAAAGCATTGGAACGCACAAGGGTTTCTACGATACGCAAAGCTTCTTCCCCCGAACTTGGCTGTGAAACCAGCAATTCATCCAGCTTAACTCCAAGTCTTTTCGAATATTGAGGATCCAGAGCATGTTCAACATCAACAAAACCTGCCAACCCTCCTTGTTTTTGAGCTTGTGCAATCGCAGTCAAACAAAGCGTCGTTTTACCTGAAGATTCCGGTCCATAAACTTCAATAATACGACCACGGGGAAAACCGCCTACACCAAGAGCCCTATCAATCAACAAATTACCAGTGGGTATCACATCTACATCTACACGGGTGTGTTCACCCAAACGCATGATAGCTCCTTCACCATAATCTTTTTGAATTTGCGAAATAGCTAAATCCAGGTTTTTACCCCGGGCGGCTGCAAGCCTGCTTTTTTCCGCTGTTACTGCTGCTTTTGCCTTTTTTTCGTTTGCTGCCATTTTCTTAAGATCGTTATTACTTTTTTTGCTCTCTGCGCTTGAACTCACCTGAGTTTTTTGTTCTCCGTTTTGCGTTATCTTAGAAGAACTCATTGCACCTTGCGACAAATTTGACTCTTTTGCAATTGAGTTAGATGAAGAGGCCGAGCTGCTTTTTTTAGAATTGGGTGTTAATACTTGTGACATGATTCTCTGTGGTTTTTACAAATCATATCAATTACTGTTCATTTGTCCAGTGTAAAAATGAATACTGTTAATTTTTACGCCTTTTTTATCTTCAAACTCCTATAGATAAAGGAATAAAACAAAAAATTATTTTTGGATATTTCGTATTTCAAAACTGATCACTCCAATTAATATAGTTTTCTAATAAATCACGATAAGAAATAGCCATTCTGAACACAATAAAAACCACTACAACCAGTACTAACCAATAAAAAAGCCTCGGAACCCACTCGATAAAACGGCTCACCGAATCCAGCGCACACTTTCTGTAATAGTCCTTCCAGCGCGCAAACTCCTCATCCACAACTCCCGCCAATTCAGCATTCGCAACTGATGTTTTGAAATCCTGGGGGAAAACATTGCCTGCTTCCGTCAATGTGATGGCTAAAGTCTCCCCTTTCCGCAAATTTTCTGCCCCATTTCGACAAACTTGCCAAATTTGTCCGCTTGATGATGACTTGCCGGCATTCAAGTACACTTGGTCCATTTTTTGCCCTGAACGCAGTCCCATGTGAAACACTCCGCAAAAATGAGACATCGCCAAATCTCTACGCATCTTCCCTAAAAAAGGGATCTTTGCTAATAAACGGTCTTTTTCAGCGGAATGTTTAGCCATTTTCAGCCATTTCACGAAAATCGTTACACTAAAAGCTAAAACTGCATACAAAATCACTACTATAGTCAAACCTACTTTGAAACTAGCCCAACCCGCTCCTTTTTCTGCAAGTGGGTTCCAGGCAGCCATTAAAGAAATCGTAGTCAAACCCATTAAAATAGCGGCATGCAATAACATGATTGGATATACCAGGGCTTTTTTTATTTTCTGTTCGGTTTCTAAAGCTAATCCAAAATGTTTTTCAAGATGCTCAAAACTTTTCTCCAGTAATCCCGCTTGTTCGCCTGCGTTGATTATATTTATTTCTAATTCTGAAATTTCCAAGGGCAACGCCTCAATAGATTGAGCCACTGTTTTTTTGTTTTTTAATCCCTTTAAAACACCCTCACAGAAATCCTTCTGAATTTTTGATGTTGCCGGTTGAGCGACCATACTTTCACAAGCTTTATCAAGACCAAAACCTGAACGTACGAATTTTTCCAATTCATAATACAATTGCTGTTTTTGCTTTTTAGAAAATTTCATTTATTTCTTCAAGAATCATGTTTCTCTGAAACATTTATTTCCAGTTTATTTTTTCTAAGCAATTATTATTGTAAGTAAAACACTTTTTATTTTCACTTACTATATTAGGTAACGTACTGCTAAAAAATTATGATTCTCTATTTTTTTCTACTAAATCGATAATATAAATCCATTTTTCAAAATACGTTCAACATGTTTATTATTAATTAGTTACTAGATATTTATCTATCAATAAACAGCCTTGTTTTATTACTTCATAGGCACTAGCCTTGTTCAGCTTCATTTTTCATCGATTCAATCTAACGGATTTTCATTACAAGTCGTTTATTCATTAATCCAAACTTTTTTTTGTCCTATTTTGACCACTCAAGATATCCATTTTATGAAACTCGCCATCAAACAGGCGAAAAAAGGCTTAGGTCTAACCAGTCCCAACCCTCCGGTTGGTGCAATCATTGTCGATAAAAATGGCACCATTATTGGTAAAGGCTATCACCACCGTGCCGGTGAAGCCCATGCAGAAATCAACGCTATTCACAATAGCCTGAAAAAATATCCTGCCTCTGTATTTAAAAAAGCCACGCTTTATGTGACTTTGGAACCATGCTCGAGTCATGGTAACACCGGAGCTTGTACCGATGCTATCATTCGACATCAGTTTTCCCGTGTGGTTTATGCCTGTCCAGACCCAAACCCCCAGCATCAAGGACGTGCCAAACAATGCTTGATGAAAAATAACATCACCGTCACCGATGGAATTCTCCATCAAGAAGCTCAACATCTGATCCGTTATTTTACCAAAGGCCTCACCACTGGGCTACCGTGGGTGATTGCCAAATCGGCCATGACTCTTGATGCACGCACCACCCTTCCCCCGGGACAAGGTCCCTGGATCACTAGTTCACAAGCTCTCGAAGATGTTCAACGCCTACGTTCACAAGTTGATGCCATTCTTATAGGTGGTGCCACTTTGCGCCATGACAACCCTCATCTCACTTTAAGGGGCAAATACGCCCGAAGCAATTACACACAACCCGCGCGCATCATTAGTTCACTAAGTGGCGATTTTCCTCAAAGTTGCCATGTTTTTACTGATGAATACCGCGATAAAACCCAGACTTTCACTAAAAAATCACTGCGTTTCATTCTCAAAAGACTAGCAAAACAAGGAATTCAATCTGTAATGATTGAATCCGGAGGTAAACTATTAGCCAATGCTCTCAAAAACGATCTGATTGATGAAATCGTGTTTTATTATGCCCCTATTATAGGTGGAGGCTCCACCCAGGCAGTACAAATCAATGATATTTCTAAAAAACTTAGGTCTATTCAAATGAAAAAACTCGGCCCGGATATACGAATCAGCGGCCTGATCCAACAGCCTTAGAATACATTCTTCCATTCTCATGCCTCTTCCCAAGCCCCCATCCTTACCCAGACGATGCCTTTTTTTTGATCGTGACGGAGTCATCAATCAATCACCCGGTAAAGGTTATGTTTTAAACTGGAAGCAATTTGTATTCAATCCAGGCATCATTGAGTTGCTCTCCTGGATAAAAAAACAGGACATTCTATTAGTCCTAGTGACTAGCCAACGGGGAGTTGGCAAAGGTTTGATGTCCCAAGCAGACTTGGATCAGATACATGATCAAATGCAGTCCAAACTGACTCAGCAATCCGCTAAATTTGACGCTATTTATGCCTACACAGAAAGCGAAGACTGTTTTCACTTACCCAAACCTGATCCTGAAATGTTATTCAGTGCAGCTCAAGATCTCAATATAGATCTCTACCAATCTTGGATGATTGGAGATTCCGACCGGGATATCACGATGGGACGTGCCGCCAATTTAAAAGGATGCATCCGCTTTCTATCTGATAAATTACCTGAAGTAAAGTCTGACCACAATGTGAATAATGCTGCTCAATTACAAAAATTGTTACGCTCCATATTGTAGAGCTACATTTCTTAATGGCTGTTTTTTTCCAACCAAACAGCCAACATTCCTATATCAGCAGGGGTAATCCCACTCACCCTGCCAGCTTGACCCAAGGTGTCTGGCTGTATATCCGCCAATCTCTGCTGGGCTTCCTTTTTTAAACCTTTCACCTCACTGTAATCCAGGTTTTTAGGAATCTCCCTATTTTCAAGTTTCTGGGTACGTTTGATCATCATCTCCTGACGCTTGATGTATCCCGCGTATTTGGCATCAATTTCGACCATTTCCCAGCTGCTTTGCGGCAATTGAGATTTTATCTCCTCATCCAAACTCTGCCATGTGACATCTTGTCTTCTCAGGATCTTTTCTATCGACTCCCCATTTATTTTGTTTTTTGCAATAAACAATCTTGCTCCATGCAGTGCTGTAACAACTGCCTCTGCTCTCTGAGCTCGCTCTGGGCTCACCAGTCCTCTTTCTGCAGCAAGTGGCGTCAAACGCTGATCCGCATTGTCCTGACGCAAGAGCAGGCGATATTCTGCCCTGCTAGTGAACATACGATAGGGTTCGATAGTGCCTTTAGTGACCAAATCATCAATCATCACCCCGATGTAAGCTTCTTCTCTACCCAAAATAAAGGCCTGCTCCCCTTTCACTTTCAGTGCAGCATTTGCACCCGCCATCAAACCCTGTGCAGCCGCTTCTTCATAACCACTGGTACCATTAATCTGACCTGCAAAGTATAAACCTTCTATGCTTTTAGTTTCCAAAGTTTTATTCAACTGAGTCGGATCACAAGCATCATATTCTACAGCATAACCAGCTCTAAGAATCTGGGCATTCTCCAAACCTGATATTGTTTTAATAAAATCATACTGCACTTCAAAAGGTAAACTGGTAGATATGCCGTTCACATAATACTCCTGAGTTTGCCGACCTTCTGGCTCCAGAAACAACTGATGCCTCTCTTTATCAGCAAAACGCACCACCTTGTCTTCTATAGAAGGACAATATCGTGGCCCCACACCCTCAATAATACCCGAGTACATCGGTGATTGATCCAATCCCCCTCGAATCACATCATGCGTTTTTTGATTGGTGTGAGTTATCCAACATGGCAATTGTTCCATGTGGAACATTTTATTTCCCCAAGGATTCAAAGTAAAAATATCATTATCTCCCTTGGTCAAAGTATCGGACATAAAAGAGAATTTTGGTATATCCGCATCACCTTCTTGTTTCTCACACTTCGAAAAATCAATAGTCCGACCATTAATTCTACACGGTGTCCCCGTTTTCATGCGCTCTATTCGGAAGCCTAATTCTGCTAGTATGTCGCTAAGGGTAGACATGGCATCACCCATTCTTCCCCCTTTCTGATTTTGCAATCCCACATGCAAAAGACCGCGCATGAATGTCCCCGTTGTTATTATAACAGACTTAGCTGTATAACGCATACCGAGACTGGTTTCGATACCAATGATCTTATCATTTTTCACTAAAAGATCAGCCACGTTACCCTGATGCAAATCCAAATTGGGTTCTGCTTCCAACACAGCTTTCATGCGAAATTGATAAGCCTTTTTATCACACTGAGCTCTAGGAGCTCTAACACTTGGTCCTTTATTACGATTTAATAAACGAAATTGAATTCCTGTTGCGTCGGTATTTAAAGCCATCTCGCCACCCAGGGCATCAATCTCCCTTACCATGTGCCCCTTGGCCAAGCCTCCTATTGCTGGATTACAAGACATCTGTCCAATTGTATCCAAATTCTGTGTCAGCATGGCCACCTGACAACCCATCCGAGTAGCTGCCAAAGCAGCTTCAATGCCTGCATGTCCCGCGCCTATTATCAGCACGTCATAGTTTTTGGGATAAGTAAACATAGCTCTTACAAGAAAATCTCACAGCTGTCTTGTGATAATCACCGTGCCGTAAAGCTTCCACTTTACTCTCTTCAAGCAAGCATCTCAAGTGTTCTGAATTAATCGATTCTAAAGGCTGAAAGACGATGTTCCACGTGGAACTATATTTCACCTAGTGATATAAAACCGAGACCCTAAACGTTATTTTTCTAACATCGATTTTTGTTGCTCTATAAAAGCTCTAGCCAATTCCTTAGCAATTTCAGGGTGTGCAGAAGCCAGGTTTTCACTTTCTCCAATATCCATCGACAAGTCATAAAGCTGCCACGCTTCATTATTTTTTGTTCTAATAATTTTCCACTTTTCACTCCTGAAAACGGCTTGTTTTCCGTATTCAAAGTAAAATTCCTTATGCGGTGATTCCTTACTTAGACCAGTCAAAACTGGCATGATATCCTTTCCATCTAAAATTCGATCTGTAGGTAATACTCCCCCACTGAGTTTAGCACTGGTCACTAATAAATCAGGGGACCACATTGGCAGGTCTATCACTGTGTGTTTTTTGATTTTTCCTGGCCATCTGGCAAAAGCAGCTACTCGTAATCCTCCTTCCCAACAAGTCACACCCCCACTTCGCAAAAGAGCATTGGTTGAAATATCCAGACCTTTGCGATTTAGCATAAAAGTGCCGTTATCTGAATACAAAAATACAAAAGTATTGTCAGAAATTGATAAATCATCCAAAGATTTAAAAACCCGACCAATAGCTCGATCCAAAGCTGTGACTACTGCCCTATATCTTTTTTCTGGATCCTCCTCACTTTGAGTCAAACCATACTCCTTAAATGCCCAGTCCGGTGCCTGCCATCGCATAAGCTGACCTGTTGACTTATTGGCCTTATTAGGAAAATGCGGAGAATTAAAAGGTAAATAAACGAACCAAGGTTTTTGAGCTTTAGTTTTGGATTTAATAAATTCAATAGCCGAATCAGCAAATAAGTCAGTGCTATACTCACCATCACGATCTATCTCAGTCGTATTATGAAATAAATCGTGTTTTCCATTATAAACATGATGATAATAATCAATATTTCCCGAAGCAAAGCCTAGGAACTCATCAAACCCTCTTTCTGTCGGCCTCGAATCAGGGGCAAAACCTATATTCCATTTACCAAAAGCTCCCGTTGCATAACCAAAAGAACTAGATTTAATTATCATTGGTAATAAAATTTTCGAAGATCTTAGACCCACCCCGAAGTTACCTTTTATGCCAACTAGCTGTTTAGTAAGTTTATGCCGTTGAGGAATTCTCCCAGTCATCAAACAAGCTCGTGACACCGTGCATGTAGGTGAAGCTGTATAGAAACTCGTTAATCGAGCGCTTAGAGTAGCAAATTGATTCAGTGCCGGGGTTTTGATTGGACTATCCGGATTATAACTTTTTAAATCTGCATAGCCTAAATTATCAACAGTGATAATTAATATATTAGGTTTTTGTTCCGAAGAAAAAACTAAATAAGAATGAAAAATGAAAAAATATAACAAAAATGCTAAGAGTTTTTAAAAGCTAAAGAGATTTGAGATCTGCATAGATTAAAAAGAGTGTTTTTTCAGTTGAGAGTCAGTTTTGAAGCAATCTCATCTATAAGAAGAATTATTTATTTAAAAAACAAAAATAGTAGTATTATAGCGGTCAATAGACTTAATGAGCAATCATAACTAACTTATAGTAAAGGAGTTATAATATATAATACCTTGTGAATAAGTTGAGAATCATTATTAATAAAAGGGCAAATTTGAGAATAAATTCAAATTGTTCACAGTTGTTCTTCACTTGTCACAAGTTCTTCACACCTTGCTCAAGGGTCATTCTTAAGAGTGAGCCAAAGTTCATCGTTGAGAGCCTGGGTGGCTGCGTCAAATTCAGCTTCTTTCTTGCTGCCTCCCCTTCCACAGCCTAGTAAGGTTTTTTTCCATTCTACACAAACCTCGAATGTTTTAGCGTGGTCAGGTCCCTCTTGTTGCAGAATACGATAACTAGGGCTGCTTTGGGATATTGATTGAAGCAGTTCTTGTAAACGACCTTTGGGATTCGCTTCATCAGGTTCATGGGCCGCTTCAGCTATGGCGGAGACGCATTGTGACAAAACGAAGGTTTTGGCAGCCTCCTGGCCACCGTCGAGATAAATGGCGCCGATGAGAGCTTCGTAAGCATCAGCAAGGTTAGAAGCACGTTGTTTCCCACCGGAGGATTCTTCGCCTTTGCCGATAAGTAAAAAATTACAAAGTTTGATTTGAAGGGCAAATTTCCATAGTGCATCCCGTGAAACCAAACGCGATCTCACTTTGGTGAGGCGACCTTCTCCAAAAGCAGGAAAGCGACGATAGAGTTCATCAGTAAGGATCAGCTGCAAAACAGCATCGCCTAGATATTCCAAGCGTTGATTGTCAAAATGCGGGCGTTGGGTTTCATAGGCTAAACTTGGGTGGGTGAGCGCCTCTGCCAATAATAAAGAATTGGTAAACTTGTAATTGATTATTTTTTCTAACGATTCAGGCATTCAACAGATACAGACACACAAGTCCGCAAAAGGTTTAAATCTAATCAAAACAAATTAAAACCCATCCTTGAGGGAAAGATGGGGTGGATGACGGGACTCGAACCCGCGACAACCGGAATCACAATCCGGGGCTCTACCAACTGAGCTACAACCACCATATAAGGTAATTCCTACCAACAATCAGGTGTTGCCGGTAAGGGTCGGGAAAGTAGGGGATAAATTATGATTTTGCCAGTTTTTTTTAGCATAAGAAAAAGACAGGAGTATTTTATTCAAAAAGGGGTTATTTTGGCTGAAGTGGCTGAAAGTCAGATTTGAAAATTACTTACTGAATTCCATTGTCTTAAAAAATATAAAACCATGAAAAAGAACTTCATATTCATCGTCCTATTGAGCTTTTGTTTGTTTCCTTTGGTCGCTCAGGAAAAAAGCGTTAAACCGGGGATCAATGATTCTTTTAAAGATCCCAGTGTGGAAAAATTTGAAAAACGTTTTGAAAAAGAAGGGCGGGAGGTTTTCGACAAAAAACTGCAAATTATAAAAGAGCTAGGTTTGAAACCGGGAATGACAGTAGCCGATATTGGAGCAGGCACGGGTTTGTTTACCCGTTTATTGGCTCCGGCTGTGGGTAAAGAAGGTAAAATTTATGCTGTGGATATAGCCAAAAGTTTTGTCGATCATACGGTGAAAAGTGCCAAAGAGCAGGGCTGGGATAATGTGCAAGCAATTGTGTGTGAAACAGATGATGCATTGTTACCAAAAGCTTCTGTGGATGTGGTATTTATTTGTGCGACTTATCATCATTTTGAATTTCCAGCAAAAACGATGGCTACGATTTTGAAAGCTTTGCGTCCGGGTGGTAAACTGGTGGTGGTAGACTTCGAACGTATTGAGGGCAAATCACGTGAATGGTTGTTAAAACATGTACGCGCTGATAAGGCATTGGTTAAAAAAGAGATTATGGCCAGTGGTTTTGATTTTGTGGAGGAAGTGCCGATGTTTAAGGAAAATTATTTGCTGAAATTCAAAGCGACGAAAAAATAAAATATTTGTTACGATTGAGATGTGGAAGCGCGATCATTTTGTAATTGATTGTAAATTTTCGATTATTCGAGGGATTCAATAAATATGTTAGGTTTTTTACTGGTTGGTGCGCAATTGGCATTGATTGCTATATTATTGATGTATTCTGGATCAGTTTTGCATTCTTCCTGGTCGATCGCAGGTTTGATAATATCAGGTTTATGGTTGCTGTGGGCGATTTGGTCGATGCCGCGCAAAACCTTAAAAATCCACCCCTCTCCTGCAAAAGAAGGGGTTTTGTGTCAACAGCGAGCTTATCACTGGGTACGTCATCCGATGTATGGTGCGGTGTTATTAGGAACCTTGATGGTGGCTTGGACTGCTAACACTTGGTTTGCACTTACATTATGGTTAGTTTTGATAGTTGTTTTGTGGTTAAAGAGTTCTTTCGAAGAGAAGTGTTTGAGTGAGCGTTATAAAGAATATAAAAATTATAAAATGCATACACCAAGATGGGCACCTTTTGGACCCGTTAAAAGTGGATCGATTTTATTACGTTGGATAGGACTATTACAGTATTTTAGTTATATTGTTTTGATAGCTTATTTGTATTGGCAAGTTTTTGAAAATTCCTGGGACGACAGAATTTTTAAAGCTAAAAAAAATGTAAATATCCGGGCAGTGCAAGCAGCCGAATTGATTCAGTCAAACACAAATTTATTGATATTGGATGTACGCAGTCAGTGGGAGTATTCGGGTCAGCGTTTACCGGGGGCGGTGAATATATCGATCAGCGACGAGGAATTTAATGAAAAAGTGAAACAGGCTTTAAAAGGCAAATCGTCCGTACTGATTTATTGTGCAGGTGGTTATCGCAGTCGGCAGGCGGTGGAAAGATTAAATGAACAAAAAAATCTAAAACCTATTTATCACCTGCATCGTGGCATGTTGGAGTGGTGGTGGCGTTAATCACTGGGAATTGTAAAACTTTAGTTTTTAGTAACTAAAAGCAGCTTAGAAAACTTGCTATTGAGATAAAACAAGCGGGACACGTAAACTCAGAAAAAGATGGATAAATTTCCATCATTAGAACTTTCTACAAGTTTGAGCTGAAATGAGTATTCCGATCACCACCTAACCGCAAGTGCTTGAATTTTTTCAAGTTTTGTGTATTGGTGTGGGTGCAAAAAATACTGAAAACAAGCTTAATATTTTACGCCTGCTTAATTTGTTTTCATTGGCCTTCACTGTCTTTGGCTAAAGAGTTGCCTTTGGCATTGATACCAATTCAAGGAGGGCAGGGGGCTAGTGCCAATCAGATTTTAAATTACGAGATTAAAAGAAGTGCGTTTTTTTATTTAGCACAACCACAACCCGGGGCTTTTGTGCTTAAGGCTCGTTTTGTAAAAAAGGGGCTTGAGGGTGAGTTACTTCATCCAAATGGTCATCAGCTTTTCAAGCGAGTTTACAATAACGGGGTGTTGAAAACAGACTTGAGACAATTGTCCGATGATGTGGTTCACGCCGCAACGGGACATCCGGGTATCGCCACCAGTCAGATAGCTTTTATAAGTGCCCGTAATGGCAAAGCGGATATTTATGTGTGTGATTATGATGGCAAAAATATTCGTCAAATCACTACAGACGGATTGCCCAAACGTCACCCATGTCTTAGTCCCAATGGTAGATTTGTATATTTTACCGGGATGGAGCCTTCATCCGCAGGAATTTATAGAATAGACCTTAGTACTGACCAACGAAGTCGTATTGCCTCGACCCATGGGAATACCAGTGAAAGAGCCGTGGTTTCTCCTGATGGCAAACAATTGGTATTGGTTCTTTCGGAACAAGGTAATAGCGATCTTTATATCAGTCGAAATACAGGTAAATCACGGCGACGATTAACAAGTAGCCCAATTGCAGAAATTCAACCATCATGGTCAGGGGATGGCAAATCACTGGTTTACACTGCTGTGGTCGATGCGGAAAAAACCCAATTATTTGTGATCAGTAGTAAAGACGGCAAACACCCTGCCGCGTTGGCTATTAAGCTAGCTACACCGGCTCAGGCTTGCTGGTCACCGGATGGCAAAAGAATCGCTTTTGTGAGCGGAGGCTCAAAAAACGCAAGCATCACCATTCACACTTTGAGTGATCGCTCAACACGGGTGCTTACTGGTGGTCAATCCCCGGTTTGGGGAGCTGATTCCCGTCATTTAATTTATACAGATCGCGGCGCATTATATCGTATAGATGCGAATACAGGGGCAAAGG
This sequence comes from Verrucomicrobiota bacterium, assembly GCA_024277195.1. GTDB lineage: Bacteria > Verrucomicrobiota > Verrucomicrobiia > Verrucomicrobiales > DEV007 > JAADHD01. The sequence continues at coordinate 47,037 of JAJRVS010000113.1, read as the reverse complement.
GACAAATTTTGAGTGGTGTTACACCTGTATATGATCCTTCGTGGACACGCTGATTATTAATAGAAGGCTTCGATTTTTCTAAGGCTTTATAAAAATATAGTTCTTTTGTAATGGCTTGAAAACAGGCTGCCGTGTAGTCTGCCCTTTAAGGATAAAAAACCATGGACATCATTGATCAACTCAGTATCGCTTTGGGCTTAGCCACACTGGCGGGCCTGAATTTATATCTGACAGTTTTGGTTACGGGTTTGGCGATTCGCTTTCACTGGGTGGTGCTATCGGTGGAGCATCAGGATTTGAATATTCTTGCTAACCCTGCAATCCTGGTCGCCGCAGGCATATTTTTTCTATTGGAATTTTTCTCGGATAAAATCCCCTGGGTCGATTCATTGTGGGACACGATACATACTCTGATCAGGCCGGTGGGCGGAGCGTTTCTGGCGATCCAGACTCTGGGAACGTCAGATCCGGCCTTCGATGTGATCATCGCCCTGTTGGCTGGCAGTGCCACCTTGGTATCCCATGGATTTAAAGCCAGTACACGGCTTGCTGTAAATGCTTCACCGGAACCGGTATCTAATGTGGTGGTGAGTGTGGCTGAGGATGTGGTGGTAATCGGAGCTTTGTCTTTGATGACAATTTCACCAAAACTGGTAGGTGCTATTGCACTTGTTTTTTTAATAGTGGTGATATTTTTTGCCCCTCGATTGCTGCGCCGGGTCAGAGCATTTTTCTCACTGTTGTATTTCAAACTCACTTCTCCAGCTACAGATGTAGATCTTAGTTTTAAAGAAAATGGTAAACTGACTGCTGATGAAGATGTGGTTTTGACTAAGGTTTTGGATGGTGCACGGCCGCAGATTCTTTGGGCCTTACCGTGTCTCACTGGTAGGGTAAAAAAAATAACCGGTATACGTCCAAATTTCAGAGTGAAAGTGCTTGTTGATTCTTCATCAACAGATCAACTGCAGTTTTTGATTAATCGGCGTGGAGGAATTATAGCTCAGGATCTTTCTTTGCAGGGTTTGCAAGTAGTGCACGAAACACACTTTTTCAGTGAAGACGTGGTATTATACAGTTTATTGGATAATCGTAAGCTGGTGCTGCGTTTTCATCGGGGTGAGAGAAAACTGGCGCAGGAAGTGGTTCGCCGGATTGAAAAATTGATCAGTCAGTGAGCAGCACTTCGAATGGAGAAATCACACCACCTAAGGGAAGAAACAGGAGCACACGTCAGTGAAGCCGGGTGTTTATTACGACAAAGAACGTAAACGACACGAAGTCGATCGGGAAGCCAAATGGAGAACGAGCGGTGAAGGCCTGGTCCCCAGCAAACAGAAAAGAAAAAGGGCTGAGAATTATTCTGATTTAATGGTCTCTGCTGTCCAGAATTGTCCTTCGTTATTCTGCAGTAGAGCCCTTACAAAAAGGGCTTTTTCCGCAGGGACATTAAACACTATTTGGTTCTCTCCCTCCTTAATAACCTTGCTGATCTCTGTCTGATGTTGCCATCGTTCAGCAAAAGTAAGCCCTTCTGCATCGCCCCAGTAAATCGTCGCTTTGGCCTTTTTTCCTACGTTCCTGACCAGTAAGGTCAAACGAACTTGATTGCCGGATCGTTCGATTTTGTTTATCGTGACCTCACTAGGAACCGTACTCAAGTATGCGATATCCTTAGGATCGAGATAATCGACATTTGACTTGCCTGACTGGGAACGCAACTTTACCCCTCCGCCATCACGAACTTTGCGAAAGTACCAGCCGCCGGTTTGCAGATAAAACCAGCCGTCTTCGGTCTGCCCACGGTCGGTATAAGTCAGATTGGTTGATTTATCGATATCTCCCGCTGACATCTGATCCAGGGCTGACCATTTGCCTTTGTCATCCATCACCCAGCCGCGGTAGCGCATTCTACGTTCCCACACACCTGTGCGTTGAACTTGTGGCGGGCCAGGGACTTCAACAAAACTTCCTACGGTCAACGATTTGAGAGGTTTGCCATTGTTGTATTTGTTACCCACACCAAACAGCCGCCAGCGTTTTTCATCGCTTGCATAAAAATAACTGTAATAAGTATCGTAAGCCTCACCAGGTTCGACCCGCAATGCGAGCGCCTGTTTTTGTCCCTGACGACCTTCGAGTGGCTTCCAATCGCGGATTTTCACTCCTGTGCCTTCGTGATCAAACCCGCTGAATTTTGCTGTTGAATTTCCGATCGCCAGTAAGTGGGAAAGTTGTTCGACGGGTGGTTCGGCTTTTCCCCGCTGAAAAGACCAGAGGGAAAAATTAAAACCCGTGTTGACAGTGCCGTCCGCATTCCAAGTTGGTCCATAATATCCAAAAGGGGTCGTGATCGGGCTGTAAAAATCCAAATCACCCGCTACGGCATCCATTTCCATGACCCAAAGTCGAACCCGATCACCCGCGCGTGAGCTACTGAATCTGGTATGAGCAGCCGCGGGGCGCCAACGTTTGCGAATCACTCCAGCTTTTTCTGTAGCATCGCCATTGATTTCAATCCATTCAAAAGCGACACCCTTGCCGCCTTGATCACAACGCAATGTAATCGTATGCCTACCAGCTTGAGTGATGTTGAAACTCGCTTCCGCAATCTTGTTAGCTGAGGAGCGATTAGATTTCTTAAGCCCAAAGCTGGCGACTAACTTACCATTCACAAGATACGAAAATTTGCTTTTACTGTCGCCCCCACGAATACGAATTTGTAGCCTGATCTTACTTGGTTTATTCAGCCAGATACCCCACTCGGCTGCATCATTAGGATTCCATTTGCCGATAGTCGCAAAAGTTTTGCCGCCATTGAGATTGGCCACATCGGGGATGGTACCTTCACCTTGAGCAGTGAGCCCAAGTTTTGGAAAAAAGGATTCGTTAGCCGTCAGAAATAATCGCCCGTCACGACTGAACTGAATAGCATGAACCAGATCGTCAGAACCCGGCACATCCACCCATGACAAATCCTGTCCCAGCTGCCCACTGGATGGAGATAGTTGGTCAAGCGGCTCAGCAAAAACTAATATCTGTCCTGATCGAAAAAAGAGCAGTACGAGCACAAAAAATATTTGAATGATTTTCATGGTTTTCGTTGGGTAGTTAATCTTGAGTTCTATTCTAGCCATCAATTATGCTTTATGCGAGCGCCGATTGACCATGTAATAAAGCACTGGAACTGCGATACGGCTGATTAATAATGAAGCAATTTCACCAGCCATCAAAGCGATGGCAAGGCCTTGGAAAATGGGATCCATCAGGATCACCGATGCGCCCACCACCACTGCCATGGCGGTTAATAACATTGGGCGGAATCGCACCGCACCGGCGTCGATGACGGCATCGTGCAAGGACATGCCCTGGGCTACTCGCAGTTGGATGAAGTCCACCAGTATGATCGAATTACGAATGACGATGCCTCCTCCGGCCATGAACCCGATCATTGAGGTTGCGGAGAAAAAAGCTCCCATCATACCGTGGGCTGGCATAATGCCGATCAGCGAAAAGGGAATGGCTATCATGACGATCATCGGTGTGATGAATGATTTGAACCAGCCGACCATCAGCACATAGATCAAAATCAATACTACTGCAAAAGCTGTGCCGAGATCGCGGAAGACTTCGATAGTGATATGCCACTCCCCGTCCCATTTCATTGAAGGTTCCATATCAAGAAAGGGCATTTGTGCATTGAAAATTTTGAGTTTCGCGTCGGTGGCACCAAATTGACGGGCATCAAGTTTAGCGAGTTTTTTATTCATTTCCAAAATCGCATAAACAGGACTTTCTTTTTCTCCAGCGACATCACCGATCACATAAGTGACGGGCATCAGGTTTTTGTGATAAATGCTTTTGTCGATGATGTCTTCTTCTATGATAACCAATTCCCCGAGTGGCACCAGAGGAGGGATTGTTGCAGCCTGGCCGACTTGTTCAGGCAAAGCATTGGCATCTCCCGAACGCACGCGCAGTCCGAGCAATTGCTCGGCATTGGTACGGTTTTGGCGAGGCAATTTTACCCGTAACATGACGGGTTCTCTTTCTCGGGGCAAATGCACGAGTTCGACATCGACTCCTTCAACCGCCAGCCGCAAGGTTTGGGAAATGGTTTCAGCCGTGATGCCGTTTAAAGCCGCTTTTTCCTTATCGATATGGAAGCGTAGCCTTTTTTGATCGTGTTCCTGATACCAATCGACATCAACCACCCCGGGCACGGATTCAAAAATATTTTTCACTTCAAGAGCCAAAGCTTCGCGCTGTGTTCGGTCATGGCCGTAAACTTCAGCAACCAGGGTTTGTAATACCGGCGGGCCGGGCGGAACTTCAGCCACCGCAATGGCGGCACCATAACGTCTGGATATTTTTTCCAACTTGGGGCGAACCCGTTTAGCGATATCGTGGCTGGAAGCTTTGCGTGCATCTTTGGGCAAAAGGTTCACTTGCAGGTCGGCGACATTAGTTCTATGACGCATGAAATAATGACGCACCAAACCGTTGAAGTTGAAGGGTGATGCGGTGCCTGCGTAAACTTGATAGTTCACCACTTCCGGTTCTGCGGCGATGACCAATGCCATTTCCCGTGCGACCTGAGTGGTTTGTTCGAGCGCAGTGCCCTCGGGCATATCTAGGATCACTTGGAATTCACTTTTATTATCAAAAGGCAGCATTTTGACTTTCACAAAACCGATGCCGACCAGAGCCATGCTGCCGAGTAACAACATCACCACGACAATAATAAATCCCCACTGATGAGACGGACTGCCCAATAGAAAACCCATCCAACGCCGGTAAGCACGAGTCATCCAGCCCTCCTTTTCCTCACCTTCATCATGGCCTTCCCCGGCACTGCGGTTTTTGAGCAAACGAATGGCTGCCCAAGGCGTGACGATAAAGGCAATCAACAGCGAAAATATCATCGCTGCGCTAGCGCCGATCGGAATAGGGCGCATATAAGGGCCCATCAAACCACCGACAAATGCCATCGGCAGAATAGCGGCGATCACCGCCCAGGTGGCGAGTACAGTTGGATTGCCTACTTCACTAACCGCTTCGACCGATACACGGGCCATCGATTTTCCCCGATTTTCCGGCAATCGTAGATGGCGGACAATATTTTCCACCACCACGATGGCGTCATCGACCAGAATGCCAATGGAAAAGATGAGCGCAAAAAGTGTGATCCGGTTGAGAGTGAATCCGTAGAGGTAAAAAGTCAGCAAAGTCAGTGATAAGGTTGATGGGATGGCAATCGCAACGACCAACGATTCGCGCCATCCCAGCATAAAAAGAATCAGGATGGAAACGCTGAGAACAGCGATGCCCATGTGCAGCAGCAGTTCGTTTGATTTCTCAGCTGCGGTTTCGCCATAGTGACGAGTGATCGATACTCCGATTTCTTCGGGTATCACCCGTCCTTTCAGCGCATCCACTTTAGCCAGCACGGTTTCCGCCAATGAAATAGCGTTGGTGCCAGGTCGTTTGGCTACTGTAATGGTCACTGCCAGCTCTTCGCCGTTGGGAGTTTTATTTTCGTCGCCACGTGCTCCGGCACCTGCCCCGTAGAGCACGTAGTGCTGGGGGTCATCCCCACCATCAACAATATCCGCGACTTCGCGCAGGTAAATGGGGTTGCCATTATAAGCACCCAAGACGACATCACCGGCTTCTTTGGCAGAATGCAGAAACGCTCCGCTTTCTATCAAAATCTCCTCATTATAAGCAGTTACATCACCGGCGCGGTATTGGCGATTGGCTTGTTGCAAAACCGGAACGATGCCTGCGAGGCTGAGATTGCGAGCGGCGAGTTTAGCAGGGTCGATCAGTGCCCGGATCACGCGTTGCTGACCTCCGATCAGACTGGTTTCGGCGACGTCGGGAATAGTCTTGATCGCATCCTCCAACTCAGCGGCTACCCGTCTTAATGTGAGGGCATCATAACGTTGGCTGTGCAAAGTAAGAGCTAGAATAGGGACATCATCGATCGACTTTGATTTGATCAAAGGATAGGAGACGCCATGGGGAATTTTGTCGTAATTGGATTGCAGTTGTTGATTGAGACTCACTAAAGCCTGTTGTTCGTCTTCACCGACTTCAAAACGGACAATGACCAGGCTTTGTCCGGCTGCTGATATGCTGTAAACGTATTCAACACCGGGGATTTCCCACAACAATTTTTCCATCGGGGTCGTCACCCGTTCTTCGATTTCCTTGGCGGAGGCTCCCGGCATTGCCACCATCACATCGATCATCGGCACCTTGATCTGCGGTTCTTCTTCACGGGGAAGATTGATGATCGCAAAGATTCCCAATAGAATGGAGCTTAAAATTAAAAGCGGAGTCAGCTTTGAATTAATAAAGCTGCTGGCCATGCGGCCGGCCATGCCGTGCACTTCTGGTGAATGGGGTTCGCTCATGATTTTTTCTGAGTCGAATCAAGCGCCGCTTCCACTTTATCGCTACTGACGTCCTGGCCATCCCGCAGTTCCGGTGGTGGTGATAATATGACGGTTTCTCCTACCTCAACACCGGATAGAATTTCACGAAACGGGGTTTGTGTGAGTCCATGAAAATTTTCATCCTTGGTGCGCACAATACGCAAACGAGCTTTGCCGTCAGAGGTCACAAAAACATAATCCATCTGCCCTCGTTCGATCAGGGCTTGTGCTGGAACTTTAAGAGCTTTACGTTGGGTTCTGGGTATGTAAGCGCGACCAAATTGTCCTGCGCGCAGATTTTTATCAGCTTGTAAATCAAGCTTAACCAAAAAGGTGCGACTTCCAGTGTCCCCGGCCGGAGCGATCTCGGCAACATTACCCATAAGCTCGGCAGTACTTGATCCTGAAATCACCACGCGAAATTTTTGATCCAGCACTACCTTGTTGGCTAACGACTGTGCGACATGGATCTCCAAACGCAGCAAGGATGAATCCTCTATACTGAACAAAGCCCGGCCAGGGGTGGCCAGATCTCCCGTATCCATAAACTTGCGTGTGATGGTGCCATCAAAAGGGGCTTGGACGCTGGCGTTGGAGATCAAAACTTCGGTTTCTTTAACCGTAGCGTTTGCCATCAGTTGACGGGATTGCACCGCATCAAATTCTGCCCGGGTGGCTGCTCCCGAGGATAATAATTTGCGGTAGCGTTGCAGGTCGCTATTGGCATTTTCTTTTGCCGCCTGAGCACGTTCTAAAGCCGCTTTCATTTCCTCTACAGCGATTTCTGCCATCACTTCGCCTTTTTCCACCTTCATGCCAGGCACTGCAGAAATCTGCAGGATGGGGCCGGTTACTTTAGCCGAAACCTGTGCTTCCATGTGGGGGCGTACGGTTCCCACCACTTCTTCAAAAACGGGTACCTGCTGACTTTTTAAAACCGCGGTTTTGACGGCAATGCTTGGTCCGCTTGATGGTAGCGAGGAACTCTCCGGATGTGAAGGTTTACACGATACAGCAAGCCAGCTTACTGTGATAAGCCAAAACACAGGGTGGGTGATATTAAGTTTCCAAGCAGAGTTTGTCATTTCGTTGTTTCTTCACTGAGTTCACGGATCGGCAAACCCAAGGCGCTGCGCAGTGCGGCCTGAGCGAGCTGCTCTTCGGCCTGGGCTTTGGCCAGTCCTACTCGCGCATTAGTCAGAGCCGTTTCACCGTCGATCAGTTGAGTGCTGAGGGCCAAGCCTTCTTTGAAACGACGACGGGTGAGTTGCAAACTTTCCCCAGCACTATGAATCCCTTTGTTAGCCAGAGCGATGCGCTTGCGCGCGGTGATTAAGTTGAGTTGAGCGGTTTTTACTTGCAGTAAGATCGCCAGCATTTGTTTGCGTTGCGCTTGGATGAGTAGATCTGCGTCTTTCTGAGCGCTTTCGATTTTTGCTTTGGTTTCCCCACCGCTCCATATTTTTAAACGAACCATTACGCCGACCATCCAACTGTCTCCAGCACCCCGATCGATAAAACCTTCATCGTGACGCCCCGATGCAAAGCCGGCCACGGTGGGAAGGCGCTCGGATTTGGCACGGGTCACACCTGTTTGTGCCTGTTGGGTTCTTTTTTTCAAGGCGCTTACTTCTGGGCGTTCCATTTGAGCATCACCTGCTGCGGTAATTTTCGTCAGACCACCGGCTACCACAAAAGGAAGATTTCCTTCGATCCCCAACAGTGACTGCAAAAAAGCGGTAGCAATTTGCTTGGAATTATCTGCATAAGCAAGATTGGCTTCCGCTTCGGCGACTTTAGTTTCTATATCCAACACAGCGGTTTGCAAGGCAGTGGCGGCATCAACCCGGTTGCGGGCCAATTGCAAGTTGGACTGCTGGTTTTTCAGCAAAGCTTGAGCCGCTTTGACGATCTCACTGCTTTGGTAGATCTGGAACCAGGCCCGGGCTACTTCTAATTCCAGCTGGGCTAAGGTCGCTTTTTGCTCGTGTTCGCTTGCCTCCAGACCCAAACGAGCGCCATTGATAGCCGCGCGGCGAGCCCCGCCAGTGTAAAAAGGGTATTCAACACGTAATTCGCTGGCCCAGTTATCAGTGGTATCAGGATCATTGAAGTCGGAGCCGAAGCCAAATTGCCGCTGATTGAGCTGCATCATGAAAGCATTAACCGGATTGTCCGTTGCGCTGTATCCCGTTTCAGCAAGAACCTTGGGCCAAAGTTGGGCTCTGGCCTGATCCAGTTGCGCGCGTGCTTTTTCAATTCGGATGGCGGCCGAGCGAGCATCGGGATTGCTTTTGCGAAGTTGTAACAGGGCCCGATCAAGCGTCCACGAAGAATTATTGGCATCTCCGGCTAGTGCGCCCTGGACTAGAGCAAAAAGGGATAAAACTGCAATCAGGCGCATAAATATGGGAAAAATGGACCCAACTCGAATTAATTTCGTTTGGGTATAATATAAAAACTCTGGCATGTGTATCACAATAGTGTAGTGTAGTAATATAGCTAGTCAAATAACAACTTCACCAGCTAAATTAGCGTGACTCATAATCGATATGAATAATTCCGGATTACAAACTTGTGCAAATAACTCTCAAGGGCTAGGATGTTCTTCATCCTTATACAACGATATGCCTAATACCACCAACCCCCAGAAACTTGACCGTGCTTCGTTGCAGAAAATTGCCGAGTTGTTCCGGGTTTTTTCCGAACCGACGCGTTTGGGTATTTTACAGTTTCTCAAAGGACGTTCGACTTCTGTAAATGAGATTGTCGAAGCATTGGAAACATCGCAAGCAAATATTTCCAAACAACTGCGTATTTTGTATGATGCCGATTTGTTGACTCGTGAGCAAAAAGGGAATCAGGTTTTTTATTCGATCAAAGAAGAGATGGTTTTCGACTTGTGTTGCATTGTTTGTGATAAGCTCAATCGAAGTGCGCAAGCAGGCGCGGAAAGCTTTTATCAGATTTGAGCCAGGCGGTTCTGTAATTGCGCTCAGTTCGTCTTACTCGAGACGTCGGGATTTATCTATGACCAGCGCTATATCGGGGTAATTGTTAGCGAATTGGTGCCTTTGAAAGAGATAAATGCCAGCCAAGTCAGGGAAAGCACTTGAATAAGGCTCTTTTCACACGGACTAATAGCCTATTAATGGCCAAAGCAAAAAAGACCAGCTCATCAGACGCGGAGAATTCCAATACGGATTCGACGGCGGCGGCGTCATCTGATAACAGCACTTTTGAGCAAAGTCTGGGAGAACTGGAAAGCTTGGTGGAAGCGATGGAGAGCGACCAGGCCCCGCTGGGTGAATTGATAGAGAATTACGAAAAGGGCACCCAGCTTTATGAAAAGTGCCAGCGACATTTGGATGATGCCCAGCGACGGGTGGAATTGATCCGCGATGGTGGCAAAGAAAAAAAATTGCAGGATTTTGATAAAAATAGCGAATCGCTTGAAAGAAAATCAGAATCCCAAGCGAATAATCAAACAGACGATGGTGAACTTTTCTGACAGCGACAATAAATCCGAGCAAAGTGACGAAGAGAAAATGAAAAACTCTGATCGCACTTTACCTAAAGCACAATCAGGTGCGGAGTTGAAGGCTCTGACAGATGAGCAACTCCCCCTGTTGGCGGAGAACATTCGTCGCACCCTGATTGATAGTTTGTCCAAAACAGGTGGCCATCTAGGACCTAATCTGGGAGTGGTTGAGCTGAGCATTGCTTTGCACCGGGTATTCGAGACCCCGCAGGACAAGTTTCTCTTTGATGTTAGTCATCAAGGTTATGTGCACAAAATGCTAACCGGACGTTGGGATTCGATTAAAACCATCCGTCAGTATGAAGGTCTGAATGGTTTTTTGCTACGCACCGAAAGTGAACACGATGCTTTTGGAGCCGGCCATGCAGGCACGGCTTTGTCGGCAGCTTTGGGAATGGCCGCTGCACGGGATTTAAAAGGCGAGGATAATCATGTGATCGCTGTGGCGGGAGATGCGGCTTTCACCTGCGGAGTGAGTTACGAGGCCTTGAATAATATTGCCACGACGACCAACAAGCTGATCGTGGTGTTGAATGATAATGAGTGGTCGATCGATCGCAACGTGGGGGCGATTGCCAATATTTTCAATGCCCTGCAAACCAGTCCGACCTATTCGCACTTACACGATAAAGCGGCCGAGTTTGTAGAAAGAATCGCAGGACAAACCGTTAGACGTCTGGCGAGCAAAGTAGAGGAAGGAGCAAAAAACCTGTTGCTGCCCAGTGTGATTTTTGAAGAATTTGGTTTGCGTTATTATGGCCCCATTGACGGGCATGATGTGAATTTGCTGGTGCGGACTTTTGAGCATCTGAAAAACGAAGAGGTGCCGGTGATTTTGCACATCATCACTGAAAAAGGTCGAGGCTATGAGCCGGCTTTGCATAACCCGCAGAAATTTCATGGACTTGGACCCTACGCAAGCAAAACAGGGGAAACCGCTGCTGCGTCGTCACCGACTTATTCGCAAGTGTTTGGTGAGAGCTTGACCAAGTTTGCCCAGGATGACAAAAAAATCACTGCGATCACCGCTGCGATGCCAACTGGAACGGGTTTGGTGCCTTTCCAACAAGGTGTGCCGGATCGCTATTTTGATGTAGGCATTGCCGAGGAACATGCGGCAGTGTTTGCTTGTGGGTTGGCAACGCAGGGTCTGAAACCTTTTTTAGCGATTTATTCTACTTTTTTCCAACGTGCTTACGACATGGCGGTTCACGATGCAGGCATCCAGAATTTGCCGCTGCGTTTGTGCATGGATCGGGCGGGTTTGAGTGGCGATGACGGACCGACCCACCATGGGCTGTTTGATATTGGTTACATGCGGGTGGTTCCGAATTGGGTATTGATGCAAGCCAAGGATGAAGACGAATTTGTCGACATGCTGTGGACGATGTCACAATACGAAGGTGGGCCGATAGGTATTCGTTACCCTCGCGGGGCAGGCAGTGGTGCCAGCATAAAGGAGAAGCCGGAAGTTTTGGAAATAGGTAAAGCTGAAGTGGTGCAGGACGGAACGGATGTAGCGCTGTTTGGCTTGGGTAATTTGTTTGAAATGGCGGAAGAGGCCAAAGGGCAATTGGAGCAATTAGGTTATTCTGTAGCGTTGATCAATCCACGCTGGATCAAACCGATGGATACCGCTTGTCTGGAACAGTATGCAAATCAGTGCAAGGTGATCTGCACCCTCGAGGATCATGTGCTGACCAATGGTTTTGGTTGTGGGGTGATGGAGCATCTTTACAGTCAGGGAATTCATACGCCGGTCGAGCGCATTGGTTGGCCCGATGCTTTTATTGAACATGGCAGTGTGCCGATTTTACGGGCGAAACACGGCATCACCGCTGACGATCTTGTTAAGAAGGTTTTGCCGCACCTCAAGGCAAAAAAATCGTCCAGAACGGCGAAGAAAAAAACGCCAGCGCGTTGAAGCATAGAACGCGACCTTTAGAGTCACGGCGATTATTTTACGGGTGGGAAATCCCGCATCAGCTGAGCAGCAGCTTTTTGGGTCGCCTTCCAATCACCGCTTTCATTAATCACGGCTTTGACCACTACGGTGAAATCTAGTTTTTCTCCCTTGCTGAATTTTTGTCCTTTGTTTTGGCGTAGATAGTATTTGTGATAACGATCCAGGTCCCAAATCATGCTGGCACTTTGATTACCAGTGATTATTTTGGGAGTGTAACATAAATAGGCTTGTTGCTCGACCGGATTGAACTGTGCCACCCAACGGGTGTTTTGTTGGATCTGATGATTACCCGCGTGCTTGAGGGGTCCGGTATTAGTAGTGCCATCAGGAAATTCAGCGAACCAACGCGTGGTGGTGGTGGGGAAGATGTGCATGAAATAATACATCACATTCAGTTCGCAGTCTTCGAGTGCTTGCATTTGAGTGCGCTCATAGATGTGCTCATCAGTGATCACAATTTCGACCCGCACTTTGAATTTCCAGATCGTTGAGTTTTTGATCAGTTCGATACGTTTGCCTGAGATGGTATTATCGATAGCAATAGGCGTGGGTTTTCCATCTACCGTCAACTTCAGCTGGTGAACCACTTCACGCCCACCCTCGGTGTGGCCGGTTCCCCACCATTTGCCACCTTTTGGAGTGAGCACCGTTCCATAATGTCCATTACTGAGACCAAACGGGTATTCGCCAAAGAGCATTTTTTCTATCGTCCATCCGCTGGCAGCATCGATGGGAATAGTGTAATTGGCAGTTTTCAATGTGAGGAAACCTTTTTCCGGGATGTCGTTATCGTAAAAAACCCTGGTATTTGCGGTTTTTACTGCGTTTGTTTGATCAGCTCTGGATTTGCCGATTGCAGAACAAAAGATGGCTGAGATTAGCAACAGGAATAGGGGGATGTGACGGTTGTTCATTTGCAAGAGGGTAGGTATCTTACATTTTGATTAAACACAAGTTCCCTTTCGTATTGACTTACCATTTTCGATGCGTAGTTTTTTGATTAGCCAACAAATTCTGTAGCTTGTCAAAAATTTAAATATTTCACACAAAACACTATGGCAACCCTAGGATTAATTTAGTTATAGCAGCAGGAATTGGCACATTAATTTGTTGGGTAAAAATGTTGATTTCTGCTTTTCAGCAAGGAGATACATTATGGGGCGTATTGGGTATTATTTTCCCAATACTGGGGTTGATTTGGTTATTTCTGAATGATGAAAAGCGTTTAGGATTTTATTGGGTCGGAGCGACAGTTCTCGTATATGTTGGATTAGCAATGTCGGCAGGATGAGCTATTTTAATGGGTGGTTAGGAGCTGAACGCCTTACTCCGGATCCGCGGTTTCCACACAGTTTATATTGATTGAAGATTTAGATACTATCGAGCATAACTATGAAAAACCGGATTCTTACTTTTTTCTTTTGTATCAGCACAGTGATATTGCCAACTGTGTCGCAAGCTCAGAATGTTGGTGCCAAACTACCTATTGTGGCCGTTGGCGGGATGGGCCCGGCAAAGGCGGTGGAGGCGGCGGGGGATTATGCTTATGCGATTGGTAATGGAGCTTTGCAGGTATTGGATGTCAGCAATGCGAAAAAACCGCGCATTCTGGGTAAGTTGTCAGGTTTGGGCAGTGTGCGGCAGATTGAAGTGAGTGAGGGAATCGCTTATATCACTTCGCGCCAGGATGGTTTGTTCATTGTTGATGTGAAGAATCCGGCTGAACCTCGTTTGCTCAATCACTATGATACGGTGGAATTTGCCACTGGGGTGGCTTTGTCGGGAGATGTGCTTTTTGTCGCTTGTCGTAATTACGGAGTGGAGTTGATCGATGTGAGTGATCCGGAAAAACCTGCGCATCTCAGTTTGGTACGCACCGGCGAAGCCCAATCGGTGGTGACTCGAAATGGTTTTTTGTATGTGGGGGTGTGGGCGACGTCCGAGTTGGTGGTGGTGGATGTGCGCGATCCACGTCAGCCAAAAATCACAAATAAAGTTGAGCTTGATGGTTATGGTGATGGAGTGGATGTGGCGGGGGGCTATGTTTATGTGGCGACCGGCCATCATTCGCGAGCGATGCCACGAAAAAACCCAGGTGACCCGGGATTTGGCAAAGGGCATGGTTTGGAAGTGTTTAAGATTTCCGATCCTGCTCATCCCGAATTTGTATCGCGGATTAAATTTCCTCCACTTTATGAAATTGGCAATGATATGTGGGAAGTCACTATTGCCAATGGTCATGCTTTTGTAGCGGATACCTGGAACGGGATTTTTGTGGTGGATGTGGCCGATGCGGCAAAAATGAAATTAGTGGCTCATTGTAAAGCGCCGGAACAGGACGGAAAAAAGAATTTTATCGGAGGTCTGGCACTGGTTAAGGATCACATTTTGATGGCGGGTGGCTACAGCGATTTGCATGTGGTGGATGCAGCAAATTTGGCGGTTTCGGTAGAAAAGGAGACGGATTTGGCACCGGTAATTGCTGCCGAGGGGAATGAAACGGGTGAGTTTCGCAAGGGTTGGCGCAGCTACCGTCCGGCGGGACAAGTTTATAGCGTGGATTTCCTCACGGATGACCGCGCGGTGGTCGCCTGCGGCAGCGCAGGAGTACATATCGTGAAGTTGTGGCCACAAATTGAACGACTTGAGTTGCTTGCCACCGATGGATTTGCCACGGATGTCAGTGTTTTTAATGAGCGCATTTTTGTCGCGGAAAGCGCCGGCGGTTTATCCATTTGGGAAGACAAAGCCGGAGACGGATATAAAAAAGTAGGAGCTTTCAAACTGCGAGGCAAAGCCGTGCGTCAGGTCGAAACGCCAGGCTCTGGGAAGCGAGTTATGATTCAGGCAGGGGCGAATCAATTTTATATTTTGGATATGAGCGATGCGGCCAACCCCAAACAGATATTTGAAGACAAACGCCATGGACTTCTTTACGGCGACCAGATGATGCGGGGATTGGTGGAGGATCGTTACACAGCGGTTTTCTGGCATGTGACGGGCACTTATTGGTTTGATCTCATGGCACAACCTGCACCGGTATATAGTGGGGATAACTTTCCCCGCCGCACCGGTTCGTCCAATGGCATGATCGCGTTTGGGGACAAGACGTTGATCACCCTGAGGGGTGGATATATTTTAGTGGATCGCAGTGAACGGCGGGAGCTTAAGGAGTTGAATATTTACCCGCTTGGGAAAACCCGCGCCAACCCGGGAGTTCCTAATATTTCAGGGAATCGACTTTATACCGCTAATCGTTCGAGTGGCCTGGTTACTATCACTGACATTTCGTATCCTTTTAAACCAAAGCTCATCGAACAATTTGTGACCCCCGGTAATCCTACTCGCATTGGTATACGCAATGGACGAGCAGTGATCCCTGATGGTTATCATGGACTATTGGTGGAAGGGGATTGAGTTGAATGCTTGTCAAAAAGAGGGGGATCCTTAGTGAGCTTGATAGGCGTTATAATGCAAGGAACTTAAAACTCTTCCCCAAAATACGGGCAACTGAATAGCTTGAACCAAGGTTTGCTTCAAGCTATTTGCTGTAGTTCTTCGCAGCTCTGGATTTCCAGCGCTAGCTTCTCTGGTGTAAGCTTAGCGGTTTATCCGGGGCTGTCGCTAATTGGTAACTGGCATTAACCCAAGTTTCCCTTTTTAAAATATAACTTGTTGATAATCAACGAAAATATTTCCTGAGACATTACAAAGGGTGTAAGACAAAATAGTTAATCTGCGAGCCTCTATGCGTTTTGCCCTTTGCAGGACTGGGAGAGTTGGATTTTTTACCCAGCGCTTCGCTACTGGGCTATCTCATTGAGCACCGTTGGTGCAAAAGAGATGAAAGCAAACTGTCCTGTAAGGACAAAATGTGATAGCCCGGTGCGGAGCGCCGGTGTTAAATCGTTTTTATTGCCAGCCCTGAACGGGCGACATGAGATTGAGGTGTGATAAGGTAGCTTTCAATAACCAATGGCTAACTTTTTTGTCCTGCACCCCACTATAAAACCGCGAAAGGCACTACATCGCTGTTTTAGAAAAACTACCGTTTATTATTAACGAGTTATGAGTAGGGATATGCTCAATTTTGGCAATTTAGCGATTTATAGGGAAACTTGGGTTAAAACTTCATCTTTTATTGAAACCTTTTCAAAAAAGAGTGTGAGGACAGATAACGGAAAATATTTGTGAGCTATTTTTCATATCCGGTATTTTAAAATTCTAAGAAAACGATTCTCAATTTCCCATTCCGTTTAAATCACACCTATTTTGGATTGACCGCCGTAGCGAAAGTGTCCTATCCTGAACCTGCTGTGAACCTTTCTTATATCAAGACGGCTAGCGCGCCAGTGGGCGACGCGGGTGATCAATACACCGGTTATGACCGATTTGGCCGCACCGTGGACATGCCTGGGTAATGAGCCGTGGCGGCGCAGTGAGGGATCGATTCCAGTATGGCTACGACCGCAGTTCGCAACGCACGTGGAAGTCCAATCTCGCGGCGAGTGCCGGAGATGGTCAGGACGAACATTACAGTTATGATGGTCTTTATCAGGTGACGGAAGCGGCACGGGGAGAGCGCAACATCAACATCAATCGCAGTGCCATCGGCGGTATTCCGGCGAAGGACGAGGAGTTCTCCTATGACCCGACCGGGAATTGGGATAACTACATAGGAAAAGCGACGGGGTTGTAGACCTTGACCAAAAGCGTAAGAATAACAAGGATAATCAGGTTACCCAATTTGATGGATCGAGTGAAAACGTTGAATATGATAAAGGGGGTAACGCGAACAAGATGGTGCCGGATAAAGATGGTGATTGGAGCAAATACTACCAGCTCAAATGGAATGCGTGGAATCGTCTTGTAGAAGTGAAGGATAGCACCAGTGCCGTGGTAGCCACTTATGCCTACGACGGCACCACCCGCCGCATAACCAAGACCATCAGTGGAGTGGTGCGGCACTATTAGTACAACGACCAGTGGAAGGCTGTTGAAGAACGCAAGGACGCCGCGACCACCGCAGATCGCCAATATGCCTGGGGAATCCAGTTTCGAAATGACCTGATTCTTCGTGACCGAGACACAACAGGCAATGGCACCTTGGACGAACGCCTATACGCAACTCATGACGCCTTGGGCAACTGCACAGCGATCCTCAATACCAGTGGAGCGGTGCAGGAGAGGTGTGGGTACAGCGCATTCGGTGTGAGACGCATCATGCAAGCTGACTTTAGTTCGAGGGCAGTGAGTAGCTTCGTGTGGGGCTTCGGGTTCCAAGGAGAGTTCCTTGATGATGAAACTGGGTATGTGAATTACGGCTATCGGAGTTATGTTCCTTATATTGGAAGGTGGATTAACGGGGATCCGATTGCTGAGAATGGAGGTAATAATCTTTATAGCTTTGTCGGGAATGATGGGGTGAATTTGGTAGATTATTTGGGGTTGTTCTTAACTGGTTGCTCATACAGACCCTGTATTGGGCTCCAAAAGCGTTATGACCAAAAATGTCAAGAAACTAAAAGGCTCAATCGTAAGACGGATGAAAAAATGGATGAATTGCAGTGACAGTTATAAATAAAATAATTCATCGTAAGTTATTATATATGCGAAAAAGTACACACAGATTTTTTAGTAGTCTCATAATATACGGATTTTTCTTTTTAATCATTATTAATTGCTCTCGCGAAAAGGTAGAGTTGTCGATATTATCTGAAGTTGTGATGGGAGTATAGAATATATTTGGATGACCACGAATTAAGCGAAGGGGATTTTCATCCCTCCCTAGATGAATTAGAAGATTATCTTTCGCCGGAAACTTACAAATTGTTTTCGAATTCACAAACACGTATTGTTTACGTTTATTCAGTTGAGGAGGTTCAACATCTGTTTCCCGGGTTGGTAGCAATTGACGGAAGAAAGCAATCCTCGCTAGGTGTTTTTTTCGATGGGAAAATTGATAATGCGGATGTTTTAGTTAAAACGTTAGCACAAAAAATAAAATCCCGAAAATGCGTGGTTCTTGAAAAGGAGAATCCTGTAAACCCCAACACCAAACGCTATCGCTGAACTTGAACCGCTCCGCCGCCCCCGTGGGCAGGTGAACATGGCAGGTCAGGTAAAAAATGGGCTGGCGCTTAATGCAGTGCTATTCTTGACCGACCTTTCCAACATAAAAAATATAATGATGTGGCATCGGCATTGAGAATGGCGAGCGGGAGATCCATGTCGATGTTCGAAGGATTGACTTCATCCTTCCACCGCCTTTAATAGATCCTCTTTGGTTATCTCTGCGGTGCCTAGTTTTCCTACGACGACACCACTGGCGCGGTTGGAGAGATCGGCGGCAGTGAGGGCGTTGGCCCCGGCGCAGAGCGCCATGGTGAAAACGGCGATGGCGGTATCGCCGGCGCCGGAGACATCGAAGACTTCGCGCGCGCGGGTAGGGATGTGGTAGGGTTGCCCTCTATCTGAGAATAAAATCATGCCTTGTTCGCCAAGGGTGATCAGTACGTATTGACTGTCCCAGCGTTTGAGCAAGTGATTGCCGACTTGTAACAGGTCGCCGTCTTCGAGTGGTGGCAGGTGGGCACTGCTGTCCTGCATGCCGGCTTCGTGGAAAGCTTCGCTGCGGTTGGGTTTGACGGTTGATACGCCTTTCCAATCAATTGGGTTTTTAGGATTGGGGTCGACGGTGACCACCACATCTCCGGCAGTGGCGATCTCAACCACGGAGCTTACTAGTTCATTGTCGATCAGACCTTTGCCATAGTCCTCTATGATGATGCCATCAACTTCGCCGACCACATTGCGCAACTGGTTGAGCACTAGATTCCGGGCATTGTCAGTAAGCGCCTGTTTTTTCTCGCGGTCGATCCGAACCACCTGTTGGTGCTGGGCGACCACCCGGGTTTTGGTGATGGTGGAAAAGCTTTTTTCCACCAACATATGATCGATGCCGATGTGGCAATCTTCCAAGGTTTTGGCAAGCACTTCTCCTTCGCTATCGGAGCCGATCAGACCGATCAGCTCAACTTTACCGCCAAAAGGGGTGATGTTGCGGGCGACGTTGGCGGCTCCGCCGGGATAGACGGATTCGCGATTCACTTCGACCACGGGAACTGGGGCTTCAGGAGAAATACGGGTGACGTTTCCCCAGATGAAACGATCCAGCATGACATCGCCGATGACTACCAGACGTAGTTTGCTGAACGATTCGATCAATGAACTTATATCTTGTTGTGACATTTTAAATATTCGGAAATTTTCAGTTTTCTTTCAACCAAACGGAAAGTTCACGTTTGAGTTCTTCGCTGCCGTCCACGCAGTAATTACCAGAAGCAGCGAGCAAAAGGTGACGCCCGTCTGCACGGCTCATGTGAAGTCGCAAGGGGCAGAAACCGGGAAATTTAGACGCGACGTGTTTGATGTAGAGCAGGTCTTCGGGAGTATCACGTTCACAGGACAAGTGCACCACAAAAGGAGTGGCCGGGGGTACATTATTAGCACCTCCGTTAGGGTGGCCGCTGCTAGCATTTTGTGTGCTTCCATTGCTGTGGGTCACCTGCAAGGGTTTGAAGTTCACTGACGTCAGGCGTTTGGTTTCGGTCCGGTCATCCATTTCGACCTTGGCTTCGACGATCAGTACTTTGCCCTTTTCGAACATCGCATTGCATTTGACGTAAACCTCGTTCCACACCATGACGTCGGTGTGACCGGAAAAGTCCTCCAGACCGAGGATGGCAAAAGGTTTACCGGCACGTTTGGTGTAACGCACTTGCACCGCGTCGAGGATGCCGGCGAAGCTGTGGGTTTTCTTTTCCCTGAGGTCAGGGATCTCACTGATTTGTTGAAATTTACCTGATTGGATCGTTGCCCGGTAGGGATCCAGGGGATGTCCGGAGACATAAAATCCCAGCAGCTCTTTTTCCTGAGTCAGCATTTCTTCTGCGGACCAAATCACCCGTTCTTCGCCATCTAGAGAGGGCATGGGCGCAGCCGCGGCGACTTCGGTCATGTCAAAGAGGGAGACCTGACCACTGGCGCGATCCTTGGCCGCGGCATTGGAGGCGGCGAGCACCTGGCTGAGGCGAGAGAACATTTCATCCCTGCGGCAGTCGTTGAAATCAAAAGCGCCTGCTTTGATCAAGCTTTCCATGATTTTTTTGTTAACCGTCTTGCTATCGAGACGGGTAGCAAAATCTTCGAGGGATTCAAAAGCGCCTTTTTGACTTCTGTTTTCTATGGCGGTTTCCATCGCCGCCCCACCGACGTTTTTGACCGCCGCCAGTCCAAATCGTATCGCCTTGGCGGACGCGGTTTTGGCTTCTCCATCAGCCCACTCGGGGGCGAACTTCAAGGAGCTGCGATTGACATCCGGGGCCAATATATCGATGCCCATGTTTTTGCACTCGGCCACAAAAACTGAAATTTTCTCGGTATTATTGATCTCGTTGCTTAACAAGGCCGCCATGAACTCGACTGGGTAGTTGGCTTTAAGATAAGCGGTCTGGTAAGAGATCAGTCCGTAAGCTGCGGAGTGTGATTTGTTAAATCCATAACCGGCGAATTTTTCCAACAAATCAAAGATGTCATTGGCTTTTTTCTCCGGGATCTGGTTGACCCTCGCGCAGCCTTCAACAAATTTCAGTCGTTGTTTCTGCATCTCAGAGACTTTCTTTTTACCCATCGCCCGGCGTAGCATATCAGCTTCTCCAAGTGAGTAGCCGGCGAGCACGTTGGCGGCTTTCTGCACCTGCTCCTGATAGATCAAAATACCAAAAGTTTCCGCGCTGACATCCTCCAGGAGGGGGTGCAGGTACTCGACTTTTTTCTTGCCCTTTTTACGATCAATAAAATCGGGGATCAGTTCCATCGGCCCCGGTCGGTAGAGCGCGATCAGGGCAATGATGTCCTCGATGCGGTCCACTCCAAAACGTCGACAAAGGCTCATCATGCCGCCTGACTCCAACTGGAACACGCCGATGGTCTCTCCCCGGTTGAGCAGGTCAAAGGCGGCTTTGTCATCGAGTTCGGTGACATCGAGCTTGAAATCCGGTTCGCGAATGTGGATCAAGTCCACTGCGTCCTGAATCACGGTTAGGGTTTTCAGTCCGAGGAAGTCCATTTTCAACATGCCCAGCTCGGTGAGCGGAGACATGGCGTATTGGGTGACCACCTCGTCCTCTTTTCCTCGGGTCAGGGCAATGTATTCGGACAGGTCGCGGTCGCCGATGACGATACCGGCAGCGTGGATGCCGGTGCCACGGGTCAGTCCTTCCAAGAACATCGAATAATCCCAGACTTTTTTGCTGGCGGCCTCGGTATCAAGCGCTTCTTTCAGATCGGGATTTTTC
The DNA here is from genome assembly GCA_024277195.1 of Verrucomicrobiota bacterium. Classification (GTDB taxonomy): domain Bacteria; phylum Verrucomicrobiota; class Verrucomicrobiia; order Verrucomicrobiales; family DEV007; genus JAADHD01. Next base: position 25,728 of record JAJRVS010000113.1, on the reverse strand, counting down.
TTTTTGGCATCCTTGAGCGTGATGTTCAGCTCGTTGGGAATCATCTTGGCGAGGCGGTCGCCGTCGCCGTAGCTGAGACCCATCACCCGCGCCACATCGCGCACCACGCTTTTGGCCCCCAGAGTGCCAAAAGTGACGATGTGTGACACCGCGCGGTCACCGTATTTTTGCCGCACATATTCGATCACTTCTCCACGGCGTGACTGACAGAAATCGACGTCGATATCGGGAGGGGATACACGTTCGGGGTTGAGGAAACGTTCGAAAATCAGGCCAAAACGCATCGGGCACAAATCAGTGATCCACAAAACGTAGGCGACCAGCGAACCGGCGGCCGAACCACGGCCGGGGCCGACGGGAATGCCGTTGTCCCGTGCCCATTTGATGAAATCCCAGGTGATGAGGAAGTAGGAGAGGAAACCCATTTTCTCCATGATGCCGATTTCATAATCGAGCCGGGTTTTCAGCTCTTGATCGGTATCTGCTCTTGCGCCGTAACGCGCGCGCAGGCCTTCGAGGCACAGTTCGCGAAAGTAATCTTCACGACTGAGTTCGCCGGGCGGGTCAAACTGGGGGTATTTTTCTGAACTGGTCGGATCCAGTTTCATCGTCACGTCGCAGCGATCGGCGATGGCGAAGGTATTGCTGATCGCCCCTGGCACGTCCTTGAACAGCGCCATCATCTCGCGCCCGGTCTTGAAATAGACTTCGGGTGAGTAGCGTGGACGGTTTTCATCCATCTGCAACGAACCACTGCCGATGCAGATCATCACATCGTGAGCCTCGTGATGTTTGCGATCGAGGAAATGCACGTCGTTGGCGGCGACAAGACCGAGATCGTATTCGTTGCTGAACTTGATCATCTGCTCGGTGCAGCGGTGTTGCTGATCCAGACCGTGATCGTGTACTTCTAGGAAAAAATTCTCTTTACCAAAAATATCTCTGAATTCTCCGATGCTCTTGCGAGCGGCATCGAGCTGCTCACCGAGGATCATCTGGTTGATCTCGCCATTGAGACAACCGCTCAGACAGATCAGTCCCTCGCTGTACTCAGCAAGAGCCTCCTTATCGATGCGAGGTTTGTAATAATTGCCATCCAGGTGCCCTTTGGTGACCAGTTTGGTCAAATTATACCAGCCCTTGTTATTGGTGGCTAAGAGGGTCAGGTGGGAATTACCACGTTTTTTGGGTTCGGGATCGCGGGAGGTCAGGCTCACGCCGGGTGGGGTGAGATAGGCTTCGCAGCCGATGAGAGGTTTGATCCCGGCACTGGTGGTTTTTTGATAAAAATCGATTGCGCCGAAAATATTGCCATGATCGGTCATCGCCACTGCCGGCATCTTGCAGCGTTCGGCTTTTTTGACCAAATCTGAGATCCGCACCGCCCCATCGAGCAGGGAATACTCGGTGTGTAAATGAAGATGTATAAAAGGGTCGGCGGCCATCAGGAAACTATTTCATGCACCTTAAAGATAGAGCCGCCCACCTTGCAAGCAAGATTGGCTCGAAGATGAAAGATATTAGGTGTATTGTGGCAACAGAGGGGTGCTTGTTATACAAAAAGGCTTTGAGATGCGGCCGGGGCTCGGCATACTGCTTACTGTATGAAAAATCTCCATTTACTGCTGCTCACGACGATTTGCCTTACAAGCCCGGTTGGGCTTCATGCCCATGGGGATAAAAAGCAGGACGCGCACCAGTTGTCAGCGCAAGGGCAAGATGATCTACGGAAACAAAAAATCACTTTGGGGCAGGCACCCTATAGTTTTGAGTTGATTATTGTGCTGAAAGGGTATTCGCCCTGCAATGTGCGTTTCCACAAGGATATGATCGTAGTTCCCTGTCTCAATGCGCGAGTGGCTTTTGTAAAAAGAAACGGAAAGATCGTTTCTACGCTGAAGATGCCCAAGGATTATATCGAAGCGGGGCTCGATGGTATTCATGACGCCGATATCAGTCCCGATGGGGAGACTTTGGTGATAGGGGTCTGGCAACGGAAGGGAAGACCGAGTGGAACGCTGACGCGATGGAAACGCATCCGCTAATGGTAGGGCAAGAAAAAGTGGGACCTGACAAGCTTTAAAGTTAAATAGTCTAGTGAGTTACCAGGTCAATAGAGCCTCTCCAGGAGGATGCGTGATTGGTTTTTTCGCATTGCTTTTATTAGGGTTCTCAGCGGTCGGTTTTTATGCAGCGTATAAAGCCAGTTTGCTTGAAGACGAAGAAAAAGGCGCACGTTTGATGTCTGAGTTGATAAAAATCGGCGGGATCTGTGCTTTAGTAGGGTTGGTCCTGTTGATAATAGGCTGGCGCTTAGCCGTGAACGCCGACCTATCGGATATGGGGAATCCCAATAAACCCAAAATAAGGTTTTAGAGTGTTTATCGTTGAAGTTGAGATACCACCTTCAAAATTCCTTGTTATCGAGGGTAAATGCATTTTTCTTAAACAGTCAGTTCTTGTTAGCGTTACAAGCGGTTAACCAAATATTAAAAAAATGAGGCAATTGGAAAAACGATATCTTAGTGTCTTCTTTTTAGTGGCGTCCTGCTGGGGGACTGTCTTGGCCGCAGCTGAACCACTCTCTATTGATGATCAGCCGCATCAAATTAAGAATGGTGGAGTGTTTGAAAAAAAGTTTACTGCGACAGTCAACCAAAGTGAATATGTGCTGTTTTTCGAAACTGATCTGATGCAGCTAAGTCCCAGTCGGCAATGGATGGTCGCCATCAATGGCAGTGACCTTGGGCAGCGTGAAGCTTACAAGGTGCAAAAGGGAGGGGAGCCTCGTCGCTGGTTTTACCGGATTGGTTTGCCAGTGCCTGCCGGCACTCTCAAAAACGGTGAGAACTTGTTGACGGTGACTGGCCAGGGGAAAACGATAGTTGTAAGCAACTTTGAGCTGGGCAGTCATCCCTTGAAGCAATCATTGCAATTGGGGAAGGTTACGGTAAAAATACATTCTGCCGATAATAATCAGCCTATACCCGCTCGCGTCACGGTTGTTGATGCACGCGGTCAATTGGTGAAGTTATACGGAGCACGCACACTAACGACTGCGGTTCGTCCTGGCATACTCTACACACTGGGAACAGGAGATACGTTTTCATTGCCTGCAGGAGATTACACGATCTATGTGACACGAGGTATGGAGTGGGGGGTGGCTAAGCAGGCGATCACTGTTATCAGTGGGAAACCTCAGAGTCACACATTGGTGATTTCCCGAGAGGTAAAAACTCCGGGTTTTGTGGCTTGTGACAGCCATATCCATACATTGCCTGGAAGTGGGCATGGCAATGCCACCTATGAAGAGCGTATGATCACGATTGCCGGTGAAGGCATCGAGGTGGCCATAGCAACCGATCACAATCATATTTCTGATTACAACCAGCCACAGCATTTGACGGGTACGCAGGATCATTTTCATGCGATAGCAGGCGATGAGGTCACGACTAAAAACGGTCATTTCACTGCTTTCCCGCTCGACTCCAATAAGGCTGTTCCTGGAGGTATCAAGGGACGTAACCCTTTATTTTTGAAAGCAAATGATTGGGTAAAGCTTATTGCCGATATGCGTAAAAAGGGTGCGCAGGTGGTGATTCTAAATCATCCGTATTGGCCATCGATCAAGAAGGGGCCGTATGGTGTGTTTGCCTTTAATCGTCAGCTGGGTAATAGCTTGAGTGGGCCTGAGTTCAGTTTCAATGGCATAGAAGTGGCACAGCCAGCCAACAAGACGCCGGATCCATTTTACGCGGTTAATGATTGGCTGGCACTGCTGAATCGAGGGGCAAAAATAACGGCGGTAGGTGCAAGCGACACGCATACGGTCACTGATCCGGTGGGGCAAGCGCGCTGTTATCTGGAGAGCTCTACTGACGAGGTTGCTAAGATAGATAATAAAGATATTTATCGTGCGTATGTTGAAGGTCGTGCTTCGGTGGCCGTGGGCATTTTTTCCAAATTGAGTGTTTCTGGGAAGTATTCGATGGGAGACATCGTTCCGGCTTCAAAAATAGCTGCTGCCAATAAGAATAAAGCAGGGGCAATAGAAGTTCAGTTGCAGGTTTCTGCCCCCTCCTGGGTGCATCCGCAGAGGGCGATGATCTATGTGAATGGGCGTCGTGTTGCCGAGCAGGCTATTGGCGCTATAGAGGATCAACCCACGGACAAGGTGTTGAGCATCACAATAGATTTACCTCCCTACGATGCTAATGTTGTGGCCTTTGTTTTAGGTGATGAAATCAAATTGCCTGGTTGGGCTGCAGTTGGCAAGGCCACTCAGGCGATTACCAACCCAATTTTTCTGGATGTCGACAGCGATGGCGAATACAGTTCGCCCCGGGAGACTGCGCAGAGGCTTATCGGCAAGCTTAGCGATGCCCAGTTGACAATATTGATGAATAGTAAAAAGCTTAAAGCAGAGCCAGCAGTTAAACTGCACCTAAAAGAATTGTTGGGAAAATCTCCGGATAATAAGTGATCTTCCAGAAAATTTTTGCAAGGAAAGGACGATTAGCTATTTATTGGGGATGTAAATCATATCCCCCTACCCACCCAAGCGTGGTGAAACATATTTTTCAAACATCAGTGTTATCAAATATTACAAATACTGATAGGCAGGCAATCATTGGAATGTGTGTCGGATGTTGGGGTGTAAGACAAAATAGTTAAGCTGCTGACTGTTATGCGTTTTGCCCTTTGCAGGACTGGGAGAGTTGGATTTTTTACCCAGCGCTTCGCACTGGGCTATCTCATTGAGCACCGTTGGTGCAAAAGAGATGAAAGCCAACTGTCCTGTAAGGACAAAATGTGATAGCCCGGTGCGAAGTGCTGGGGGTAAATGGGTTTTATTGCCAAGCCCTGAAAGGGCGAAATGATGTCGATGTGTGATACCCCCGATGGTAGCCTAGCAAGGATTGATCCCGTCTGTGCAGAGGGCAGATCTTTGATCTGGGGATTGTGAACCGCTTCGCGGTCAAAGGCGCTCGAACCAAGGTTCGAACCCATGCGATCTACCATTTATTGATGGTAGCGGATGTTGCGGCGGCTTTTTACCAGCTTGACATCAATCATATTACCTACATTATTGTTCCATGATCTTCGCAGAACAGTTTTCCTGATTTGTAGGTCAAACGAATGAGTCGCCTTTGTGACTCGCGTTTGACTAGGCTAGCTATGTCCTAGCCTATCCCACCTCCATCCCATTCGGGCAAAGACACATTCCGCATTACGGTATCTGCATGTCTGTCCGCGGGGCATTATCAGGAATTAAAACTATTTTAGTGATGAATACTATCCTTCCGCCGAAGGCAGTGTTCCGCTCGGTTACCCGCTCGATGTTGACGGGGAAACCGTGGTCAGGAAGCTGGATCGGCAATCCTTATCTCAGACAACATACCCGAATATTAGCCAAAATGTTTCGGGTAGAAAATCGATGGACTCGTCGCCTTCAAGCGCCTTGTCTCAAGCTCTTACCTGTGGTAGAAGCACGCACGACTCTGCTCACGCAGGTTGATCGCAACAACTTGAATGTGATCCCTGTTTTGCTACGCTTGGCTGAATATCAGGAAGATTGGATCCGTGACCCAGAAAGCTGGCAACCCGACAAACAGTTGCAGCCACGAACTTTGTTAATATCATTGATTCAACATTTGTTGAATCGCTATGAACTGCCTGATTTTTGCAATGGGGCCTGGTTTATTGACGGTGCTTTGAACCACATTGAGCGGGATTGGTATTGTCATCTAGCAAGAGGAGGCAGTATCCGTCATTTCCCGGGCTGGTTACCAAAACTAACTCGACAGGCAAGTAAGTATTTTTTGTCTGCCGCGGATGATATGTCTATGCGTGATGCGGTGAGGTATGGTCAAGTAATGGCGTTATTTCATGACGAAAAAACGGTAGCCTATTTACTGACCACTCGAATTGGGCTTAATTTTTCGCATGATGCGGTTTGGCTTCCGTTGCTAGAAATGTTGGCTTCCGACCCCAAGCCGATCGATTTTATGGAGCTGGTGATAGACTATTTATGGGCTAAATGCGAACTCCATGGAACACGGTCTGTTCGTCTTCGAGGCAGAACGCTGGAAACTTTGTATAGTTCGGCAAGCAACTTTTTTAAAAATCTGGGCGAACAATCTGGGTTCGATTCTACTATTGATAAATTTGATATCGCGTCTTCTAATAATCGATCCAGACTACTGCAATTTTGTGCTGACCAATGGCAACCCATGGAGAGCATAAAACCTTTTGAAGAGTCTATGGGAGGTTGGCTCTGGCAGATGGTTGAACTCAACCGTCAAGATGATTTGCAAGAAGAAGCTCGGGATATGCAACACTGCGTAGCGGATTATGGCTGGGATTGCAAAGATGGGAAGGTTTCTATTTTTAGTCTGCGTAGCAGGAGGCTGGAAGGCGGCGCACTGGACCGAGATGTTACTCTTGAAGTGAACTGCCAGAGCAGAAAATTGCAGCAGGTGAAAGCCTGGAGAAACCGACGGCCGTCGGATCTCACCCGCAAAATGGTGCTGCGCTGGTGTGTGTTTAATCAAATCAATCCAGGTGCCTACACCATGTGGTGACTTCTATGTTGCAAGAATTTGATTTTGTTTGCCTGCACTTTGATTATAGATTTGAGCACGATGATTTAGTTGTAGTAAAGCACCCGTTTTCGACCTTAGTGAAATCAATAATGATAATTATTGAGAATCTATTGGAGTATTTCCTTTATGCCTTAGGCTTATTTATTATTTAGTGAATTTGATGGATTATTGTAATTCCTCCTGTTTCCGGGGGTGAAGAATACTGGAAATTTATGCACGGATTGAGCTGCGCGGACAGATTTGGAAATCTATCCTACGGGGGGATGCATTGATTGGCCTATCTATTCTGCCGATGGACGCTTGGGTTTTTGGCCACTTCCATCAACAGAACTCTCTGGCCTTTTTTTGCCTCTTCCCATGCCCTTTTCAGCACCTGGTCGGCCTTTTCCTCTGCCCGTACGATGACGTTTCATCATTTCTTCCAGTTCTTCAGCAGTGATTTTGTCATCCCCACCGGAAATGAATTGGAATGAGCGCTCAGCTCGTTCTTTTGCGGTTTTGACATGAAACGCTGTCCATTCAGCTTGGGAGATGTCACCACTGCCATCGGTATCGATGTCTTCAAATTTTGGCAGACCACCACCTGGGCCTCCAGGACCACCCGGGCCGTGGGGAGGTCGTCCTTCGGGACGCCCTTTTCCAACTTCGGGACGACCCCTTTCTTTGCCTTTTTTGGCATCGTCGTCTTCTGCGTAGGAGAAACATAAAGGAAGCATGACAAGAGCGGATATGATTACTTTTATAGTTATTTTATTCATGGTATGCAAATTTGATTGTTGAAGGTTTGTTCAAAGCATCGAACACCAGGCAGTAGGGGGAGTTGCGTAGGAAAACAAAAAATAATTAAAATATTAATGCGCAACCACAATCAAGTTGTGGAGTTGTATCCCGCTGAACGGGAAATCGTTCTCCACTGAATAAATATATACCGTCCATATGAAAAACTTAGCTACCTTGTTAATCCCGCTGATTCTTTATGGCAATGCCTCATTGTTTGCTCAAGAGGCAAAACTTAACGACGAGCAAGTGGCATTTTTTGAATCGAAAATACGCCCGGTTTTGGTGGATGCTTGTTACGAGTGCCACTCTAATGAAGGAGGGAAAATCAAAAGTGGACTGGCTCTTGATTCCCGTGAAGCTTTGAGATTAGGCGGTGATTCAGGGCCCTCCATTGTTGCTGGAAACCCACTGGATAGTCTGCTTTGGACCTCGATCGCTTACAGCGACCCAGACTATGAAATGCCACCGAAAAAACGTTTGCCGGCAAATATAGTGGCCGATTTCAAAAAGTGGATTGAAATGGGTGCGCCCGATCCACGAACTACAAAAAAGATCATCGTAAAATCGCAGATCGACATTGAAGAAGGGAAGGAATTCTGGTCCTTTCAAAAACCGGAAAAAGGGGATCTGCCAAAAGTAGAAGATGAAGACTGGGTTAAAGCAGATCTAGACCGTTTTGTGCTCGCCAAATTAGAGCAGGAGAAAATGAAACCTGCGCAAGGAGCCGATGCGACCACCTTGGTTCGCCGTTTGTATTTTGATTTGATTGGCTTGCCGCCCTCATCTGTGAATGTGAAGGAATTTTACGCCGCATGGAAAAAGGATCCTGATTCAGCGGTGGCTGATACCGTAGAGAAATTATTGGCCAGCAAACAGTTCGGCGAGCGTTGGGGCAGGTATTGGTTGGATGTAGCCCGTTATGCGGAATCAAGCGGTAAAGAGACCAACATGCTCTTTCCCAATGCTTGGCGTTATCGCGATTATGTGATCGATTCATTTAATGCCGATAAACCTTACGACCGTTTTGTGACCGAGCAAATTGCGGGGGATCTGTTACCGGTCAAAAGTGATCAAGAATGGCAGCAAAATTTGATTGCGACTGGATTTTTAGCCATCGGCACCAAGGGTTTGAACCAGCAGAGTGCGCGTCAGTTCAAGATGGACGTGGTGGATGAGCAAATTGATACACTGTCCCAGGCGTTCCTAGGATTGACCGTATCCTGCGCGCGATGCCATGATCACAAATTTGATCCTATTCCGATCACCGATTATTACGCCATGGCGGGTCTATTTATGAGCACGGATACCTACTTTGGAACTTTTGCTTTTGCGCAGAATAAACGACCCTCCGAATTGTTGTTGTTGCCGGTCTCGGATCCCTTTGGAGAAAAGATTTCAACCGAAGAGCTCGCCTCGATGCAGAAAAGGCTGGATGGAATGCGCCAGGAGATGCTGGCCTTGCGTCAACAGCGTGGGAAAAACAAAGGAGAGGCTGCTACCAATGCCTTACGAAAAGCGCTCAGAACTAGAACACTAATGAGTCAGCTTGAGTTGAAGGTGAATGGTTACCAAAAGAGTGGTATTGGCAAGACGTTTGCGATGGGGGTACAGGATAATGATTCGCCGGCTGATGCGGCAGTGTTGCTGCGTGGAGAGATTGACAAACCGGCGCAAGTGGTCGAGCGGGGATTTCTTCAAGTGCTGGATCACGGAAGAAGTCCGGAGATCAATTCCACATCCAGTGGCCGTCTCGAATTGGCACAGTGGCTGACTTCTGAGGAAAATGCCCTGACCGCCCGAGTGATGGTCAATCGAATCTGGCAGCACCTATTTGGCAATGGTATTGTGGAATCGTCAGACAACTTTGGCACCACTGGGAAAGCACCGACTCATCCAGAATTGCTCGATTACCTGGCTATCCGGTTCATGGACAGTGGCTGGTCGGTCAAGTCATTGATCCGCGACATTGTCAAATCGCGTAGCTACCAAATGAGCTCAAAATTTGATCCTGAAAATTACACCCAGGATCCGGATAATCATTTCCTTTGGCGCGCCAATCAACGCCGCCTCGACGCTGAATCGATTCGCGACGCGATGTTGGCAGCCAGCGGGCAACTGGATCTCAAGCGTCCACGAGCTTCATTGGTGGCCCAAACTGGCAATGTGCGTGTTGGCATTAGAGTTGGCGAAGAGGCCTTTAACCAACCCAGTGTGAATCGATCCATTTATTTGCCTATTGTTCGTGACATGCTGCCGGAGTCCCTGGCTTTGTTTGATTATGCCGAACCGGGCATGGTGCACGGCACTCGCGAGTCCACCAACGTGCCTTTGCAGGCGCTATACATGATGAATAATTCTTTCGTGAGCGAACAGGCAAAAGCGATGGCCATTTCCTTGTGGAAAAATTACGATGATCCCAAGCAGCGTCTGCAGTATGCTTTTTTACGTACTTACGGACGTTATCCGAATGCGGAGGAAATTCGTATCAGTATAGAATTTTTCAAAAAATTCGTATCGACGGCTGAAGGCAGCAATGAAAGCCGGAAGAAAATCCAACAACTGGCGATCGCAACTTTTTGCCAGGGTTTGTTTTCATCCGCAGAATTTCGCTACATCAACTAATTTTAATACTCACCCAATACTTAGATGACTATGAAAAATCCACTTCCATTTTCAAGACGATCCGCTTTAAAATCCCTTTCCAGCGGTTTTGGCTATATGGCGTTTTCTGCCTTGGCCGCAGAACAATCCCGTGCAACTTCCGGCAATGTGCTGTCACCAAAAAAACCACATTTTGAGGGTCGAGCGAAGCGGGTCATTTTCTTAAATATGCGTGGCGCGCCTTCACATGTAGACACCTTTGATTACAAACCCCGATTGGCAAAAGATGATGGTAAGGCCGGTAAATTCGGCAGTAAACGCGGGGCGATGTTGATGAAATCGCCCTGGGATTTTCATCGACACGGCAAAAGCGGTTTGTGGATTTCCGATCTTTTTCCCAATCTCGCGAAACAGGCTGACGAACTTTGTTTGTTACGCAGTATGCAGACCGATCAGCCCAATCATCCGCAGGCTGCGTTGCAAATGCATACCGGTAGTTTTCAGTTTGTCAGACCTTCGATGGGAGCCTGGAGTTTATATGGCCTAGGTTCGGAGAACTCAAATCTGCCGGGTTTCATTACTCTCAATCCAGTGAGCAGCGCGCAAAATTACGGCAGTTCGTTTTTGCCGGCGATCTATCAGGGAACTAAAATCAACTCCAGATTACGTCGACGGGGACGGGGAGGTTCAGCAGGAGGTGATGATGTGATGAAAATTCCGAATATCAAAAGCCCGAACCTTAATGATGAACAACATAAGGGTTACCTTGATCTTGTCCAGAAACTCAATAAAAACAAACTCGACCATGATATCCACCAACCGGAGGTTGAGGGTATCATCGAATCGTTTGAGCTGGGATATCGGATGCAGGACGAATTACCTAAAAAAATGGATCTCAGCGAAGAATCGGCAGCGACCCTCAAATTGTATGGCATTGGTGGGGGGGCTACCGATGCTTTTGGTAAACAATGTCTTTTGGCGCGTCGTTTTGTCGAAGCGGGAGTTCGTTTTGTCGAGATCACGCATGGAAGCGGGTGGGATCAGCATCGTAATCTCAAAAATGATCTGGAGCGCAACTGCGGTCAGATCGATCAACCGATTGCGGGTTTGCTGGCGGATCTCAAGCGCCGTGATATGCTAAAGGATACCCTGGTGATCTGGGCAGGGGAGTTTGGTCGTACTCCACACGGTCAAGGTGGTGACGGACGGGATCATAACAACAAAGGTTTCACCACCTGGATGGCTGGCGGAGGGGTGAAAGGGGGATTCAGTTATGGCGCGACTGATGAACACGGCTATGAAGCGGTGGAGAACAAAATGCACATTCACGACTGGCATGCCACGATTTTGCATTTAATGGGGCTCGATCATGAGCGACTGACATATAAATACGCAGGGCGCGATTTTCGTCTGACGGATGTGCATGGCAATGTAGCAAAAGAAATCCTCGCTTGAGCTTATGGCGTCAGCAAATCAAAGCGTTTGACAGTTTGGCAAAACTTGCCAAAGCTGAAGGCCATGAAAATCCCATATTTTGTTTACATCAGCGCCATTGTAAGTCTTGTCCTTCCTGCGGTCGCGCAAGACGCTACTAAAAATCTCGCGCTTTCCCCAGCACCTCATCCGGGTAAGGAAAAGTCGCATCAGAATTTTAATAAGGTTTCTAAGTTGGGTGAGGCTCCTTTGGTTTTTCTTGGAGATTCGATCACCGCTGGCTGGAACGGCAGGGGCAAAGAAGCATGGAAGAAATACTGGGCTCCACTTAAAGCGGTGAACTTTGGTATCGGCGGCGATCGCACCGAGCACATCTTGTGGCGCTTGCAAAACGGCAACTACGACGGGTTGAAACCCAAACTCACCGTGTTGATGATCGGCACCAATAACACGGGCCACCAGGGACGCGCGATGGAGGAGCATCAGGGTGCTGTTTACACCAGCAGTTCTGAACAAACCGCACAGGGAGTCGAGGCGATTGTGAAATTGCTTAAGAAAAAACAGCCGCAGATGAAAATTTTGGTGCTGGCCATTTTTCCTCGCGGAGCGAATACAGAAAATAAAATGAGGCAACAGAATGAAGCCGCCAATAAAATCATAGCAAAATTAGCTGATGACAAAACCGTTTTCTATATGGACATCAATAAGGATTTTCTTGAGGCAGACGGTACGCTTTCCAAAGAAATCATGCCCGACTTATTGCACCCCAACGCCGCTGGTTATGAAATTTGGTCCAAAGCGATCATGGACAAAGTCAAGACGCTGATGGCAGATTGATAGTATTGTTACAAATCGAATGGTTCATCAGTGCCCTCAGTGGTTATAATATTTGTTAACCACTGATGGGCACTGATTTTTTAAGGGTTTTTCATCAGTGCTGTTAATTCGTTAAGTGGTAGGGCGCGTTGGTAAATACGGACATCTTTGATTTTGCCGTTGAAATAGTCGTATTGGCCGTAGCCGATTAATAAGGGTGTGTTGTTTGATAGGTCGAATTCCCCGGCGGCGAATCGATCGGACTGGGCTACTTGTTTGCCATCAATGAAAAGTTTCAGCTGATCGGCTGATTTCACCGCAGCAATGTGACGCCACCCGCTTTGCAGTTCACTATCGTAGCTGACACATTTGCCTGCCTCAAAGGAGCGCACGTGACCTGAAGGAAAAGTTCCGGAAAATAAGCGGCCTTTGAAGACTGCGAGCGAAAAAGCCCGCCGGTAGATGACGTCTTTGGTGAAGTCCACTCTACCGACCGAGTTCCAGTGATTGTCTCCATCATAACGAAAAATTTCAGCCATGGGTAATGAGCCGGCATACAGTTTGCCGTTGTAGTGATTGCTCCCCATGATTTCCTGTTCCTCGCCCAGGCGCCCGGTGGATGTCCATTTTTTTCCGCCTTCATAGCGGTACACTTTCCCTTCCGGCCATGTCCCCGCCATCAGCTTCCCCTGATGAATCCCAAGACTGTAAACCTGGGTGCCGGTTCTATCCCCTTTCAATCCTGTTGACACCCATTTTTTGCCATCATAATAAGCCTGCGTGCGACTGGCAGTGCCGAGTGAACCGGTGCGGTTCCAGTTGTTGCCATCAAAAATAAAAACCGTGCCTTCATCATAGGTGGTGGCGTAGATGGAGCCGTTATGGACACATAAAGCCTCGGTGCGCAGATCATCAGGCGTGCCCATTGATTTCCATTGAGTGCCGCCTTCATAGCGAAAGAATCCTGGCTGATAGAATCCGGTTGCATAGAGTTTGCCTTTGAAATTGACCAATCCATTGACACCATCCAAACCCAGCAATTGGCCGAGGTCAGTCCACTTGCCATCATCCCAACGAAATACTTTTCCTCCAATATGATGGGACAAGGTAGGAGCCAGGCCAGAATAGTGCAGCAATACCCGCGATACCCCAACGTAGAGCTTGCCGTTAAAGGAGGCCATCGAAGTGACGCCGTTGCTCTTCCACGGAGCTCCGAGATCTTCCCATTCACCGCTTTTTTTGTAGCGATAGACATGACCCTGATCGGTATTGGTTCGCCCTTCGACGGTGCCCACATAAAGACCACCGTCATGCACCGCCATGCTGTGAATAAATATCGATTTGCCAGGTTTACCTTCGTCACGCCATGCTGAGGGAGTCCTACCGTCATCGATACCAAATTGAAGATTACGGTAATTGGCCTGACTGCCGGTGACTCCCGCGTGGTTGATGATGCTGAGATTAAATCCTTTGCGGCTGACCGGATCGTATTTGCTGATCAGGGTGCCCAGATTGTCATTCAGATTTTTTGCCGTGTGGACCCATAGGGAAAGAGTGAAATCACTCTTGCCGAGAGATAAGGAAGGGTGATGGGGGCTCTCAAGGTAACTTTTGATTCCATCAAAACGTGCGTTTGCATCGATGACCGTATGGTGATTTCTGAGTTTAAGAGAATTTTTCGACTGATCCACCAGATCTTCTTCCAGCGACCAATGGGCGAGCGGATTCTCGTTCTCTGCGATCAGGGTGGAGGTAAATGGGGGCGTTAGGCAAAGACTCAAAAACAGCGTGCAGATTTTTATATCATTGATGGCCATAAAGGTAAGTTTCGCTGTAGAAAAACATTTAGCAAGTTGAAGGCAGGGAGAAGGTTGGCGTCGGAGGAAGTTAATGCCTGAAACATGGCAGCTTATTCACTTGTAACTTTGTTTGGTCGGGTGACGTCTTGTTGAAGTAGTTCAATAACCTGATTTTTTTGCTTATGAAATTCCCCCGGTGCCAGCTGGCATTATTTTTACTCCTGATATCAGGGCTAGTGGTTCCATCTTTTGCTCAGCAAGGGCGGGGTCGAAAAAGCCCGACAGGTGTGCGACATTCTTTCGAACATGATGGCATTCAGCGGGCTTACCGTATTCATCTGCCAAGCAGCTATGATGGAAAAAAATCGTTACCATTACTGTTTTGTTTTCACGGCGGTGGCGGCAATGCGGAAGTCGCATCAGTGATGGGTTTTACACCTGTCTCGGAGAAAGAAGGTTTCATCGTGGTTTATCCGGAGGGTTTGAATAAACATTGGAACGACGGCAGGAATTCAAAGAAATTTGCCGCGCAGGATGCTGAAACTGATGATGTGGCTTTTGTCCGTGCTTTGCTGGTTTCGCTGCAAAAAACACACAAAATCGATGTGCAACGCATTTATACCACCGGGGCTTCCAATGGTGGTTTTTTTAGTCAGCGACTGGCGTTGGAGGCCTCGGATATCTTTGCCGCGGCAGCGATTATGATTGCTACTCTGCCAAAGCCTTTCGAAGCAAATTTTCGCCCCTTGCAGCCAATTTCTATTTTTTACATGAACGGAACGGCAGATCCTTTTGTTCCTTATAAGGGCGGTGCTATCACACCGGAATTTTTTCCTATTCAGCGAAAACTTAATCCCAACAAAGATTATCAACGCGGTGAATGCAGTTCGACCAGTAAGAGTATCGAACTGTGGTGCGCTTTCAACGGCGTTAATAAAAAACCAGTGGTCGAAGCCTTGCTAGATAAAGACCCTGATGACGCCTGCACGGTTGAAGTGTCAACTTGGTCGGGTGGTAAAGCGGGAACGTCCGTGGTGCTTTACCGTATCAAGGGAGGAGGCCATACCATCCCCGGGGGTAGTTCTTATCTTCCAGAACGCATTATTGGCAAGGTCTGTAAGGATTTTGATGGTATCGGAGCGGTGTGGGAATTTCTCGAAAAGCAGCGTCGGGCCGTTAAAGCCGCTGAGTAGCGTAGCTATTATGGATGGCTGCCGACGTAGTCATTAGTGGCGGCGATATTTTTGCAAAATTCCCGAATCACAGCCAGACGCATGGCGGAACCTACTGCATCGTCTTGCTTGAAAAGTTTTTCCCAAGTTTCACGATTCAAACTGAAAGTGAGGACATCTGCTGCTGCAATGCAATCCGCGCTGCACCCTTGATGGTCGGCCAAGTCTATCAATCCCAGCACCGCACCCGCACCGACCGACGCAATTTTGACAGGTCCGTCTGTGTTGCCCAGCGACATCTTGATGTTTATCTGACCATCTACAATAAAATAAAGTCTGTCTCCAGCGGTGCCTTGCCGGCACAGGTATGAGCCGGCCGGGTAGTTGTCCGCCCGGACCAGTTGACTCAGTGCCGTTAATACCTCGTTCGTCTCATGTTCAAACAAATCGCTCTGACGCAATACCTGTTCTGCGGGTAAATCAGCAGTCTGCGGTTTTTGCGGAGCAGAGACCAAACAGGATTTGATGCGCGATAATAGGGAAGGTTGGGAAGCTTGATTTTGTTCGTTGTCGGCCTGGGCGTTTGGCTTCATTTCCTCTTTGATGCGAATCACCCGCAGATATGGATAGAGGATGAAAAAATTGATCCGCTAGCTGTAGGTCTAGCTCGTTTAGGTTTGCAAAAATAGTTCCGTCCAAGTGAAGATGATTTCGTAATAAATCTCGGCAGGTGCGATCTTGCTTGCGGTTGGAGAGCGTTTCACTATGGGGCGGGTTGGTATAATTCATCATGATCCGGGCCTGAATCAGCCTGTTGGGATTGTCATCTTGTTATTAACAGGATGCAAGGCTTGGAACCGAGGAAAGCATATTATCAGATCACACGCTGCCGCGATCAAAAACAATCAGGAGGGGTATTTCATCGGGGATATTAGAAATCGCGATTCGGATGAGGAGGGAATCTAATATTGGAATATAATGACGACTTGATTTATTGTCGCTAAAGACGTTCACGCAAATGCATCCACTCAAGGGAAAACCAATGTACAAACCTATTATTTTACTCGCCATATTAAGCTCGATGATCAGCAGCCTTGTTGCTCAATCTCCGCAAGTGATTAAAGAGACGTTTGATAGTGAGCTCTCCAAAGAATGGTTTTGGGGGCTGGGAACTTGGACGGCAAAGGATGGTATTTTATTGGGTTATGAAAGTGGCCCGCGTCGTCATGGGCCGGTTAAGATGCGCCGTCTGGCTTTTCAAAACGGTTCACTCGAATGTGATTTCCGCTTGTCAGGTAAAGCGGGCTTCGCCGGCATTATTTTTAACGGATCGCAGCAGCGCGGGCATTTGGTGCATCTTATCATGAGCAAGGATTTTGTTCGTATTCTCGCCCATCCTAAAGGGGGTGGCCATGTTGACCTTGTCAAAAAAGAGCAGAAAAATTTGCTCGATGAATGGCATCACGTAAAGATCACTTTTAAAGGAGAGCAAATGACTGCTGTGGTTGATGGAAAAAGTTATACCGTTAAACATCCTTGCATCGGAGAAAAGAAAATCACTTTTGGTCTAGGAGGTGACTCTGGTGGTCCCGAGGGAAAAAAGGCGGGAACTTTGCAGTTCCGAAAACTTGCGATCAAGACTTCCGGGGATTCCGAGTAATGGTGGTCGTGACAGTTACCCTTGAGCCGTCTGCTGCTCTTCGAGGGTGCGTGTCAGGGTTTTGGCTTTGCTGACGTGTTGAGCGGTGATCAGTGGCGCATTTTGATTAACCGCCAGATCACCGGCACAGCGAATGAGTCCGCCCAATTCTCTGAAGTGAGCGGTGTAACAATTTTTTCTGTTTGCCCTTTGACGGCTTTCTTCCAATAGAGCTTCAATGCCATCTTTGCCCACATGAGGGATTTTGCCATCACGGCGAACTTCCTGGGCGATGAACTGAATCATTTTTCGGGTATTTTCCGGATTGATCGGGATTTCACTATTCGTAAAAATCTCATAGCCATATCCCCGGATGCGAGATCTCAGGGCCGTGTGCATTTTATCGATGTCCTCGATATTACCTGCTAGTATAAGTAGGAAATCGCAGGCGACCGGTTGGGAACGAACCATCGTTCCGCTGGATCCGGGGCTCCGTCCGGAAATGGCCAACTGCTTGTCTTGGATAGCAGTTAACAGGCTTTGTTGCGACTCCATGCTGAGGGTGGCAATTTCATCTATAAAAAGCACGCCACCGTTGGCGCGATGGATAGCTCCCGCCTCCAACAAACAATGCGGTGGGGTTTCTGATCCTCCCGACTGGTAGGGGTCGTGTCGGACATCTCCGAGCAGGGCTCCCGCCTGACTGCCAGTGGCATCCACAAAAGGCGCGTATTCTTGATTGGAATTATTGACCAGGATTTTAGGAATAGCGGCACTGTTATGATTGATCAGGTTTTGGTGCAGTTGATAAAGTAGGAACAGCAACACAGCTCCAAGCGCTGTGGCGGTGTAGTTACCGTCCGCTTTAAAAGTAAAAAAAAGACTAACTAATATAACGGCCGCCGCCGCGAACCAGATGATGAAACGTTCGGAGATCAGATTCTGTTGTTTTAAATTTCTCGCTTGGACAATCCGGCGATTGCCCTGCCCGGCTTCTAATACCTGAATGTCTGGAAGCAATCTTTCTTGAGGGTTATTGCTGCTGATGATGTCATGAAGCTTTTGGTCGCCTAACAGTTAGGCGACCGCTTGTCCCAAGAGACTTTTACCTGTGCCAGGTTCTCCCACCAGGAGCAAATAGCGGCGTTGTTTGGCGGCTAGTCGTACGATCTCAACCGCTTGATCCTGGCCAATGACTTGATCGATTAAGGTTTTGGGAACCTCGACTTCTTCGCTGGAAGCGGGAATGGCGACTGTCTCGGTTTTGCTCAAGATTGCCCTCCATCAATAACCGCCCCGGCGAAGTCGGCATTCGCATCGGTTTGAGCTGCGTTTTTTCTACTTAGTATAAAGGTCAGCCAATAAGCAAAGGCCATGGCCAATGCAGCCACCGTGAGCAGTAATAATAACGAACGAAACACAACGGACGTTGGCGGTTGGATGCCAATGACGCTGATATTCATTTGTGTGCGGATGGGAGTAAAACTGCCTTTATGCACAGGCTCGACTTCCAGGCTGATGAGGTGTTCTGCTCCGTCAAAAAATTGCTGCCCCCAATTCATCGTGCCTGTTTTGGAAAGGAAAGAGACGGCGAAGACATCCTTGTCGTCTTCGAGATGATGGAATTTCAATTTAAAACGAACGTTCTCAACCAACTGCTTGTCTTTACGCAGCTCGGCTATGAGAAAAGCCAGTTTGCCCACAGTTGCCTGATAACTTTGGCCTGCGGGAGAGGCGGCCGCTTTTGCTGCCAACGCAGCAAAGTTTTCATCTGAGGAGCTCGTAGCGAGGGCTGATTGTGGAACCAGTCTTAGTGTGAGCTGATAGCCATTTTGTTCGACAAAAACCTGGTCGGTGGTGACAGCGAAGCTTGCTTCTTTTTCTCCGTGGCCCCGTATGGGCAATGGCAGAGCAAATAAAAGCAGCAAGCTGAATGTGAGGATGTTATTCATGCCGTCGCCTCCAATGAAAGTTTACGCAGGGCTGCTTTTGATAAGACAAAACCCGCAAGCAGTCCTATGACGATCAGGACAGCAATCATGATATAGAAGTTAATAACCTCCCCGGGGTTTTCTTTAATCGTAAAGATAAAAGTTTCAGTAGCAGGTTTTGCTATGATATCAGTGCTTCCCGCTTTTACTTTGAGCGTATATTGCCCTCTGATTGGAAACATATAATTCATTTCCAATTTTCCATTTTCAGTCGAAGCCGAAGCATCAAAAAGCCGACTGCCTTCGACAATGGGGAAGTCAGTAGAAAAAAGCGCGCTGCTTCTAGGACTATCCAAAATAATATTTAGATTGGTATCAACAGGCTTGCCGTCTTTGCTCACCAGAAAGGTCATTTTAACCATATCCTCGTCAGGGCCGATGGAGTGACTAGGCAAATCCATGCTGTAGGAAATCTGAAGATCACCCGCCCAAGATCCGTTGAGGGCCAAATAACTTAAAAATAGAACATAAAAGATACTTTTCATGTCTGCTGATAAAAACTTTAATGGCAGGGGATGACCATCAGGCTATGGCGCAGTTCGTGGAAATAGTCATGAACGGCTGGGTAGGTGGAAAACAGGATGGCGTAGAGCGAAATAGCAAGAATGGTCAATATAATGACGGCTTTACTCAGCACCGATACATTCAAGGTGAGAGCAAGTTTTACATGCTTTTTTGCATGGATCGGTATGTGGTCTTTTCTCATGATTTGAATTGGGTCAGCTTGAATATAAGCAAAAAATCGATATTTTAAGAAGGATTCATTTTTTGCTACGGTTCCTTAGGGGCGCAAGCGCGTTATGATACCCTCTCCGACTTGTTTGGGGTTGGCTTTACCTCGCGATAATTTCATCACTTGTCCGGTAAGAAAATTGATCGCTTTGTCGTTGCCCTCACTCACTTCACCAGCAGGCCCAGGGTTGGCGGCGATGGCTTGATCGATGAAGGCATCGATCTCACCGGAGTCGGCGGGTTCAAAACCTTTTTCTTTGGCGATCTTAGCCGGGCTTTTGTCGCCTGTTTCAAATAGGGCGATGAAAACCTCTTTGCCCTGGCTGTTGGAAATCTGACCGACTTCGATCAGGTCGACCAACTCGCGTAAACTTTGTGCGCTGAGTGGGCAGTCGGTGATATCCAGGTTTTTTTCATTGAGCGCGGCCAAGAGATTATTGATCACCCAGTTGGCGACTTTTTTCGCCGATGAAGCTCCGGCAGCGGCCTGCTCGTAATAATCAGCCAGGTTTTGATCGGAGGCAAGCACCGAAGCGTCATAATGAGTGATGCCAAAGTCTTTTTCGAATCGAGCTACTTTGGTGTGAGGCAATTCGGGTAAGTCCAGCCTGGCTTCGGCAACCAGGTCAGGCGTGTGTAAGGGCAATAAGTCGGGGTCAGGCAGGTAACGATAATCATGGGCATCCTCCTTGGTGCGCATCAAACGGGTTTCTTCAATCGAGTCATCCCAGCGGCGGGTGGATTGGATGATGATTTCGTTATTGTCGAGAGCTTCTCCCTGACGTTCAATTTCGTAATAGAGTGAACGACGCACCGCCGACATCGAATTGAGATTCTTTAGCTCGACTTTGGATCCGAGTTCTTTCTGACCTATAGGACGCAGGGAAACGTTCACATCACAGCGCATCTGGCCTTTTTCCATATCAGCATCAGAGACGCCGGCATAAACCAGGATCTGGCGCAGTGAGTTCAAATAAGCAAAAGCTTCATCCGGGGTGGTGATGTCGGGTTCGGAAACGATCTCCATCAGAGGAGTGCCGGCGCGGTTGAAGTCGATACTGGAAAAGCTGGCGTGATGAGTAGATTTCGCAACGTCTTCCTCAAGGTGGATGCGGGTAAGGGCGATGTTTTTGCCAGGTTCGGGGATGTTTTTTTGCACCTCCTTGGGATAGGCGAGATCATAGAGCGGCACCTTGCCGCCTTCGCACAAAGGCAGATCAAATTGGGTGATCTGGTAGTTTTTGGGCATGTCGGGGTAGAAATAACTTTTGCGATCCCATTTGACGATCGGTGGGGTTTCGCAGCCAAGCATCAGGCCAGAGCGGAGGGTGCGTTTGATAGCTCCGATGTTGAGCACGGGCATTGCGCCGGGCAGGCCAAGGCAGACCGGGCAAGTGAGGGTATTGGGTTCGTCACCATAACGAACGGGACAGGCACAGAACATCTTGCTGTTGGTCTTGAGCTGCACATGCACTTCAAGGCCGATGGATACGAGGTATTTGTTAGCGGTAGCTGTGCTCATGGAAATTGGATGGAAGGAGTCTGGTTCATTACGACGGTTTCGGTTTTGAGGCGTTGCTGTCGTTCGGGTGAGAGCATAAATCCATCTATCAGAGGCTGCAATTCAAGATCTGCTAAAGCTTTAGCTGCATCAGGGTCTTCGGCAGACTGGCGAATCAGAGCATGTTGGATTAAAGTGACGTGTTGGAATTTTGCCAACAATCTGATGATATCATCAGATACCAGTGCGTCCTGCATGCCTTTGGAGGAAAAAATAGTAGCCGTTTCTGGAGCGCTGCGCAGGAAGGTTAGCAATTCGGGTTTTTTGCTGGCGACCAGTAAATCAACCACCCGGCGTTCGTTCACCCGGCTGATGGGATCCAGGGGTTTGAGCGTATTCACCAGAAAAGGAATGTCTTCTACCGAATCACGCCAGGTGGCCCATACCGGCCAGCCAGGGTATTTTTTGGTAGAAAAATTAACTTTGGGACGGCAAATACTTTCAAGGTGCCGTAGTTCTAATAAAGTGCCACCGACCCGGATACCCGAGGCGATGATCAACACAGTGATGAGGCTTGGCAACAAACTGAGAATGGCTCCGCGCAGGCCTTCCGTCCAGCCATTCAGGATGCTGTCTTCTCCAAAAAGTGAGCAGAGGATGGATTTGATGAAACCTCGTACAACGAAATACACCGCCAGGCCGATCACGCCACTGGTAATCACATTGGGGATCAGTGGCAGATAATATTCGGGGGCCAGACGTTCGAGCAGAATCGCGGAGTTTTGGAAAAAAAGATAACCGGCAGCAATGCCGGCAGCGAGTCCCAGAATGCCCCAATATTGAACCAAAACACCGTGCAACCACGCCTGGCGAGCAAAGGTCAGGATGAGCAGTGCAAAGAAAAGTGCAAAAAGGAAGGCCATGAATCAGGTTTTTCGAAGAAAAATCAGCCGTTTTGGGCGCTTTGGCGCAAAGCGTGGTCACAGAGCACAAGGGCGGCCATGGCCTCTACCATAGGAACTGCCCGAGGCAGCACGCAGGGATCATGGCGGCCACGTCCGGTGAGTTCGGTGTCTTGATGATCGCTGGAGACCGTCTGCTGCGCGCTCATGATGGTGGCGGTTGGTTTGAAAGCCAGGCGGAAGATGATGTTTTCGCCGTTTGATATACCCCCTTGGATGCCACCGGATCGGTTGCTGCGGGTTCTCACCCGTCCATCTTCCATATAATAAGGGTCGTTGTGTTCACGCCCGGTCATCAGGCATCCGGCAAAACCCGAGCCTACTTCGAAGCCCTTGCAGGCAGGCAGGCTGAGCATGGCCTTGCCAAGGTCGGCTTCGAGTTTGTCGAATACCGGTTCGCCGAGCCCGGGTGGCACTTGGCGGATCACGCACTCCACCACTCCACCAACAGAATTGCCTTCACCGCGCATGATTTTGATCAGCTCGATCATTTTATCGGCAGCTTGAAGATCACCGGTTCTTACGATATTGGATTCGACCGTGTCAAAGTCCACCGTGTCGGGATCCACATCGGCAACGATGTCGCTTACGGACTTTACCCAGGCAATGATCTCCAGGTCGGGTGCAAAACGGGCTCGCAGGATTTTTTTGGCGACTGTTGCCGCAGCGACCCGGCCAATGGTTTCGCGAGCTGAAGCGCGTCCGCCACCCTGCCAGTTACGGATACCGTATTTGGCTTGATAGGTGTAGTCAGCATGTGAGGGGCGGAATTTGTCCTTCATCTCACTGTAAGCTTCAGGACGAGCGTCTTTATTTCGCACTAGGATCGCAATAGGTGTGCCCAGGGTTTTGCCCTCGAATACACCTGATAAAATTTCGCATTGGTCGGCTTCATCACGCGGAGTGACGATTTCTGATTGACCGGGCTTGCGTCGATCCAAGTCAACTTGGATGTCGGCTTCATTCAGTTCAATATTGGGCGGACAGCCATCAATGACCACGCCTACTCCACCTCCGTGGGATTCACCCCAAGTGGATATACGAAAAAGATTGCCGAAAGAAGAACTCATATTGTCTGGCCAATAGACGGAAAATGAAAGCCACCGCAACCCGCTTCTTTAAAAGGAAGTGAACGCGTATTATTTCACCGGGGTGAGAACCAGCTTGCGGATATCCATTACCGCCACTCCGGGTTTACTCAGGGGTTGGATGGCCACACGGTGAGAGCCCTCTTCGTTAAAGCTGATAGTTCCGAGTTCCAGGGTTTCCCATTTTTGAAAACCTCCGGTTTCTTTCACATTGAACTTCAAAATCTGGTCATCCGTAGTGAGCAGAGCTACTTCACTGCCGCCACTTTTATCTCCGCAGCCATGCACCAGAGAAACTTTGAATTTGCCGGGCATGGAGATATGAAAATTCCATTCCGCCCAGTCCTGCGGATGAACCCAGACACCGAGACAATCTTTTTCAGCTTTTTGCTCATACTGCATTTGTTCGGAATGGGTGATCGCATCCCGGGCATGCAGTTCGATGGCTCCATTCAGGCCCTGACCAAGTTGTTCTTCACTTTCTTGAACTGGGACCAGTTTGACTCCCTTGATGGAAAAAGGAGGCGCTTGTGATTTATCAGCGGTTAACAGGGTGATGTGGTGTTTGCCTTTGTCGGGGATCCGGGCACGACCGACCACGTATTCATCAGCGGCATCGGGTTTACGGCTGCGGTAAATATAGGCTTTCAAAACGGTGCTGTCATCAAGACGGAATTGTAGGCCCATTTTCTTGAGCCGAACAGAAGTGTAGATGATGCGCACTTCATAGGTACCGGGCCGCTGCGTTTCAAAGTCCCAGTTCCAATAGGCAAAATGGTTTTTTTCTTCATATTTCCCGCTAGCGGCATTTAGAACGATGGTGCCACGCTTGGTGTCCGGGTTGATTTCGGCTGGGGCGGCAACAAGTTCTGTAGTAGGTGCTTTTTTGTTGGTGTCTTCCGCTCTCGAAGGGCAAAGCGCTAGAAAAAAGAGGGTCACAAGCAGTGCGCTAGTAGATCGAAGGGGCGGAATTTGTGTATTTATCATAGCAGGACTGAGACTATGCTGAGAGCTTCCCTTGGGATCAAGCCTTAAAATTTGCCGGTTTATCAGAGGCGTGCTCTTGTTATGGATCGTTTTCAATTACGAAGTCCTGCTTGACAAGCTTTAAATTTTCGCTAATTTCCCGCCCGCTGCCAAAGGAGCAGTGAGCATTTACCTAAAGAATTATGGCCAATATCGCATCAGCTGCAAAACGTGCTCGTCAATCATTACGTATTACAGAACGCAACCGCGCACTAAAAACGAAAGTGAAAACCATTCGTAAACAAGTGCAGGATGCTGTTGAAGCGGGCGATAAAAGTTTGGCCACTACCACCCTGAACACCTTTAATTCTACAGTAGATAAAGCAGCAAAAATCAAGGTGCTCCATCCTAACGCGGCTGCCAGAAGCAAAAGCAAATTGCACAAACAAGTCAGCACGCTGGCTTAAGCTCGCTGCTAGCGGCTTCAAATGAAGCTGATTTTCAAGGCTGTGTGAAAACAGCCTTTCGTAGGAGACTTCTATTAGAAGTCTCTTTTTTGTCTAATGCAGGGCTTTTGAGGAAGTTTGAATCAAAAACCAGGTAGATTCTCAAGTCTGACAGGAGAAAATGACCACAGCCATTTTTCGTTCTTGCCGCAATCGGCACTTTTTGATAGTTTTCTTTTCTGTATGGAACAGGAAGATCCTACATTGATAGAAAGAGCTAAACGCGCTCGCCGAATTGTCCGTAACCCGGCGCAATACAAGGTGTGCTGCGGATGTGATTCTATCGTTGCGGCCAAAGTTCACTTGTGCCCCAATTGCCATGCCTATCACTTTGAGGCTGATCGTGAATTGGTCGTAAAACAGGCCAAAGCTCTTTCCAAGACAGAGCAACAGACTGTTTTAAGCGAAGATTTGCTTTAAAGCAGATCACGGTTCTTAATATTCTCAATCGATGATGCCTTCACGGCTTTTCAAATTGTACAAGGTAGTGATCCTACCGCCACTTTGTTTGTTTGGGTACCGGATGCAGGCGTGGGATATCCAGAAAATTTACTAAAAGTAGAAAGTATTTTAAATTATGGAAATTTAAAATACTTCATTTTTAATTTGACTAACTAGCTAGAATGCACTTAAGGTCACGTACTGCGCTCCTTTTAGTTTATAAAAGAGGTGCCTAACCATTACCAAAACATTAAAAACTAACTAAGGAGAAAACAATTGATGAAAATCAAAACTCTAATCATTACAGCTATCGGGGCCTTCACATTAGTGAATGCCAACGCAGGAGACAAAGCAGTCATCGAAGAGGTGATCGTTGTTGAAGAAGATAACGCATCAGTTGCAGTTGGATACAACACCAGCTACATCTTCAGAGGTGTTAACTACGGCGACAATCAAGTCACTGCACAAATTGACTACGCCATTGAAGGCACACCATTGGCGATCGGCGCATGGTACGGCAACCCAACAAGTGGACGCGGACAAAACCAGCTGCACACAGATGAGCTGGACTTGTATGCTACTGTGAGTCACGATTTTGGATCAGTTGAAGCGTGGTTGGGATACACCGCTTATCTTTTCCCTGAAACAGGTGGTGGTCGTTTGGGCAACAGTTCTACCAACGAAATTGGAACCGG
>JAJRVS010000112.1 GCA_024277195.1 Verrucomicrobiota bacterium | reverse complement strand
TGCAGCTTGACCCATGATCTCCCCCTAAATCCCCCAAGGGGGACTTCTCCCCTCCCGTCCCCCAGGGGAGCGGGGGTATCTCTTGTAACTTAGAAAAATTAACGCTTATTGAAAAAATCTCTTGAACAACTACATGCCTGTCATTCGTGGTTCCAACTCCCCTCTTCTATGAAAACCCTTGCCCTACTACTCTCAGCCCTACTACTGATCAGCCCGGCCTATTCCGCCGACACCGCCAACACCAACGAAAAACGAGCCACCAAGGGTGACAATGGCAAACGCGACAAAACCAGCCTACCCGGCATCCCCTTACCCAAAGACATTTCCGCATACACCTCCCTCGAGGTCACTTCCAAAGACGGCAGCAAATTCAACATGGGTTACATCGCCCCACTCGGCAAAGGCCCCTTCCCCACCATTCTATTTTTACACGGCGGCCTTGATACCGTCCGGGGTGGCCGGGGCTCACTGATGAAAGGAGCGGTGCAAACCCGCTTCCTGAAAAAAGGCTACCTCATCGCCCACGCCACCCGCAGAGTGATGCGCGGAGACAATTACGCTGATGTCACAGGCGCTGCCGATGACACCGTCGCCGCGATCAAAACCCTGCAAGCCGTCCCCCTCGTCGATAAAAACAGCTTCATCCTTTACGGCGGAAGCGCCGGAGCCAACCTTGCCATCCACGCCGCTTCGCTGACCGATATCACCGCCATCGTCGCCGGCGAACCCGCCACCCTGCTGATGACCGGCATGTACAGCAAAGCCGGCGGATCCACCGGAGCCGTCTACAAAGACTTTAAAAAAGCCTATGACAGCGAAGCCCAAAAGATAACCCAGACGATCATCAAAAACCTCAACTGCCCGGTCCTCATGTTACACGGCGGCATCAGTCAGCTGAACACTCTGAACAAGGACTACATCATACCCGAGTTCAAAGCTGCCAACAAAACTTATATCAACATCGATTACCCCAACAACCCCCACGGCTTCTACTGGGGCAACGGCACTGACCTCAAGACCCTGGGAAAAGTCATCGAAGACTCCGATCAGTTCATCCGCAAACTGATAAAAATACAACCCAAAGGGATTTAGGAGTCAAAATCAATGGATAATTGACAATGGGCAATTGACAAGCCCCCCCACTGCATCAACTTTCCCTTTCTTAGTTAGCAATGATCCATTATCCATTGCCAATCATAAAATTGCCTCGCTAGATCAACGGTAGATCAACGGACTCTTAATCCGCAGGTTCTTGGTTCGAATCCAAGGCGGGGTACCACCTTGGGTTCGAACGCAGTTCGACTACCCCTTGGCGCGATAGCGCTCACAATCTAGTGACTTGTCCGCCGAAGCTTTAGCGAAGGAGGAAGCCTTTCCCGTAAAGGTTTGTGAACGAGTCCGCGAGTGAATGAACCAATCCAAGGCGGGGTACCATATAGAATAAGGATTTCTGCTCGAATGGGGATATTACTCTAAATATGCTTAGCCATTCCTTGGCCACTTTTAAAGTTCCAGCCCTGAGGAAATTACCCTCTCACCCCCACCCTGAGTTCGAACGCCGCTCGATTACCCCTTGGCGCGATAGCAGCTCACAATCTGGCGACTGATGCCAAATTAAAACAGAACAAGGATCACTCCAAGCTCAACGCCACGGTTGAATTCCAAGCGTATGGAATAAATTGAAACTTGATGGTCACAGTTAATAGCTTTAGATTATTTCAGTGTCAGAGATCACCACTCAACCCAAAATAAAAAAGCTTACGCCTGAACAAAAATTTCTCGCGATGGAACGATTATATTGGGAAGCCCGCGCTTTTAAAGAAGCTGGGGTGCGTATGCTTCATCCAGACTGGAGCGATGAACGAGTAAAAAAGGAAGTTTACGATATTTTTCTTTATGCAGGTGGTTAGCCAGGTTTTGGATTTCACCTCTAGGTTTGAAGCCTGTGGTATTCCTTATATGATAACAGGTTCCGTAGCGGGAATTGTTTATGGAGAACCGCGAATGACGAATGACGTAGACGTCATTTTAGAGATCACTTCAGATCATATCCCATTGATCACTGACGCCTTTCCTCTTGATCAATATTATTGCCCTCCTGCTGAGGTTATACGAGTAGAATTGGAACGTGATCTTCGTGGGCATTTTAATCTAGTCCGACATGATACGGGCTTTAAAGCAGATATTTATCTTTCAGGATCTGATCCACTTCATCGTTGGGCCATGCAAAGCCGGCGTTGCATGCAGATAGGGAGTGAGTCCGTTTGGCTAGCTCCTCCTGAGTATGTGATCATACGAAAAATGGAGTTTTTCCGTGAAGGCGATTCTCACAAACATTTAACAGACATTGTCGCAATGTTGGCAAACCTCAAAGACAGCCTGGATATCACACAAATAGAATCTATGGCTCTAGAAAGGGGCTTAAGCTCCATTTGGATCGAATGCACTGAAAAACTTTAAGGCATACCGAGAGAATAGAAGGGATCCTGAATGGCACTGCATTAAGGTCAGCGAAGGGGCCTTGAATTCGAGAATTCTCAGAATCAGAGGCACCCACCTTCCCCGATTTCCCTCCCCGTATAATACGGGTCTTCGTTTTCAAGGATGGCACCCTCAAACGCGACTTAGGGTTCGAACGCCGTTCGATTATCCCTTGGCGCGATAGCGCTCACAATCTGGCGGCTTGTCCGCCGAAGCTTTAGCGAAGGAGGAAGCCTTTCCCGTAAAAGTTTGTGAACGAGTCCGCGAGTGAGTGAACCAATCCAAGACCCTAGCCCAATTTACAGTAGCCTTGACCTTGCGGTAAAGTAAGAACTTCGTTTTTCATTCCCCTGCCCCCTTTCCTCGTCAATGGATATTATCCGCGAATCTTAAACGCCGACCCTCGGCCCAATTATCCGCCACACAGCTCTCGCAATAAATCCGCTAAGCTTGCTTTATCCATACGTTTTTCAGCAATAGCTATCATCGCCAAATAAAGCTGATGGGAATCAAAGCTGGTATCCACCTCAATTTAACTCTAAAAACACCAAAGCCGAAGATACAGCCGTTCGTTTATTGCCATCTAAAAACGATTGCGCCTGTGAAATATGATACGCATAGGATGCAGATATTCCAAAAACATCAACCTTCCCATAATAAAAATCATTTTCAGGCTGCATGATAACACTCTCAAATAACCCTATATCACCCAACCCTGAAGCACCTCCATGACGCTTCAGCCCCATTTCGTGAAGCTTTTTAATTTGCTCTGCCGTCAAAAAAATCGGCGGCTTCATTGAGCCAGCTTTCTGAAAAGCTCTTCATGCTTGTCGAAAACCTTCTCGGCAGCAGCCTCAAAGCTACCGCCAGAGCCCCCCTCCACAGCAACATCATCAACATCATCAACAAGGAGCGTCACCACGGCCTGTACTGGTCGCTCCAAGTGAATCGCCTTATTCAATCGCACAGTTCCATCGATCCCTACAACTGCTTCTATCGTTTGTAACTTCGCTGCCATGATTGCAAATTACACCATTGCCAAAACTCTGTCGACTCCCAATTAAGAACCGCAGTATTTCTTAAAGTTCTCGGCCTGCTCGAAGACCTCTTTATAGACTTCATCGCGACCGATGGGCTAGTCGTGGTGACTAGGGCTTGACGGAATTGGTAGGTTTGATATGCTGTTCTGTATGCCGTTTGAGAGGAATGAGTCCTATGGGTAGAACTACTGGAAATGAAAAACTTAATAATCATTTTATCCCTTTTGACGTTCTCACTACCTCCTTTGCTGGCTGAGGATATGCAAGCTTACCTTCGTGAGACGCAAAAACTGACTAAAGCTGGTAAATACAAAGAAGCTCTGGAAAGGCATGTTTGGTTTCACGATCATTCACTAGAACATGAGAGCGCGATGGCTGGTGTTAGATTATCTTTTGCTCTCATGTATTGGAAAAAACTGGGTGATGCTTATCCTCCTGCACTCAAGAAAATGGAAGAAATTCGAGATGCCAAACAAAGTATACTGCTTGACGGGAAAGGAGATAACTCCTTGTTTCAAGATGTTGCATCACTGAACAGGACTTTGGGCGAGGATAAAAAATCAATCGAACTCTTCAAGAAAATAGAATCAAAGGACAGTCAAAGAGCCGAGAGGCTTTGGCTGTATATTAAAGACACCGTATTTGAACTTGGCGAATACGATATTGCTAAGAGGTATGTCAAAGATTTCTCCAAAAATTACAAGATCGCATATGCCGATTACCTGAGGGACGATGCAGTATTCGAAAAGTCTGAAATGAAAAATTGGAATAGGAAAAGCTTCGTAAAAAAGTGTATCCAACTAATCACGGTAGCTGACATGACTGGTCATGGAGATATTGCATTGGAGATCAAGAGTAAGGCTCTTGATGTCGTGGATGATGACAAGCTTCGAAACTTGAAACTAAAAAGCAAAGCATCTAAACAGTAGTGTAGAAAATGGTCGAGTTAACCAAACTGAAGAAGTGACAATATTTTTCACGACAGAGCCTCCAAGTAGGGCGTGATAATTTTTTTCAACCCGATTCATTCGGGCGTAGCGGAGAATGTCGGCAGGCTTGATGCCCGAGCGATACACTTCTTTCAGGGCTTCGAGACAAAGTTCCAGTCCGAGTTTTGCTACGGTGTTTGAAACAATCGGCTACCGTGCGTGCCGAGTCGGTAATGAGGACGTCGATTTCTGTTAAGCCGATGGATGCTCACGCCTTCGGTGAAGGCTCCGGGGATGATCGATCTGACGATCTCAATCGGCGGGTAGCTTTTTCTGCAAAAACAAATCAGCTGTTGAGCAGATCAGGCGCTTTTTGTTGAGATCGGCTTTTCTTACCCCACTCACCCTTCTATCACTACTCGATAACCCGAGTGGCTTCTCATGTTCAACACCGCGCCCTCATCAAAGATCAAATACTGACCTTTGATGCCCATTAATTTTTTTTCAACCACGGGCACTTTATCCAGCTTCAAACTGGTCACTTTTTCCGGATAGGCGATCACCGGATAATTAATCTCGGTGATGTCATCCTTGTCACAAATAAATTCGTGATACTCTTCTGGCAATTGCTCAAGCGCTTCGCCTTTGGCATCCAGCAGATCATCATCACTGCACGTATTTTTGAGCATCGCCCTCCAGTTGGTTCGATCCGCAAAATGCTCTTTCATCTCCACTTCGATTAATCCAGCCAACTGGCGATAGGGCACTTCCGCCAACAGAATCGCCTCGGTGGCTCCCTGGTCAATCCAACGAGTGGGGATCTGGGTGTCGCGTGTCACCCCTACCTTCACCCCACTGGTCTTGGATAAATACACCACGTGGGGTTTGAGATGATGTTCGCGCTCCCATTCCGCATCGCGCAAGGCAATGCCCTCGTGAATGAGGCTCAGCTCCGGGCGAATGATGCTCGGCACCGCCATCGGCGAATTCATGAATGCGTCATAGCTCATGCCATCACCGAAGGCCTTATTGATCCGCTTTCCCGATACCACACAGTTGATCTGATTTTGAAACTCGATTCGTATCGTGCCACCGATCAAATCATTCATATCCACCTCACAGCCCGGCTCGAGCACATCATACAAGGGCAAGCGGTAAGCGACCTCCCCCTGCTGCGGCAAAGAGGCCTTCATTTTACGTATATTACCTTGATATATCATGTCGTGTGTATTCGAAGAAAAAAAGAACCACTAATGAACACCAATACACACTAATGAAGAGAAAAAAATAGGGAAAGTTGATCTGCTCAACACCAAAATCAGAGCTGATTCTTTGAGCTGATATTTGCTCACCTCCTCATTTCATCATGTTCACGGCGATGGCAATTAGGGCAGAGCAACTTCAGGTTTGAAAATTCATTATTACCTCCCTCGGACAATGGCAATTTGTGATGGATGTCCAAGGTCAAGCCACCTTCCCCGCAAATTTCGCAATAGTCGGTGGAATTGCCCCCCAGCCGATAAACTTCGAGTAGTTTCTTGCGACTGATGCGGCGGCTATCGCCTAGCCCACTCTGCGCGAGCATTTCCTGATAACGCCTTCGATAAGCCTGGTAAGCAAAGGCGTTTAAAGTGAGCACGCTCAGAATCCCAACCGCTGCAGATGACATCGGATCGAGATAACGCTTGGCTGCCAAATACGCTGCCAGCCCCAACAACATATAAACCGCCACCCACAGCATTCGCCGCCACAAATAACTGAGCAAACACAGCACCTCCCTAAAGGTGAGCACCAACAGAGCCAGCACAAAAAAGGCAACGAGGGCAAAAAGAATGGCGAGGAGAGTCCCCATGAACAACAAATAGTGAGCTTGGAGAAAAAAGCGCCGCTCACCCCATCAATTTCAGGGCGATATAGGGCGTGACATTAAAAACGATGATCAAGATCTTAAACTGAGCCAAATACTGAAAATAAGCGCGATTCAGATCTTTTTCATCGAGACCAAACATCTTGCTATGTATTTTAATCGCCACCGATTTTAAGGAAAAAAGCAAGACGGTGGATAATAACAGCAGGCTCATGTTAATGAGGCTGATCCAGCCAAAAAGTTCGCCAAGTGTATTTATCGTTTCAATCGTCATGGGATCCACGGGTAGGGTTTATTTTCGAAGCCGCGGGGAAACCTTAATCCAATAAGCATGCCCCTCCAACTCCACTGAACAGCTTACTAAATCCGCGCTCGTTTGACCACCTTTTTCAAGTTCACCTCGATTTTTGGGCCGTGGCAAAAAAAACGGACACCCAGGGGTGTCCGTTAGAAATCAATTTAATAACGATAATATTAACCAGCTGCGCCAATGGCGAATCTGGAGAAACGTCGAATTTCAAGCTCATCGCCAAAATCGGCAGAACTGCTTGCCAGCAGCTCTTTGATCGTTTTGTCAGAGTCTTTGATGAAAGCCTGTTCCAACAAACAAGAACCTCTGTAAAATTTATCGAGTTTGCCCTCGACGATTTTATCAATGATGTTCTCAGGTTTGCCTTTGACTTGATCGCGGTAAACGTCTTTTTCCTTCTCGACCACGTCGGCAGGAACTTCATCGCGATTCAAACAAATAGGGTGAGCTGCTGCAATGTGCAGACAAATATCTTTCGCCAGTGCTGAGAAATCTTCGTTTTTCTCAGTATCAGCCGACTGGCATCCCAGTTCGATCAACACCCCGATTTTGCCATCCATGTGAATATAAGAAGCCACCACACCGTTTCCGGCAGTCTCATAGCGCACGATGTTGCCAACGCCCATGTTTTCCCCCACCGAGCCAACTTTGGCTTTCACAATCTCTTCGATGTTGCCCTCATTACCGGGGCTGAGAGCAAGATAAGCTTCCAGCGAATCCGCTGAACCCGTCTCCGAGGCAAAACCCAAAAGCTCTGCCACAAACGAGCGAAAGTCATCGTTTTTCGACAGAAAGTCCGTCTCGCAACTCACTTCAATCATGACGCCGGACTTAGCGTCGTCGGCGATCGATGTAGCGACGATTCCCTCGGTCGTGGTGCGCGATGCTTTTTTATCAGCAGCAGCCATGCCTTTTTTACGCAAGATAATTTCAGCTGCTTCGAGGTCGCCGTCGGCTTCCTGGAGAGCTCCTTTACAGTTCATCATTCCTACGTTGGTTTTTTCACGTAGTTGTTTGATCAATTCGAGTGTTACTTCAGCCATATTACAATAATGGTTTATCGGTGATTTACAGTGTGATTGTTAAAATATTTAAAAAAGCCCACCGGGTTTTGGTCATGACCTTTGTTTCAGTCGGTAAAAATTTCAAACCCAGTCAGGCGGTTTGTGCGCTCCCCCTTTTAGAAAACGCACACGCGCCACTTAAAAAGCGACGCGTGGGGCAGTGTTGGCAAGTTGCTTGTCGCTTACTTGCCGCCACCTGCTGCGATCATGGGTTCGACCAATTTACGTAAAATAGTCCGAACAGAG
>JAJRVS010000111.1 GCA_024277195.1 Verrucomicrobiota bacterium | reverse complement strand
TCAAACTCGAAATCGCGGCTGCTGATACGATTTTTCAGGAACCAGGCATCGAGGACCGCGTTGTCTTTTTCGAGATCGCCACTGAGTTTGCGCCAGACGATCAGCACCTTCTCCTGCTGGCCGTTGTTGGGATTGGCCGGGTCGCTCGGCAGCCAGCCTTCGACCTTACGGAACCAGAAATCGCCCGTATCAGTCGGTTTGATTTTGCCGTCAATGACCAGTTTGGTCTTTTGGTCGGTGGGAATTTCCGGGTCTTCGATCCGTTTGAACTGGGCGGTAAACTGCTGGGGTGCGGCAATGTGCAGTACCCGCAGCCCGAGCAGGTAGTTGAAGGTTTCGAGCAGATCGACATTTTTGCTGACATATTCGTCGCTGCCGGGCTTTTTGACCTTGAGGGTATAGCTACAAGGATCGGCAAAGGCGTCGATGTTGAGCAGTGACTGACTGCCGCGCGTCTCGACATCAAGCAGGTAGCGGAGCGTGTAGTATTCTTTCAGCGCAGCATTGCTGGAGATCGCCTTTTGCCGCAACGGGTCTTCATCGAGACACAGGTTGTTCAGGGTGTCTTCGTAGGATTCGAGGCGCAGATATTTGAAACAGTGGGAGATACCGGCTTGACGAGCGGTCGGTTTGCCGTCCTTCCAGCTGTCGGAGTAGACCACCTTGGCGATGCGCGGTTTGAGGACGGTGTCGAAGTAGTCGCCCATTTCGACGAGGATATATTTGCGTTTGCCGTTGTCTTCACGGTTGAGGTTGATGACGGCATGACCGGTGGTGCCGGAACCGGCAAAGTAGTCGAGAATATATTCTTTTGGAAGTGCCGCGATCTGGAAAATTTTATTTAGTAATTTTGTGGGCTTAGCCGTTAAAAATGCATTGTCTCTGCCCATTAATTTTGTAATTTCCTTGAGTCCATCCTGAGAGTGACCGTACCCTTTGGAATCCCACCATGTCCAAGGGACAAGTCCGTCCATGTCCCTTAAAAACCTTTTGACCGCCGGGCGAGCAGCACCATCTTTACCAAAATACATTTTATCTTCTGCAGTGAGAGTCTTGAAATTATCTTCCGTCACC
Organism: Verrucomicrobiota bacterium; assembly: GCA_024277195.1. GTDB lineage: Bacteria > Verrucomicrobiota > Verrucomicrobiia > Verrucomicrobiales > DEV007 > JAADHD01. Next base: position 1,693 of record JAJRVS010000111.1, on the reverse strand, counting down.
ACCCAACACCGCCCCGGCGGAGGCACGACCTTTTCACCGGAAGGGAGAGTTATTTCATACATCTGATTGGGTCGGTACCCTTGAGCTGTGAAATCAGCCGCTTTCCACGGTCCACGCGGATCATTGTCGGGGTTTCTAAACTGCTTTGTCTGAAAATCAGTAAGAGGCAGCTTCTTCCTTACCATTTTGAACGTGGTTGCGTCTTTAGCAAAGCAATAGATAAATTCATGTGCGTCACTGATACATTTGCGAATATCAGGCGCGTAGCGCTTTTGCCAGACGATATCCGCGACATGATTTTCCGTTCCAAACACCATGTTTAGAAGAAACTTTAAGTTTGAACTTTCACTGTCATCGATGGAGGAAAACAAAACCGCGTCATTTTTCAAAAGGTGATATCCAGAGATCAACGCTGAATAAAGCTGAGAACACCAAGACGAATGTTGATAAGCATCTTTGTAGATAAATCCATCATTCCCCGTATTATACGGCGGATCGATATACACACACTTCACCTGCTCCCGATACCGCCCCTGCAACAGATTCAACGCCTGAAAATTCTCCGAATGAATCAGCAGCCCATCGCACTGCTCATCAAAGTTCTCAATCGAGGCGATCAGCTGCGACTTGAATCCCTCGGTAAAAAAGCGCGTATCCAACACCAGCTTGTCGTTGTTTTTGAGAAACTCCACCGTCAGCGGGTCAGAAAACCCCGGCCCCGACAGATCCCCCGCAATCTCATCAATGGCAAACAACTTCACCCATTCGGCAATCTGCGCCTGATTCTGCACAATCTGCGGGTAAAGCTCTTGCGGCACCCGATCAAGGGTGATGCAGTAGTTGGTTTCGACGACAAATTTCTTCTTCAGCCAGAGCTTCTTCTGAAAATCCTCCAGCTGGGCCAAAAAATCGATCAGCTTACCGGCAATCTTGCGCAGCACCTTGATTTTGGCCAGATAACTTTCAACCGCCGGGACATCGGCATTCTCAATATCATCGAGCCGCATCACTTCATTTTTAATGTAAAAATCGAGTTCGCGGCGCAGGAAACCACCTAGATCCTTGTGAATAAAGTAATCCATGGTGTTGCGTGCGGTGTACTGGTTGACATACTTGGCCAGCAGCGGGCGCTTTTTGTTTTTCTCGGTCGGGGCGGGGAATTTGAGCAGACGCAGGTACGCTGCAAATTTTTTGTCTTCGGCGGTCAACGCTTCAAGTTTTTCCAAGACCGTTTCAACCGCCTGTGTATTACGTTTATCGCGCCAGCTCCCCTCTTGCCCTGATTTTTCCGGATCGGGCCGATACTCAAAATTAACCACCAACTCGCCAGCTTCGGTCAGATCGACCGGCTGAGCCGCATGCAAAACAAAGAAGCGCTTGGTGGCATCACTGGCTTTAACATTGCCATGCTCCCCTTCGGCGGCATCGATCACCCGAAAATGAACCTTTATCGGCTGCTCGGGAATATGCTGCAAAGTACGTTCTTCGGCACTGAGTTGACGAATCTCAGCGGCCTGGCCGATATCGAAGGTAAAGTTGGAAAAATACTCAGCGGTTTTGATGTAATACTGGTCGGCATTGGCCCAGTGCAGCTTGACCTCTTCACCGTTATAGGGAATGGCAAAGGGGGCCGCCTTGCCGGAGGTTTCGCGAGCATAGTAACGGCGCGACATAAAATCGCCGCCATCGTAAT
>JAJRVS010000110.1 GCA_024277195.1 Verrucomicrobiota bacterium | reverse complement strand
TACGTGAAAAATGTGCGGCTCCGGTGGTTTTCATGACGGGGTTTTCCAGCGAAGAGAGCTTTGACCGAGCCAAGGCGGTGCGACCGGCGGTTTTTTTGCGCAAACCTTTCAGCGCCTGGGAACTGCAGGCAGCGGTCGAGGGGGCGATGGCGTTAGCGCCGCAGCTACAAGACGAGAATGAGAGGGGTGATCGTTTTCTCAATACTCTGAAGAGTTTGAATGAGGCGGTGATTGCTTCTGATTTGCAGGGGCGGATCACATTTTTCAATTCCGCTGCGGAGGAGTTGACGGCTTGTTCGGGAGCTGATGCGATCAGTCGTCCTTTGTCAGAGGTGGTGCAGGTGAGGGATTGTGAACTCGAGGGGGGCGGTGAGGGTTCAGGTCGGCAAGGTGGGGCTGGCCGGTTGTTGATATTGACGGACGCGGGAGGTGGGGAAATAAAAATCATCGAGCGTTCTTCGCCTTTGCGGGATGAGCAGGGGGAAGTGATAGGGCTGTTGACTTTATTTCGTCAGTGGCAGGAAGGGGTGGTTGAGCGTCAGGAGGGAGAGGGCGGCGAGAAGGCTCCGTATGTTCCTTTTTGTGAACTGTTTGACTACACCGATGAGGGAGGCCGGGAAGAAATCGAGCAGATCGGGCCGATTGAAAAAAAGGGCGAAGAGCGAGAGTCTGGCAGGCATTTGATAGAGGGGATCACCGACCCCTTGATCACTCTCGATGAGGATGAAGTCGTGAGTTATGCCAATCCGGAGGCAGGTGCTTGTTTGAGCAATGGCATGGGGGTATTGATCGGCCAGCATTTTCGCAGTTTGTTCTCGGCGGCGGCGGGTGAGCTGTGTGCGGAGAAGTTGAAACAGGTCAGGGAAAACGGACGGCGCTTGTGTTTTGAGCTGCATGATGAAAAAAGCGAGCGTTGGTTTGAATTGAATGTTTATCCCCGGGGAAAGGGGTGGTTGATTTTATTGCGAGATGCATCGGCTAGAAAACAAGAGTCCTTGTTGCAGCTTCGTGCTCATCGCTTGGAGGGTTTGAGTCTGTTGGCACGTGGTTTCACTCACGATTTTAATAATTTGCTGACGGTCTTGATTGGCAATCTTTCTTTGATTCAGGATCGTTATCTTGAAGACAAGGCTTTCCAAAGTGAGGTGGCTGCTTCATCTTTGGCAGCGGATCAGGCGCGCCGTTTGGTGCAGCAGTTGATGACTTTCACCAAAGGAGGGGTGCCGATATTGACGGAGACCAAAGTGGCCCGGGTGTTGCGGCGGGTGCTGGAAGAACACCGCAAGAGTCATGCGAAAATTCGCTATCAACTGATTTGCAATGATCCCTCTTTACGGGTTAGAATCGATCCTGAGCAAATTGCTTTATTGTTGGAAAACCTAGTTAAAAACGCGGAGGAAGCGATGCCTGCGGGGGGGCGTTTGGATGCGGTGTGTGAATTGAGCATGGAGCCGCCGCCGCGGTCGGGGGCTGGCGGTGGAGATGGGGACGATGAGGTTGAGTCTTATGTGGTGATCAAGATCATTGACAGTGGTCATGGTATGGATGAGGAAACTTCGGGCAGGGTGTTTGAACCTTATTTTACTACGCGTCAGGAGGACAATGCCAGCGGGATTGGTTTGACGGTTTGTGAATCGATCGCCAAAGCGCATCGCGGTCATTTGCATTTGGTGTCGAAGCCGAGTGAAGGCACGCAGATCAGTTTGTATTTGCCGCTGGAGCTGAGCGCGGATACCAGCGGTGGTGATGATGGTGACGATGAGGGGGAGCTGATAGCGGATGAGGTGCCGGTGTTATATTCGGATGCCGAGCCGGTCAAAGCAGGTGCTCGGCGCATTTTGATTTTGGAGGATGAGAATTTGATCCGTCAGTTGATCGTGCGCTGTTTGAGCAAGCAGGGTTATGAGGTGGTGGAGAGCGTGGATGGCGAGCAGACCGTTCGTTTGTATCAAGAGGCGATGGAGCTGGGTAAGCCTTTTGATTTGGTGCTGAGTGATCTGACCATCGAGGGGGGCGTGGGGGGCGTCGAGATGATGAAGTCACTGCGTGAGGTTGACCCCGAGGTTCGGGCCATTGTTTCGAGTGGCTATTCCGATGCGCCGGCGATGGCGCAGCCGCAAGACTTCGGTTTTATCGCTGTATTGCCCAAGCCTTATCCGCCTCAGGATCTGATCCGGGTGGTGGCGGAGGCGCTACGACCTGTCACGGTCGACAGCGTGACAGGGTCATGATGGAAAAGGCAGTGCCGTATTGACGGTGATAGTTGTAGAGCGGGAAGTCCCACCAGTCGCCGTCTTTTTCTTGCAGCGCGAGGATGATGTGAGCGAGATCGTTTTTCAAAGGCGTCGCTTTTTCAGCGGGCAAGTCCTCGACGCAGAGAGCGGCGTAGTAGTGGCCGTAGTAGAAAAAATAACCGGCCACGGCGAACCAGGATTCGTGAGGGACGGGGCGTTTGCGTCCGATGGATAGCCAGCCATTGCGATCGCGTAAGCGTTCCAGCCAAGTGACGAGCACCTCGTCGTCGACGGTTTTGTCTCCCCAGTAACGCAGGGCGATGTTGCAGGCTTGCGATCGACCGAGACTGCCTCCGGGACGGTTGATGCCGTAGAGCGGGCGCATTTTTAAATATTCACCATAGACGTAAGAGTTGTCACTTTTGCGTTGGCGGTTGATCGAATCGATCGCTCGTTTGACCATTTTGTCGGGTACGTCGATGCCGATTTGCTCGGCTTGGTGGAAGGCAACGAGAACGGTGGCGGTGGTGAAACTGATGCTGCTGGAGGCCGGTCTTTTGGTGCCAGCGCGGAAATCGTAATAACCCCAGCCGCCATCAATCGAGGCATAGCGTTGCAGGCGTTCGATTTGATTGCGAATGAGGTCTTCGATTTTATTGAGCTGTTCTTTTTGATTGGCGGACTTGGCTCGGTGGTGCAGGTGAACGAGAGCCTGGATGCCGTAAGCGTGGGCCCAGACGTTGTACATCACGTCGGCAGTGGCACGGCGGACGCCTGGCAGTTCCAGCATCAACCAGTCCTGGGCTCGCTGGAGAGATTGTTTGGCCTCGGCGGATTTATCCACCTGGCCGGATTCGATCAAGGCACTGATGCACATTGCCGTGACCGCGGCTCGGTAGGCTAGGTGTGATGCAGCGGGGCTGGGTGCGTAAATGTTAAGGGCTTTGGTATTGTGGGGTGATCCCCATGAGCCGTTTTTGTTTTGATCTTTTAAAAGAAACTCCACGCCGCGGGTAATGGCATCTTCGATCTCGGTGGTGGAGTGGATGATGGTGGGGCTTTGTTTTTTTTGCTGGTCTTTTGATTGGGTTGGAGGTGTTTTTTGGGCGTTAGCATTCGATACGCAAAAGATGGCGATGAGGCAGATGAAGCAGGATCTGAAAAAACGGGTGGGCATGGGGTGAGCTAGACTGTCACACGCAGACGGATTATTTCCAAGCAGAGTTTTGGCAAAGCGAGCGACTGGCTCTATGGTGCTTGGCGATGAGAGTGATTTTACAACGCGTGAGCGAAGCCGCCGTAGTGGTGAATGAAGAATCGATTGGAGAGATCGGCGAGGGTTTGCTGATTTTATTAGGCGTCGAGGGTGCTGATGACGAGAGCGACGTGGCATGGCTGGTGCGCAAGATTTGTCAGCTGCGTCTGTTCGAAGATGATGAGGGGAAAATGAACCGATCGTTGCTTGATGTGGGAGGCAGTGCGTTGGTGGTCAGTCAGTTCACTTTGCATGCGCAGGTAAAAAAAGGCACTCGTCCCTCTTTTATTAGGGCGGCCAGACCGGAGCAGGCTATTCCGCTTTATGAGGCCTTTGTGTCGGCGATGCAAAATGAGCTGGGGGAGCAGCGGGTGGCGACGGGAGAGTTTGGCGAGATGATGAAGGTTAGTTTGATCAATGATGGTCCGGTGACGATCAGTATGGATTCGCGGAGGCGAGAGTGATAGTTGGTTCAACCATTCAGATTATCGAGCATCTGTTGCAGTTCGGCAGCGCGGTCTTTCCAGTGTTGCTGGCGTTCGCGGTTTTCTTCGATCACGGCTTCGGGGGCGCGTGAGACAAATTGTTCGTTAGCGAGTTTGTTATTCACTTTGACCAATTCGGCTTCGGCTTTACCTAGCTCTTTGCTGAGACGTTTTTTCTCGGCATCGATGTCGATCAGACCTTCGAGTGGCATGTAGATTTTACCAATGGCCGTCAGGGCGACTGGGACTCCTTATTCAGCGCTGTGCCCTTTTTCGATTTGCACCTCGGCAGCGCCGCAGAGCCGAGCCAGCACGGAGAGCTCGGGTTCGATCCAATCGGCACTGGGGTCGAGGATGAAGCGAACGTTGCGGTTGGCGGCCAGATTGTATTCCGCTTTGAGATTGCGGGCACGGCCGACAGCTTCGTAGATGGCGGTGGTTTGCTGCTTGGCGGCGATCGCGCGTTCGCTGCGCAAACCTTCATAAACGGCTTGTTTTGGCAGCGCAAGTTGCATCAGGAAACCTCCGTCTTCGGTAAAGCCAAAATTCTCCCAAAGCTCTTCAGTGATGTGTGGCATGAAGGGGTGCAGCAGAGCGAGGAAACGACGGAAAACGCTGTCCATGGTTTCGAGAGTGGCAGCACGAGCGGCGGGGTCGGCGTCTTCGAAGAAGTCGCCTTTGCACGACTCCAGATACCAATCGCAGTATTCGCTCCAGAAAAACTGGTAGAGCAGTTGCACGATTTCGTTGAATTGATAATCGCTGTAAGCTTGCTCGATATTGTTTTGCAAATCGTCGAGTTTGGCCAGGATGTCGATGGCGTAGATGGATTTTTCCGCAGCAGTGATGCCGGGAGTGCTCTCTTGCATCTGACGGTAACGTGCGGCGTTCCAGAGTTTGGTGGCGAAGTTGCGCCCTTCGATGATTTGCTCTTCGTCATAACGAATATCAGTGCCCATCGGGGCGATACGCATCAAGCCAAAACGCACGCCGTCGGCACCGTATTTGTCGATTAGGTTGAGCGGATCGGGAGAGTTGCCCAGTGATTTGGAAAGCTTGCGTCCTTTGGCGTCACGTATGAGGCTGGTGAAAAAGACGTTCTTGAAAGGTAAGCCGTCGGCGAACTGGTAGCCGGCCATGATCATACGCGCGACCCAGAAGAAAATGATATCCGGACCGGTGACCAGATCAATGGTGGGGTAGAATTTTTTCATCGTGGCGCTCGGGTCTTCATCCGAGTTGCTCATGGTGGCAAAAGGCCACAACCAGGAACTGAACCAAGTGTCGAGCACGTCTTCGTCGCGTATCCAGTTCTCGCTGTCGTCGGGAGGGGTGATGCCTACGTAAAGATCGTCGCCGGACAAACTGGCATCGAGGGACTCGGCGTTTTGCAATTCTTCGGCTTTGTCTTTGCGGTACCAAACGGGGATTTGGTGTCCCCACCAGAGCTGGCGGCTGATGCACCAGTCCTGGATGTTCTCCATCCAGTGAAGGTAGGTTTTTTTCCAGCGTTCGGGGCGGAAGCGGATTTCTTCGTTGGCCACGGCGGAGGTGGCTTCTTCGATTTTTGGATATTTCAGGAACCACTGCATCGAAACGCGCGGTTCGATCGGGACGTCGGCGCGTTCGCTGAAACCGACATTGTTCTCGTATTCTTCGATGCGGATCAAGAGCCCCATTTCATCGAGTTTTTCCGCAGCTTTATCACGCGCTTCAAAACGATCCATGCCGGCAAAATCCTCACCGGCCAATTTGTTCATCGTGCCATCGGGATTGAGCACGTCAATGATCTCAAGATCGTGTTTTAATCCGATTTCAAAGTCAGCCTTGTCGTGGGCCGGAGTCACTTTCAGCACACCAGTGCCGAATTCCGGGTCGATGTGATCATCGGCAATGATGGGGATCTCTTTTTCAGGGAAAGGTCGAATGGCTTTTTGCCCGATCAGGTGGCCGTAACGTTTGTCGTTGGGATTGACCGCAACCGCGCTGTCACCCATCAGGGTTTCGGGGCGAGTGGTGGCGATTTCCAGGAAAGTGCCGGCTTCGTCTGCCAACTCATACTTGATGTAGTAGAGCTTGCTCTTCTGCGGCTTCATGATGACCTCTTCGTCTGAGAGGGCGGTGAGCGAGGCCGGGCACCAGTTGACGATGCGTTTGCCGCGATAGATCAAACCTTGATTAAAGAGATCGACGAAAATTTTCGACACCCAGCGTGAGTAGTCCTCGTCCATGGTGAAGCGTTCGCGTTCCCAGTCACAGGAGCAACCGAGGCGTTTGAGTTGTTTGATGATGATACCACCGTGTTCATCTTTCCAGTCCCAAACCCGTTCGAGGAATTTTTCGCGTCCCAGATCCCGGCGGGTGGTGCCTTCTTCCTTGCGCAATTGTTGCTCGACTTTGCTTTGAGTCGCGATGCCTGCGTGATCGGTGCCCGGTAGCCACAGCACGTCTTTGCCTTCCATACGGGCGCGGCGGGCGAGGATGTCCTGAATGGTATTGTTGAGCACATGGCCGAGATGCAGGATGCCTGTCACGTTAGGGGGCGGAATGACGATCGAGAAAGCTTCGTCGCTGGAATTCTCGTTTCCACGGAAGCAGTTGTTGTCGATCCAGCGGTTATACCACTTGGCTTCGACTTCTCCGGGTTGATAGGCTTTGGATATCTCGGACATAAAGCGCAACTATTCGTTGATGCAGGCGATTTGTAAAATTGAAATCGAGGGCAACTGGGCAGCGCCCCTGCTACATCGAGAAAGTGCGAGACAGAAAATTCAGCAGATGCTTAATTGATCAACATGACTCCCCTGTTTCGTATTCTGCCTGTTTTATTGAGCCTGTTGTTGCTTTCGTCCGCTATTGGCGGCGATTGGCCGACTTATCGGGCTAATGCCGCTCGTGACGGATATACGCCGGACGCGCTTCCCAATGATTTGGTTTTGCACTGGACATGGAAATCCCCGCATCCTCCTCAATCGGCTTGGCCTCGCTCGCAGCGCATGACCTTTGATCGTGCTTTTCATACGGTTATTGCGGGTGGACGGGTGTTTTTTGGCAGTTCTGCGGATCATCAGGTTTATTGCCTCGAGGCTAGTTCAGGCAAAGTTTTGTGGACTTTTTTCACCGGTGGTCCAGTTCGTTTTGCACCGACGGTGTGGCAGGAGAAAATCTATGCGGTCAGTGATGACGGTTATCTGTATTGTTTGCAGGCGTCCAGTGGCAAGCTTATCTGGAAACATCGCGGAGGGCCGGATGATCGTAAAATTTTAGGCAATGAACGTATGGTGTCTTCCTGGCCAGTGCGTGGGGCGCCGGTCATTTTGGATAATATTTTGTATTTTGCTGCGGGGATCTGGCCGACGGATGGCATTTATCTCTATGCTTTGGATCCGGTGGACGGGAAGGTTCTGTGGAAAAATGACAAAACGGGATCGATCTACATGCCGCAACCGCATCCCGGCGCTGATGCCAATAGCGGCACTTCGGCGCAAGGTTATCTGATGGCGGCAGGGGATCAATTATTTGTGCCGACCGGGAGGGCGGTGCCGGCGGTGTTTGATCGGAGAAATGGTAAGCTGAATTTTTTTCATCTGCAGGAGAACACTAAAAATGGCAGTGCGGAAATCATGGCGCTTGGAGATTTTTTTTATAATGGGGCTTTGCCTTTTGAGATGAAAGACGGCAAATCCCGCTTGCCCGCAAAGAAGAAGGTTCCCGGCGCTTTGACTCGATTGGCGGACGGTTCCTTGGTGAACATTTATCGTGACACTTTGTCTGCTTATCAATGGGGGAAGAGTGAAAGAACGGATCGCAAAGGAATGTTGAATAAGGAAGATGAACTGAAACCGCTATGGTCGATTCCCAAAGTGCGGGAGTCGCGGGTATTGATCACTGCTGGTGATACGGTGGTTGGTGGCGGTGGCACCAAGGCGATCTCGGGAGTGGACAGCAAAATACAAAAAAGGCTCTGGCGGCACTATGTGGATGGAGTGGTTTATGGCTTGGCGGCGGCGGATGGGAAGTTGTGGGTCAGTACGGATCAGGGAACGGTTTATTGTTTTGGTGAAAAAGGGACGGCTGAAGCGACGGTCGTAAGTGCGGAACCGGAGCCCTACCCGTCCGATCCGGCTATCGTTAAAGCGGCCGAAGAGATTATTCGTAAATCGGGAGTGACCAGGGGCTATTGTCTGGATTTGGGTAGTGACGATGGTGCGTTGGCTTATGAGATCAGTAAACGAAGCGATTTGTATATTTGTGGTATTGAGAGTGATTCTGAAAAAGTGGACCTATCACGTAAAAAACTGGCTGCCGCTGGAGTTTATGGGAACCGTGTGGTGATCCATCAGGGGGATTTGGATAAAACTTTGTATCCGAAATATTTTGCCGACCTGCTGGTTTCTTCGCGAGCTTTGAAGGAGGGTGCAGGTTTTCTCAATGCAAAAGAAAGCTTTCGATTGCAACGTCCTTATGGCGGGCTTGCTGTGCTAGGGAAAGCTGGGCAGCTAAAAGTAAATAAACGCGGAGCTCTGAAGGGGGCGGGGGAGTGGACCCACCAATACTCGAATCCCGCTAATACCGGAGCATCGAAGGACGAAGTGATCAAAGGGCCACTGAGCATGTTGTGGTTCAGGGATGTGGACCTTGAAATGCCCAGCCGTCACGGGCGTGGACCGGCGCCTTTGTTTTATGAGGGGCGTTTGATCGTCGAAGGTATTGATGAACTGCGAGCGGTTAGTGCATACAATGGCCAGGTGTTGTGGTCGTATTCGTTGCCAAAAATACTCAGTGCTTTCGACGCCGAGCATCTGATGGGGACTTCGGGGACTGGCAGTAATTTTTGTATCAGTGATAGCAGTGTGTATCTGCGCAAGGCAGATCATTGTCTGCGCATTGATGTGGCGACGGGTAAGAAGGTGGATGAGTTTATTGCACCCAAGGCAAGCGAAGTAGCTGAGGAGAGGGACAAGGGTTCGTCTGTAGCGGAGATTTGGGCACACATTGCCTGCGAAGACGGAGTACTGTTTGGATCGGTGGCTAATACTGAGTTCGTGGTGGGCTTTCGGTATGGCAAGTCGGATATGCAAAGCCAGTTCACACAGTCCAAGCGTTTGTTCGCCATGGATGCAAAAAGTGGCGAGCTCAAGTGGCAGTTTGAATCGAGAAATCTGATCAAGCATAATACCATCGCCATCGGTGATAGCCGGGTGTATTTCATCGATCGCCCTGCTTCGGAAAAGGATGAAATGGACAAACGGCGTGGAGCTAAATCTACGCTCGCTCATGCAACAGGGATTCTTTATTGTCTCGATGCCCAGAGTGGCAAGGTGATTTGGAAATCGAACGATAGTATATGGGGAACGGTGTTGGCGCTGAGTGTCGAACATGATGCGCTAGTGATGGCTTATCAGCCTGGCGATTTCAGGTTGCCGACTGAATTGGGGGATCAAATTGAAGTGTATCAAGCCTCTACGGGAAAAAAAATGTGGAGCGCCAAAGGGTTGAAATACAAAACACGGCCGATGATCATCGGCTCAAAACTCTACGTGCAAGGTGGAGCTTGGGATCTGGTATCTGGTATCGAACAGCCTTTTGACTTCAAACGTTCTTATGGCTGCGGTCAATTGACCGGTTCACCGAATATGATGTTGTTTCGTTCTGGAACTCTGGGGTATTACGATCTCACTGGCTCGTATGAATTGTCGAGCTATGGGGGAATTCGTCCTGGGTGTTGGATCAATGCCATACCTGCGGGAGGGCTGGTGTTGATGCCGGATGCCACGGCGAGATGTTCGTGCAGTTATCTTAATCGTTCATGGATAGCTCTTCAGGGAGTGGAGGAATAAGCCCGATATCTAAACAAATTTTTCTTTGGAAACCGCTGTTGTGTGATCAGAGAAGCGGTTTGCGCCTTGGGCGCCTTGCCGCTAGGTTCGCCGCCCTGAAGTGCGATGTCAGTATTGAGTAATCAGAAATCAGCAGCATGCCATCGGAAGTTTATTTTTCGCTGGTGCTCGCTGGTGTTTTTGTGTTTGGCGGGTCTGGGATCTTTGGGGCAAAGTGTGTCGGCGGCAGACGAGTGGAAGCTCATACCTTACCGGGGGCTCAAATACGTGTCGGCGGCAAATGTGAAAAATTTTTATCGTTTTACTGCCATTGAAGAGAAAGGCAAAAAATTGATTTTCAAGAGTCCGAACCTAGTGATGGAGTGGGAAATCAATTCACAGGCCATTTTCATCAATAAAGTGAAATTTGTACTGAGTTTTCCGGTTATCAAACCAACCCATCGGTCGATTGTGTCGGTGGTAGATTTGGCAAAATTGATCGATCCTGTTTTGCGCCCGAGTTACATTCAGCATACCAGTAAGTTCGATACCGTAGTGATCGACGCTGGTCATGGAGCGCATGATTCCGGCGCTGTGGGATTGTTGGGTTATGAAAAAAATTATTGCCTTGATACGGCCTTGAGATTGGAAAAAGCATTGAAGAAACGTGGTTTTAAGACCCACATGACCCGCCGAACGGATCGTTTTTTGACATTAAGTCAACGGGTGCAAGTGGCAAATTCGATTAAAAATTCTATTTTTATCAGCGTGCATTATAACTCGTCGGACAATCGTCTGGCCAATGGAATCGAGACTTATGCGCTGGCGCCCCAGGGGACGGTTTCTACCAATGGGGGAAGGGCTTCGGGTTTCAGGAAGGGGAATAATCGTGATGGAGAAAATATAGCCCTCGCGACCGCGGTGCATGCCATGGCGATGCATCGGATGGGAGTTGAAGATAGGGGAGTCAAACGGGCGAGGTTTAATGTTCTGACAGGAATTAACAAACCCGCGGTATTATTTGAAGGAGGCTTTGTGACCCATTCCGGAGATGCGCAGCGCATCAATGGTGTTGAGTATCGCGAGAAACTAGCGAACACAATTGCCGACGCAATAGTTGGCTTCCGCAAGGCGGTGGGAGGAAAGAAGCGGTAAGTAGGATGCAGAAAATGGAGGTAGCGGATTAAAATATGAGTGGGGACTGACTCCACTCATATTTTGTGCTTGTGTTGTGGGGAGGGGGTTGATAGGGTGATTTTTATGAGAAAGACGCGGGAATTTTTGTTGGGTGAGGCGGGGCAGACGAATTATTATCATGTGGTGAGCCGGACGGCGGGGAAATACAAGCTGTTTGGGGATGATGAGAAGGAGGCTTTCCGCTGTATTTTGATGCGGCAGTTGAAGTTCAGTGGGCTGCGGGCGCTGGCTTGGTGTTTTATGGACAATCACTTTCATTTGCTGTTGGAGGTGCCGGATAAGGAGATGGCGACGGAGGGATGGTCGGAGGAGGACTATTTGGGGCGGTTGGGGGTGTTGCGGAAGGAGTGGAGTACGCATCAATTACTGGGTCAGGTGGCGATGTATCGGGAGAATGGCTGTGATCAGGAGATCAGTAGGATCGCTCTGGGGGTGAAGGAGCGGTTGTTTGATCTGTCGATGTTTATGAAGGAGCTGAAGATGAAGATGACGCTGGCTTATAACAAGATGAATGATCGGGAAGGGGCCTTGTGGAATGGACGTTTTAAGAGTGTGCTGCTGGAGAGTGGGGATGCGGTGAGGACGGTGGCGGCGTATATTGATTTGAATCCGATTCGGGCGGGGATTGTGAAGGCTCCGGAGGATTATCGGTGGTGTTCGTATGCGGCGGCGGTGGCGGGGGTGAAGGGGGCGCGTCAGGCGCTGACTTTTGCGGTGATGGGGAGGCAAAGGGTGACTTGGCGGACGGTGGAGGCGGAGTATCGGTGTT
>JAJRVS010000109.1 GCA_024277195.1 Verrucomicrobiota bacterium | reverse complement strand
CGTCCGGGTGCGGTGGAATAGACCAGCATCGCTCCCTCGGGCAACTGACTCTCCTTCACCTCCGCCAAGCCCCCGCCACTGCTACGTGAAGCCATCCAGGAGCGCGATAGCGGATTGTCCCGGCAACAATCAAGCACCACCGTCTTGAGCCGAATCCGTGCAGCTGCCATATCGCCCAATATTTTATCCAAGGACAGCGTTTCCAGCGGCAGCGCATCCTCGGCATCATCTTCATCCAGCTCCGCATCGACTGGCAACAGGTAGTTTTTTCCCTTCACCTCGATACCATGCCCCGCATAGAAAAACATCGCCGCCTCCCCTCCTTTCGCCTGCTCACAAAATTTGCGCAGTGCGCGCAGCATATCCCGAATGCCCGCATCCGTCACCAGCGTCACCTGCCAACCCGCTTTTTTCAATTCCGCCGCCACATCCCTGGCATCGTTCGGTGCATTCGGCAGTCGACCAGCCTTCTGGTAATCACCATTACCGACCACCAGAGCATGACGCTCAGCCGCCTGCCCACTCGCACCAAGCACCCACACACAGCCCAACAGCAACAGCAACAACTTCAACGAGGAAAAAAAACGTTTCTTCATAACACAACTCTACATCGAAAAAGAGCATCCCATTTCATGCAACAGGCGTCAAGAATATTGCCTCATTCCTTATTCTCCTCTCCCCTCTTTCTTCACTTCATCATTCCTTGTTCAACATTCGATATTCCCATCCCCCCTCCCGACTGAATATCTTTTCCCGCAAAGTCTGCGTCTCCTCGCCACCGGGCGGAGCCTCAATGAAAACCCCCAGCTCACTCAGCTCGCTGTAATTTTGATAGCTATAGTTGTTAATCATGCTGGGTTTGCCTGCCAAGTCATCTACGCCTTTCAAGATCACCATCTGCGATGCATTGGCAGCCAGTGTTAAGCTGCCTGCTCCGACTGCACCCTCCGATTCAGCACCGCTCGCCTCTTGCTGCAAAGCAGTCGCCAGTTTCCCCTCCCACTCGCTAGCTTTTTCAGACTTGCCCCACTCCTGATAGAGTCCTACCAATTTCCCCATCGCTCTTTTCTCCCATTCAGATCCGGTATTCGAGCCAATGGATTCCAATCCTGCCCGAGCTGCCAGCAAAAGCTTTTCAGCTTCTGGATAGATTTTTTCCTGGGTGAGAATCGCCCCGAGAGAAACCTGGTCATAATACAGAGCCCAATCATTTTGCCCCTGCTTTTCCCTCACTGCGATCAATTCCCTGAACTGGGTTTCGGCGGCTTCAAGTTGCCCGGTTTTCCACAAAAAGTAGGCCAGGCTGCCCATCGAGATAATCGTATCAGAATGATCCGGCCCGTGTGCTGTTCGAGTCACCTGCAAGGCCTCTTCATATAAAGGCAGAGCCTGCTCGTAGAGCTTCATGTCCGCGTACACATCGGCTAGGCCGCACATCGACTTGAGCGTATCCGGATGCTCCGCACCTAATACTTTTTTCCGCAAGTCCAGGGTCTCCCGGTGCAGCGCCAGAGCCTCCTGACGACGAGCCACATCGCGGTAGGCGATCGCCAGCTTGTTCATCGAGCGGAGGGTACCCAGGTGTTCGGATCCCAGAATGGATCGCCGCAATTCAAACGCCCTGCGGTGCTCTACCAGGGCGGCACCTGCGTCACCAAGATAGCGGTAGGTCTCACCCAGATCGTGCCGAATGGAGGCTTCGACCAGGGGTTGGTCGACAAAGGCTCCCTCAATCTGCGGTTCTGCGGCTTTGATAGCTTGACGGATCGTGGCATCGATCCCCAGCCCGCCGTCTTGCTCTTTCGGCCTTGCTGCGGCCAATACCCTAGTTTTGAAAAACTCCAGCACGGCTTTTGATTCCTCTGCGGATTGCTCCGCTCTTACCAAGGCCACCCGGGTCTGCTGCTCTGCTTTCAGCGCCCACAGGGTCAATCCGGCAAAACCCAGCGCCACTGCCGAGATGGTGGATACAAGGGTCACCATACGCCGACGTTTGCGCTTGATTTCGCGGTCTTTCAGAATGCCAAAACCCACACCAAGTAGCCCGCCTATGAGTTTCAGGATCGCATCCGGTTTACCATCCCCTTCCATGCGGGCATCGGCTGCCAATGGTTGTTCGGCCAACAGGGAAGGTGGAAAACAATCCGGCGGGCTGTCCTCGACCACCAGCGCTAGGATCGGCCGCTCCGGGTACAGTCGCTGAAAAGTGCTGATTTCATTATCCACCCATTCGCTGCCTGCCGAGTTCGGTGAGCAAATCACGATCAAAGCCCGGGATTCTCCCAATGCTTTCATCACCGTTTCCGAAATCCGGTGTGCCGAGGACAATTCATCCCGATCACGGAAAACCGGATAAAGCCGCTGGGGAAGCTCGTCTTTTTCGTAGCAGGTCACATGCTCCCCAATCCCCTTTGGAATCCGATAGGTCTCCAGCGCTTGGTGCAACCACTCGCCCCAGGCTTTGTCCCGGTAGCTGTAGCTGATGAAAGCGTGGTATTTGAACGGTGAGTCAGTCATCGGTCTGTTACCAGAAGATCGTAACTCCTCTATTGTTTTAATGCAGCATTATTTTGCACTCCATCAAAGATTGGGAACAAGGAATCAAAAGAGCATAATTGATCTAATGAGCCACCTGCCCCCAACTCCAGGGTATCGACGAGCACACTCTGCACAAAGGTTGTCGCTTCGCCACCACCTTCTGCGATCTGCGCAACCACTGCGTCTTTGATATCGCCGAAGGCAAGAGCGCGTGCGACCTCGAAGGCTTCCTGCAATCCTTACGGGGCAGGGAAAAGGTGCGCATGGTCTGTATCGATCTAAGCCCCGCTTACCGCGCTCTCATCAAACGATACTTCCCCAATGCGAAAATCGTTGCCGACCGTTTCCACGTCATCCGCATCGCTCAACATCACTTCCTCAAGCTCTTTCTAGAGATCGCTCCCGAGATCACAAAGCATAGCGGCTTTCTCGCTACTCTACGCAAACATCCTGATCGGCTCACTCTGGATCAAAAAGAAAAACTCCAATACCTCTTCTCCAAATACCCCACGTAGGATAGATTTCCATATCTGTCCGTTGTAGCGGCCGGCAGGGAAGACAGATATGGAAATCTATCCTACCCCAATCTTTAGCGGAGACCCGGATAACTTAAACACAACACAAACTAAAAAAATACCCTTGTCTCCAATCTTTGGCGGCGACCCAAAAAAAGCCCTCCTTCGCCGAGGCTTCGGCGGGCAGCCTTCGCCAAGTGCCACGGCTTGCCAGCCGTAGCCTTGGCGAAGGCTGGTGGAGCATACCGGAATCGAACCGATGACCTCCTCAATGCCATTGAGGCGCTCTACCAACTGAGCTAATGCCCCTTATTTGCCAACGGCTTCATTGCTCTGCTTCTGCGAAGTGGAAACAAACCGTTATCAGTGGGAACGCGCGCATCCTATTCCTGAAAGCTTCTTTCATCAACCCCTTTTTACCCATCTCTTCATCATCCCTATAGATCCTTGCTGAGAAAGCTTGCCGTGAGTTCGATTTTTTGTAAACTGGGATCACCCCCCTAAGCTCGTTTTTGATTTCCATGAAAAACTTTTTCCCACCCTGCTCGTTCTCCAAATACCAACTGCCGTTTTTAGCCTTTCTCAGCGCTTGCCTTATAACCCTCCTTCCGGTTCACGGGCAACAGGCCACCCTGCGCACTTTCACCAACATCCAAGGGGTCAAATTCCAAGGGCGCTTGATAGCTATATCTGCGGACAAAGCCACCCTGCAACTCGCTAATGGCAGGAACTACACCACCTCCATTGCCAGTTTCTCGCCTGCTGATCAGGCTTATATCAAAACCTGGAGCTCCAGTAGTCCCAGCGGCTCGGCGACTTCCCTGCCCGCTCCAGTGAAATCAGGGGTAAAAATTGATAAAATCAATACCTTGCTCGGCCTGCCGCTGTTCATCGATGGGGATCTTTGGAACAATCCCACCGAGCAAACCGCCAAACGTCTGCGCTGGCCAAGGGAATCAAACACCCCGTTCTCTAGCAGTTACCGTGGTTACCCCGAAAAAAATTATCGCATCGCCCAAACCCGTCCCTACTCAGTAGTTCTCTACGGCGACAGCAGCAAAGTCTCCAGCCTCTCTGTTGTATTCGCCAACAAAGGTGACTTTTTCAGTGCTGCGGGCAGCGGCGAAAACCATTTCATCAAAGGCAAAGCCGTGCCCGACAGCGCCGCCGGGCTGAGAAAACTGATGGACTATGACACCAAAATCATTTCCGAAGCGCTGACCAAAGCGTTGGGGCCGGCCAAACGCCAGCAATTCGGAGACGGATCGACCCGGCAGATCGTCTACCGCTGGAATTGGAGCGGTCACGCATTTTTGCTCTCCAAGGTCGACGGCGAATACGTCAACCTCTCCATCCAACCCGTTGCGTTTGCCGACAAACGCGGCCGCATGAAACGCATCCCCGACTCCGTGATCAGCAAACGCCTTCAGGATAATATTGAAAAGCGCGACAACGGTGACGTGGTGATCAATAACATCCCCATGGTCAATCAAGGCCCCAAAGGTTACTGCGTGCCAGCCACCGCCGAGCGTTGCATGCGCTACCTCGGCATACCCGCCGACATGTATTTACTCGCCATGGTGGGGAAAACCGAAGCAGGAGGCGGTACCTCGGCCACTGTTTTACTCGAAGCCGTCGGCCGCGATATCCGACGCAAAGGTCGCACCTTCAACATCTGGGACAGCAAACTCAAACTCCGTGAAATCGCTCAATACATCGACCAGGGCATCCCGGTGATGTGGGGGCTTTTCAGCACCAAGGAATTTAACAAAACCGCAGATTCCCGCACCATGGAACGGAAAAACTCCGCCAACTGGAACCAGTACAAAGCAAAGATCAAAAGAGTTTCCAATGCCAACAAACTGACCGTCGATCCCAACACCTCCCATGTTGTCATCATCACTGGTTACAACAAAAGCACCGGCGAAATCGCTTTCAGTGACAGTTGGGGCGAACGTTACAAAGAGCGCTGGATCACCATCTCCGAAGCCCAGCAGGTTTCCCAGGATCGCTTTTACGTGGTCGAGCTATAGCGCCGCAGCCCTCGTGAAAAGAACTACTCGCCCTTGGCCCAAGCGGCAATAATTCCAGTTATGCCCTGGCCCGCCGCCTCTAGCCGGTCAAAATCGATCTTTTGCATTTTGTCCCCTGGCTGATGATATCCCCGATAACGAAAAGGACCGGTATCCGTGATCATCAAGCCCGGATAACCCATTTTCCAAAACGACCAATGATCAGAGCGATCCGCGTGAAGATCTCCTGACTTGGCTATAGTCAGCTCTATTGGCAAATCGCTGCCCGCTTGAAACCCGGCCTTCGCCTGGTTCACTAATTGCACGGACTTCTGATTGCCCACCAAAACCAAAAAATTGCCCACCGCCGGTGCCTCTGGTGGAGTGCCTTTGGGATGATTCTGACTATCGGCCGCATCAGAAAAAAAACCCACTGAATCCAAACTGAGCATAGCCACTACCTTCACCCCCTTGTTTTTCAACGCTTTGGCATACACCAGACTCCCCATCTGCTCCGTCCTCGCCCATGGTGCCTCCTCATTAACAAAAGCCACAAATTTCAAAGTACGCTCGTTTTCCGTGCCGATGAAAGCATTGGCCAGACTCAACAAAACCGCGACACCCGAAGCATTGTCATCCGCCCCCGGACTGCCCGCTACCGTATCGTAATGCGCCCCGATCACAATCACCTCCTCATGCTTCTTGCCACCCGACACCGTTACTTCTAAATTCCACACCTCCTGCCCCTCCACCAGGTATTTCTGCCGCTGCACCTGGTAACCCATGTTACTTTCCCCCAGCGAAGACTCGATGAAATACGCCGCCGCTCTCAAATTCTCAATCTTGCCGACATGACGTTCGCCTATATCCTCGGCCAATACCTTCACATAATGTTCCAAATCAACCTTGTTGACCGGCTTCCGCATCATGCGGGTGAATTGCCGTTCATGCACATCCGGACGCGCCGCCTGCTGCGGTCGAAACCATTCGGTATACAAAAAAGACGCCGCTGTGATCAACACCAGCCCTGCCGGCAAGCCGACCAAACAAAAACGAATAACTTTCCCCGGATCCATATTTATAACCTAGAAGAAGTTTGAGCCGTTCATGCGCCAGCCCGATGCCACTGCGATGCAGCTCTTTCAATTCTGGCCAGGTGTGAATGACATTATTGCCATCAACCAAAAGATATGTGCAATCACTTGCCATCACCCCAATAATGGATGAACCAACAAGCTCCGCTCCGCCGCTGAATCCATCAAGCAGCAGCGGAAAAGAAAATCAGCTATCTGATTTTTCTTCGCTGGCTTTTTTGGCCACTGCTTTTTTAGCAGGTGCCTTTTTAGCTGCTACTTTTTTTGCGGGTGCTTTTTTGGCAGGCGCCTTTTTAGTCGCTACTTTTTTTGCGGGTGCTTTTTTGGCAGGTGCCTTTTTAGCCGCTACTTTTTTTGCCGCAGCTTTCTTTTTAGGCGCTGCGCTGGTAGATTTTTTTCCCGTGGTCTTAGCCAAACGTAATGCTGTCACCTCACGCTCTTTTTTGCGTTTAAGGTAGGTTTTACGTCTTTTACGTTTGATCTCTTTATTATACTGCTTACTCATGGCTAAAAAATATTGGCGCCCCTGTTTCGGAAGCCTTGCCTATTTAGCCGCACAATCCTAATCGTGCAAGCAGAAAACCTCGCCCTTTCCATAGCATCCCTGTGGCCGTTCTTCTGCAGATCAGCACTATTTTCAAGAAAATCGCAACTTACGTCGCTTCGCGGCGTTTTATTCTCACATCAGCCACTTATTCCCCACAAAACTTTCTTCACATTGAATTGAATAAATTTCCCACCGCTGCCGTCCACCCATTTGTGTTCTGTAAGTCTGTCACAGTCAAACGGTTCACGACAATACCCTAATATAACAAGATACAATCCATCCCAAACCCTCAAACCTCTCCCTCTATGAAATTAGTCCTCAAAACCTTACTCGCCCTAACAACCGCCTCTGGACTTGCCACCGGTCTGGTCGTCGTCAAAAAACACCCTGAAATTTTCGGCTTACAAAGAGCCGTAGCAGTAGTTTCACCCATTATTATACACAAGGATCTTACGGTCAGCTTCCTACAGCGAATCCCTCCCGCCAACGTAGCGGCCGATATTCGCAAAGCGGTTCGCAATGAGAATCCCGTTGAACTCAACGAACAGCTTGTCAAATACCGACTTTTTGTCGTGCCTGAGAGCGATTCAGGTAAATTCTAGCGCCCTTTCATTGCCCTGCTGCTGCCATATTTATCCAATACCTTCATTGTATTCCCTTTTACAAAACTTTTACAAAAAAATCACCGTATTTTGACGCAAACCTGAGCCATTCGCTCTAATGTTTGGGAACTATGAAGATTCCCATTCACTTAAAATCCAATCCACGCGTCCTTGCGCAAAT
>JAJRVS010000108.1 GCA_024277195.1 Verrucomicrobiota bacterium | reverse complement strand
CCCAAAGAATTTATCAATGCCTGTTATGACGGAATCAAAGATTCCATGATCAACGGGGTGACTGCGGGTTATCCGATGGTTGATGTGCACGTTGAATTGCTCGATGGCTCGAGTCATGATGTGGACTCCAATGAGCAGGCATTCAAGATGGCGACCATCTTTGCGATGAAAGATGGCTTTAAAAATGCAAAAGGGATCTTGCTTGAACCCATAATGGCTGTAGAGGTGAGCACTCCAGATGAATATCAAGGTGATATCATCGGGGATCTGAATCGACGTCGTGGTAAAATCCAGGAGATCGAAGCTAAGGGCAACCATAGCATCGTGAGAGTGGAGGCTCCTTTGGCGGAGATGTTCGGTTACTCGACGGATATGCGCAGCCTCTCAAGTGGGCGAGCGGATTTTTCAATGAGACCCTCTCATTTTGACGAGGTGCCGGCGAAGATAGTAGAAGAAATAGTGGAACGGCGCGGCGGCGGATAGAAACGCTCCCCAAAGCAGAAACCCACCTAATAGAATTTTTTAAGAACAGAATTTAAACACACTGTATAACCAGTATCGAAATGCAAAACACAAGCATAAAAATACGCCTCCGGGCCTACGATCACCGCATCCTCGACAAATCGACTCTCGATATTGTGGAGACGGCAAAACGCACTGGTGCGAAAGTAGCGGGACCTATTCCGTTGCCTACACGAATTGAAAAATTCAGTGTGAACAAATCTCCGCACGTGAACAAAAAAGCTGCGGAGCAATTTGAAATCAGAACACACAAGCGGCTGCTGAATATCATCGAGCCGACTTCAAGAACGGTGGATGAGTTGAAAAAACTCAACTTGCCAGCAGGGGTGGATATCACCATCAAGATTTAATTTGGAACTTTTAATTGTTTGATTGACCCCAGGTCAAAAACTTCACGCTGAAACCATGAGTATTGGATTGATAGGCAAAAAAATTGGAATGACTCGCGTTTACACCGAGGACGGTGTAGCGGTCGCTGTAACAGTGATCGATGTGAGTGATAATCAGTTTCTCCAGAAGAAAACCCAGGAGAAAGACGGTTATTCGGCTATTCAAGTAGGCTTTGACGAGCAGAAAGAAAGTCGCCTTACTAAAGCAAAAAACGGACACATCAAAGCAAATGGAGGCGACCCTAAAAAGCGCATCCGTGAGTTTCGTGTGACTGACGACGCGGCACTTCCCGAAGTGGATCATCCGGGCATTAACCTGTTCGAAGAAGATCAGTGGGTGGACGTGATCGGCACTTCGAAAGGTAAAGGCTTTCAAGGTGTGGTTAAACGTTACAACTTTGGCGGACTTCCCGCCGCTCACGGATCGATGATGCATCGCCGTCCGGGTGGTATCGGAGCCGGCACCTGGCCGGGTCGTGTGTGGAAGAACAAAAAGATGCCTGGTCGTCACGGTCAATACCGTAAGACGATTCAGAATCTGAAAATCGTCGCTAAACGCGAAGAGGACAATGTGCTTTTGATCAGCGGAGCGATCCCTGGTTCAAAAGGAAGTTATGTGATGATTCGCCCAGCGGTGAAACATCCCGCACCAGAACAAAATTTAAAAGCAGGTGATGCGCCGTCTAAAGATGACAGTGCAGACAAAGCATAAACTGCAAAAGGAAAAATATCATGGCAGGAACAGTACTTACAGTTGCAGCAGCTAAAAAATCCAACGTGGATGTGATCGTAGATCGTCGGGGCACCCAGGCGGTTCACGAAGTGATCACCGCGATGCGCGCTAATCGACGTTGTGGATCGGCTAATACCAAAACCCGTGGCGAAGTCAAAGCGACCAACAAAAAGCCTTGGCGTCAAAAAGGAACGGGCCGTGCTCGTGCCGGACGTTCATCTTCGCCGATCTGGCGTGGTGGTGGCGTGGTTTTTGGGCCTCGTGCCAGGAGTTATGCCAAGCAGACCAACAAATCGACCAAACGATTGGCTTTCCGTAAAGCTCTCAGTGAGCGGATTATCGCTGGAGATGTTATTATCGTTCCTTCGTTTGAAGTGAAGGATGGCAAAACCAAGAGTTTTGTAGCAGCGGTGAACAGTGTGGTGGAAGCCCGCAAAACTTTGATCATCGGCCTGGACTTCACCGACTCGACATTTCTTTCTGGCCGCAACGTGGCGAAGACTTTGTTGATGAGCGCGGCGGAAGTGAACACTGAGAATTTGTTGTATTTCGACAAAATCATAGTGGTAGGTGACGCCTTGAGTGTTTTGTCAACCCGCACGGGTGCTGATGCCGGGGAAAAAGCGGCTGCCGCTTCTGCTAAAGAAGAAGCTAAAGAGGCTGCAAGCGAAGAAGCGTAAATTGAATTTTAATTAGGACGATCACAATGAAAGATATATTTCAAGTTATCAAGACTCTTCAGTTGAGCGAAAAAGCAACGCTGCTTTCCGATATGCATAATGTTTATGTGTTCAAAGTGGATCGCCGCGCTAACAAGTTGGAGATCAAGGAAGCGGTGCAGAAACTGTTTAAAAAAACAGTGATTGATGTGCGCACTGCTAACTATCAAGGAAAAAAGAAACGTGAGCGTCGTGCTGATTACGGTCGCGCTGCGAGTTGGAAAAAAGCATTTGTTCGCCTCAAAGAAGGTGAAGAGATCGAAATCATTTAAGGATTAACTTTTAAATTAAGGAAAAGTCATGCCGTTGAAAAAATTTAGACCAGTAACGCCTTCGAATCGTTACAAACTGCTGCCCGATTTTGCGGAAATCACAAAATCGAAGCCAGAGAAGAACTTGACCAGCCCGTTGAAAAAATCGGGTGGCCGCAACAACCGTGGACGCATCACTTGTCGTCACCGTGGTGGTGGGCACAAACGCAAATATCGTTTGATCGACTTCAAACGCGCTCGCCATGACGAAGTGGCTAAAGTGATCGCAATCGAATACGATCCGAACCGCACTTCGCGTATCGCTCTGATCGAGTATTCCGACGGACAGAGATCTTACATCCTGGCTCCACGAAGTCTCGAAGTGGGACAGTCGGTGCAGTCCGGTGAGGGTAGTCCTTTGAAACCCGGCAACGCCATGCCGCTTTCTGAAGTTCCATTGACCAGCTTGGTTCACAACATCGAATTGACTCCTGGTCGCGGTGGACAGATGGCACGCAGTGCTGGGCAGGCAGCGACTTTGGCCAGTAAAGATGAAAAATACGCTGTGTTGAAATTGCCATCAGGTGAGATGCGCAAAGTGAATTTGAAATGTTACGCCACGATCGGTGAGGTGGGCAACCACGAGCACATGAATGTGGTGAGCGCCAAAGCGGGTAGAACTCGCTGGCTGGGAATTCGTCCTACCGTGCGCGGTATGTGTATGAACCCGGTTGATCATCCAAATGGTGGTGGTGAGGGTAAATCGAAATCAGGTGGTGGTCGCCAGCATTTGAAGAGTCCCTGGGGACATGTGAAAGGGCTGAAAACCCGTAAGAAACATAAAGCCAGTAACAAATTTATTGTCGAAAGACGCAAGAAAAAAGGTGGACGTCGTTAATTGAGCTGAGCTTGATTTAGCAACCGATACTAAGCACTGAATAATTTTAAATCGAAACGTAAAGACTTCGAAAGCACTTAAAAAATCATGGGTAGATCACTGAAAAAAGGACCGTTTGTTGACCAGAAACTTCTGGGCAAAATCGATGCGATGAATGAGAGCGGCGGAAAACGTCCGATCAAAACCTGGTCACGACGTTCGCTGATCACTCCGGATTTTGTCGGCCACACTTTTTTGGTTCACAATGGCAAGGATTTTCCTTCTGTATTTGTGACGGAAAACATGGTCGGACACAAATTGGGTGAATTCTCTGCGACGCGTAAATTTATCGCTCACGGTGGACACAATCCGAAACTGTAATTGAGACGAGCACTGGATAAGAACATCATAGCATGAACACAACCATCAACCATACGATGCGCCAACGCGCCACGGCTACCGCAAACGCGGTGAATGTGGTTGTGGCTGCCGCCTTGTGTTTGTTGCTGGCGGGTTCCTTGTTGATGTCAGCTTCGCTCGAAGCGCAGGACGCTTCGATTGAGATTCAGGAATTAAAAACTGCTTTGAAAGTCAGTCAGAAACGATTGGCAGCGGAAAAGATCCGGGCTGCGGCTCTGGACGAAACCCGCAAGGCTCTAGCTGAGAGTTTGGCTGCCGCTAATAACGAGGCCAGGACAGAGCGTGCCGCTTATCAGGATTTGCTGATCAAAATGGAAGCTCTCGGAGTGGATGTATTGAATGTGGATCCTAAAGGATTGCAACAGCGCTTGCTCAAGGCGGTCAGAGCAACCGAACTGGAACGTGAGCAAAACCAGAAACTGTCCTCACAGTTGATCACTCTGAGTGAATCGGTGGTGGGTTATTTGCAAGCCAGCGCGCAGGGCACGGCGGACCCTAGCAGCAGGATGCTGGTTGAGACCGAATTGAGAGCCAGTGATGTGGCCCTGGGATTGACTTTGCCTAAAGTGAAAAAAGCACCGGTGAGCGTATCACGTGCACGGGTGGTGAGTATGGATCCGGAAATCGGATTGATTGTTTTGAATGTAGGAAGAAAAGGTGGCGTTCGGGTGGGAATGCCTTTGGAAATTTTGCGCACCGACCGTCCGATAGGCACGGCTATGGTGGTTGATGTGCGCGACTCGATCTGTGGAGCTGTGCTTAGTGAATTAGTCAGCGAAAACGATGATGTAAAAATTGGCGACAGAATTCAGCCGAAACCGCAACAACTTTGAACTTATACTATTGGATTTAATGGACGTTCGATCAACATACAAAGGAGCCCGTATCTCAGCACGTAAAGTGCGTGATGTCACTCGTGAAATTCAAGGCCTGCCGGTCTCGCAAGCACTGGACCTCTTGGCTTTCACGCCAAGAAAAGCAGCGCGCCTGGTGGCAAAGACCGTGAAAGCAGCAGTGGCGGATGCGGAACATAATTTTGAGCTGTCAGTGGATAGCTTGGTGATCAAGGAAGCGACGGCGGGTGAAGGCCCGACGATGAAGCGCTTTATGCCAAGGGCTCGTGGATCGGCTTCGCCCATCCGCAAGCGCACTAGCCGGATCAATATCGTATTGACCGAAGACGCTGACATGATCGCTCTCTTGGAGGAAACTTCTGAACGGAAGCGCAAAAAAGCGGCTCCTAAGAAGAAGGCGGCTAAAAAACCAGCGGCTAAAGCCAAAAAAGAAGTCAAAGAGGAGGTCGTTGAGACCGAAGAAGAAGTAGCAGTTGAAGAAACTGTTGTGGAAAATTCCGCAGAAAGCGCTACTGATAGCGCCCCTGCCGCAGAAGATGCGAAAGATGTCGCCGAAGACGGTGACAAGAAATAATTTTAATTTAAGAACGAGAGACAAGAATCATGGGACAAAAAGTCAATCCAATTGGATTTCGCCTCGCAGTCAATAAAGACTGGCGTTCGAAATGGTATGCACCTAAAGGGCAATTTGCAGATTACCTGCACAGCGATCTGGAAATTCGCAGCTACTTGAAGGAGAAACTCCATTTTGCCGCTGTGTCGAAGATTATGATCGAGCGTGCGTGGAATAGTGTGCGGGTAACGCTCTTCACTTCCCGCCCCGGTCTTGTTATCGGACGTAAGGGATCTGAGATCGAACGCATGACAGCTGAAGTTTCCAAAATGTGTGGAGGCAAGCAAGTCAAAGTGGACATCCAGGAAATCAAGCAACCGGAAACGGATGCGCAGTTGGTTGCCGAGTCAGTGGCTTTGCAGCTGGAGCGCCGGATTGCTTTCCGCCGTGCGATGAAAAGAGCTTTGCAGACCGCTATGGAGTTTGGTGCCGAGGGCATTCGTTTGCGCTGCGCCGGACGTCTCGGTGGTGCTGATATTGCCCGTGCTGAGTGGTA
This sequence comes from Verrucomicrobiota bacterium, assembly GCA_024277195.1. Taxonomy (GTDB): domain Bacteria; phylum Verrucomicrobiota; class Verrucomicrobiia; order Verrucomicrobiales; family DEV007; genus JAADHD01. Next base: position 4,533 of record JAJRVS010000108.1, on the reverse strand, counting down.
TCGTAAAGGCAGCGTGCCTTTGCACACCCTGCGGGTGCCGATTGATTACGGTTTCACTGAAGCGAACACCACTTGGGGAATCATTGGGATCAAATGCTGGATCAACAAGAAGGAAGATCTCGAAACCAATGCTAAAAAGCAAACGGGTGGTCGTCCTGATCGTCCAGATCGCCGTGGAGGTGGTCGTCCGGGTGGACCAGGGGGTCGTCCAGGTGGGCCAGGTCGTCCGGGTGGACCGGGCCGTCCAGGTGGGCCGGGTGGCGGTGGTCGTCCAGGTGGACCAGGGGGTCGTCCGGGTGGCGGACCAGGAGGTCCGGGAGCAAGACGCTAGTCGTTGAGCTTGTTGTAACAGAGAAAAGTATTTAGATAAATTTTAGAAAAGAAGGAAAAGTATTATGCCTTTAATGCCCAAAAGAGTGAAGTATCGCAAGAGCCAGCGCGGCAGCCGTGCCGGTGATGCTCAGCGTGGAACGAAGGTGAGGTTCGGCGAGTTTGGCTTGCAGTCTCTCGGTCGTGAGTGGATCACGAATCGTCAGATCGAAGCCTGCCGTGTTGCGATCAATCGTCACCTTAAACGTAAGGGGAAAGTTTGGATTCGTGTATTTCCTCACAAACCGATCACGCAGCGTCCACCTGAAACTCGTATGGGTAAAGGTAAGGGTTCTCCGGAACATTGGGTGGCCGTGGTTCGCCCTGGAACGATGTTGTTTGAAGTGGGCGGTGTGCCGGAATCATTGGCCAAAGAGGCAATGCGATTGGCAGCGAACAAATTGGGAGTGAGAACTCGCTTTGTGAGTAGAGGATAAGAAATTTGGATAAGGAATAAAATCAGAGCAGGGATTGGATCCAACAATGATTTTAACAGTCTTGAAATAAGATGAACACAAAAATTAAAGAGCTGAGAGAACTGAGCGTGGAAGAATTGGCGACTCGGAGACGGGACGTCAAGGAAGAAGCCCTGCATTTGCGGGTGCAACAGGAGTCCGGACAGTTGGAGAATTCCTCACGGTTGAGAGCCATTCGCCGTGAGATTGCCAAAATTGAAACGATTCTTTCAGAACGCAGATTGGCAGCGGCGACCGCGACTAAAGAGGTGGCAGCAGCAAAATAGAGGTTGGGGTCGAGAGGCAGCAATATAGAGAAGATAATTTGAGAGAAGCGAATCGCGGTAATAACAAAGCGTTCGTTAGCAGTTAAAATTTTTACTAGTCATGAGTGATACAGCAAGCACGGAAACCCAAAGTCGCAATTCGCGAAGAAGTCTCGTAGGAGTCGTCGTTTCGGATAAGATGCACAAAACGATCAAAGTCGAGTTGGTGCGCAGGGTGCCGCATCCGAAATTTGGTAAAATCGTCAAGCGATCGACCACCGTGTTCGCTCACGATGAAAAAGAGGAAGCTAAAGTGGGGGATAAAGTAGAGGTGATGGAAACCCGTCCAATCAGCAAAAGCAAATGCTGGCGTTTGATGGAAGTGTTGAGTCACTAAGCAGAAGTTTTAAGCGATTAAGAATTTTAAACGAAAGGTTATTGAGAGATGATTCAAATGGAATCCAGGGTCCTAGTGGCCGATAATACCGGAGCTAAGGCTGCCAAGATGATTGGGGTGATTGGCAAACGCACCAAGAGTGCCGGCATTGGCGATGTCATCACCATACATATTCGGGAAGCGTCTCCGACGGCTAGCATTAAAAAAGGGGAAGTGGTTCGCGCTGTTGTGGTGCGCACGGCGGCTCCGGTTCGTCGCGCCGATGGTTCGGTGCTGCGTTTTGACAAAAATGCTGTCGTCATCATTGATAAGGACAAGAACCCGCAGGGAACTCGTATTTTTGGTCCTGTTGCACGTGAATTGCGTGAGCAGAACTTCATGAAAATTGTGTCACTAGCTCCAGAAGTGCTATGAACAGGAAAAAAATCAAAACACACGTTAAGAAGAACGACGAAGTCGAAGTGATTTCGGGCGAACACAAAGGTTCCCAGGGTAAAGTGCTGCAGGTACTTCCCGAAAAGGGACGTGTTCTGGTCGAAGGCGTTCGTATGATCAAAAAGGCAGAGCGCAAGAGCGAGGATCTTCCCGAGGGAGGCATCATCGAACGCGAGGGGCCGATTCACATTTCGAATGTCAAACTGGTCAATACCGAGAGCAAATAAACGGCCTTGGTAGATAAGAATTTCAGGTAAACAGAGGTAGAAGCATTATGCAGCCCAATCTTTTAAAAAAATACAACGAGGAAGTCGCTCCCGAATTGAAAAAAACGCTGAGCATCAGCAATGTGCACCAGGTACCACAGGTGCAGAAAGTGGTGCTCAATAGCGGGTTTGGTAATGTGGATGACCGCAAACAAGCCGCTGAGGATGTGGTGAACGACATGTCGATCATCACGGGTCAGCGTCCGGTTTTGACCAAAGCGAAGAACAGTATTTCGAATTTCAAACTGCGGGCAGGTGATACCATCGGAGCCCGGGTGACTTTGCGCGGCAAAATCATGTGGGAGTTCCTCGATCGTTTGTTGAATGCGGCGATGCCGACTATTCGTGACTTTCGCGGTGTGCCGACCAAAAGTTTTGATGGCAATGGCAACTACACCCTAGGGGTGAGTGACCAGACGATTTTCCCGGAAATCGAGCTCGACAAAGTCAAACGCACCATCGGTTTCGATATCACTATCGTTACTTCTGCAACTACGGATGAAGCGGCCAAGGAGCTGCTGACAGGGCTGGGAATGCCTTTCCGCAAACCCGGCGGCGCATCGTAGTCGGTATCCAAACTCAGACACTTTATTTAAAAAGCTAACTAGAAAGTATTATGGCTGTTCTCACTGACCCAATCGCCGATTTTTTGACTCGGTTTAAAAATGCGACTCGTGCGCAGAAAGAAGAATTCAACGCACCGTTTTCAAAAATCAAAGCGGACATCGCCCGTATCCTGAAAGAAGAAGGATACATCTGGGGCTATGAAATCGACAACGATGGCAAGTATCCCGAAATCCGGGTGAAACCTAAGTATGTTGACAATACTCCGGCTCTGACCGATTTGAAGAGAGTCAGTCGACCTGGTTTGCGCCAATATTCGGCAGCGGGAGAGATTCCTAAAGTTCTCAACGGAATGGGTATTTCGATTCTTTCCACCTCCAAGGGGATCATGGCCGGTCATAAGGCGAAAAAAGAGAATCTCGGTGGAGAAGTAATAGCTTTTGTCTGGTAGATCTTACCAGCAGTAACGATTTTATATCAAACACAAACAGTCATGTCGCGAATAGGGAATAAATTGATCAGTGTGCCGGAGAAGGTAACGGTCGCCGTGAGTGAATCTCACGTGGTGGTCGAAGGGCCGAAAGGGAAGCTTGAATGGGATCTGCCCGAGGGCATCTCACTGGAGCAAAAAGACGGCGAAGTGACCTTGGTTCGCGCTAATGAGGATCGCAAGGTGCGTGCTTTGCACGGTCTTGCTCGCAGTCTGGTAGCGAACATGATGGAGGGGGTTTCGACCGGTTTTGTTAAGGAGCTGGAAATCCAGGGAGTGGGTTTTCGTGCAGCCGTGAAAGGCAAGTTCCTGGACTTGAGTCTTGGTTTTTCCCACCCGCTGGAGCATCCGATTCCGGATGAGCTGACCGTGACGGTGGCTGACAATACCAAGATCAAAGTTGAAGGCATCGACAAACAACAGGTGGGGCAGTTTGCCGCTCATGTGCGTGCGTATTATCCACCAGAGCCGTATAAAGGCAAAGGGGTGCGTTACGTTGGTGAATACGTGCGTCGTAAAGCAGGTAAGAGCGTGCAGTAAAATAGTTGCACATAGAATTTAGCAGTTAGAATTTAGCATTTAGCAATCATGAGCCAATTTAATCGCCATCACGCGCGCAACCGGATGCACAAACGCATTCGCCGAAAAATATCAGGAACCGCACAACGCCCTCGGTTGTCGGTGTATTTTTCCAATAAAAATGTTTACGCCCAATTGATCGACGACACAGCGGGCAATACGCTTGCTGCGGTTTCGACTCGCGACAAAGCGGTGGGTGTGGCTGGAGCGAGTGTGGCTTCGGCGACCAAAGTCGGTGAGGAAATCGCCGGACGCGCCAAAGCAGCAAAAATCAAAGAAGTGGTTTTTGATCGAGGTGGTTTTATTTATCATGGCAAAGTGAAAGCCTTGGCCGACGCGGCACGCGAGGCAGGTTTAGGATTTTAATTTTAGTTAATAAGGGTAATGAGCGATAACGATACCAATAAACCGGAAGAGTCCGAAGAAGAGGTCAAAGCTGAAGTGGCTGAGACTGCGGAACAGCAGAAACCTGAAGCGAAAGCTGAGGCAACTCCTGAGAAGGAAGTGGCAACAGAGGCTCCGGCAGCTGAGGCGAAAACCGAGGAAAAACCTGCTGAAGAAGCAGCGCCTGCGGCCAAGGAGGAAAAAAAGGATCCTGCCGAGAAACCTGCTTCAGCAGTGTTGAAAAAAGCAGAGGAAAAACTCAAACAATACCAGACGGAGGACGAAGAAGAGGAACTGATGGAGAAAGTGGTCTTCATCAACCGTTGTG
>JAJRVS010000107.1 GCA_024277195.1 Verrucomicrobiota bacterium | reverse complement strand
GTCATCAGCCTTGTTTTTAAGATTCTTGCGCAAGGTCTTCGACAGCCCTGCCTCTGGAGTCACATTGGGGTTGGCCGGACTCAGCTTTTGCCAGCCAAACAGCTCGGCATGAGACAAACCCACTGCAGCGATTTTATCAAGAGCTTCAAAAATGGTGACATTGCGGAATGAATAAGTAGCAAAACCAACCCGCCAGCCCAGCTTCTCCGTATTGGGCATTCCTGCCACCAGCGGCTTAGCTGCGTAGGCCGGATAATTCACCAAACAGGAGGCTCCCGAAGCAACGCCCACTGCAACGCTCCTTGCCAGGAATTCACGGCGCTTGATCCCAGGTGAGATAGCAGCCCTTCTCCCTGATGGTTTAGCTAGATTGTCATTCATAAGATAATATTTTCGTTTATTTTAAAGTTTTGTCCACCTTCCCTTCCTGCCACAAGGAGTTGAGCGTTTTAGCGGCACTCTCCACAATCTTATAACCAGCGTATGCTTCCAGTCGGGTCCATGATATCGGATCTGCTGTATAGCCGCCACCTAGAATACCGTGAATCGTCGGACAATATCCGCAGTAACCATCCGCAAGTCCCACCACTGCGGTGATCTGCGCAGGACTTCGACGCTTGATGTCCAAAGCAAACTGGCTATATAACTCACAAGGCTGCGTCACCAACGCTAGGTCGCCGATACGAACTACATGAATTGGCAATGTATCGACCGGATTTTCGCCAAACAATTCTTGCAGATGCACCGCTCCGAAAGCCAAGATCATTTTCATTCCTCTGATATTCTCTCCAGCGTCAATTCTTGCCAATACTTTACGAGCCTCTACCAGCCGTTCCGGTTTGGGTAGTCGTACCTTGACCTCGAGATCTTCATAGCCGTGCTTCAATACGGGGTGCTTTTGATACTCTATGTTCTTGTAGAGCCGCAGAGTTTCGTCAGCCATCAAACGACCAAGTCGCTGAATCGACTGCTCGGGAGTTTCCTTGCGGGGGTTCAGTGCATCTCGCCATGAGATGTCCCCCTGTGCCCCATTCAAGTATAACATGGGAATGTTGCCCAGCTCTTCTCGCAGCATTCGTCGCGATTCACCGGGGAAGTCAGCTGTAAATACCGAACCTCCCCAAGTGACCGTAGGGTGGGTGGTGTTGTGTTGTATGAGCGCAATAAGTTTGCCGTCAGCATCGACTGCAAACAGTGCCACATGTTGCGGATCATCAGGTCCTTCTAATCCTGTAAAATCCTTGCGCTTGGCATCACCGTGCATCACGTGCGTGCCGTCCGCAAAGCAGATGCGACGATTGTAGCCGATCTGAGCGGTCCCCTTTCCCCATCCAATTTTTCCGGGGCGTGCCGATTGAACAACCTCTTTTGCCAACTCGACAAGCCACGCTTGCAACTTGTCCAAGTAATCATTATCGACCGGCATGAGGTAATTGCTCCGCAACACCACAGGGCCGCGCGTGTGAGTGGCAGAGATGATGATGTTGCGAGGTGGAATCCCAGCCGCCTTCCCCATTGCTTCTCGCATTGCTACTACTCGAGGAGGTTCCAAACCACCTAAATCGCAACTGACCAACAGTATCTGCATCTTACCATCCGACAAGTAGAGACCATTTGCCTCCAGATTACCGCGAATCTCCGTCGCGCGTTTTTTGACGCTGGCCGACTGAACCCAATCCCCGATTTTAGGATTGATGACCTTGGTGACAGCTCCTATTTTCAGCGGAACTATGTCCTCCGCATCTGCCGGGCTCACTGCTAAGCAACAAAGTGCCAGTGCTATGTTAAGCACTATCTGGAATTGCTTACCCCCTAGACAGCGCAAACGATTACGACCGCACACCCTAGAGCTAAATCCCCATCCCAGAGATGACATATCTAATACTAATAGTTTAATCATTATTTTACTTTTTCTTACTTCCCTGCCACAAAGAATTGAGCATTTTGCCAGCACTCTCCACGATCATGTAACCCGCATTCGGCTCCAGTCGTGTCCAGCTGATCTGTTGCCCCGAGTAGCCCCCTCCCAGAACACCATAAATGGTCGGGCAATAGCCTGCGTAGCCATCGGTGAGTCCCACCACCGCAGTGATCAGTGCAGGGCTACGGCGCTTGATGTCCAATCCGAACTGGCAATAGAGCTCACAGGGCTGGGTAATCAATGCCACATCTCCGATACGCACGGCATGAATAGGCAAAGCATCGACAGGATTTTTTTCATACACATCCTGCAATTGCACCGTGCCGAAGGCCATGATCATTTTCATGCCACGCACATTTTCTCCCGCATCGATTCTCGCCAAGGTCTTGCGGGATTCGGCCAAAATTTTAGGATCTGGCAGACGCACTTTAACCGGCATATCCTCGTAACTATGTGCCAAAACCGGATGCTCATGGTATTTCACGTCTCGGTAAAGCCGCAGAGTTTCATCCGCCACCAGGCGTCCAATCCGCTTGAGCTTTTCCTCACGCCCCTCCTTGCGTTTATTAAGTTGGTCAGTCATGGCGATATCCCCTTGGGCTCCATTGAGAAAGAGCACCGGAATATCACCAAATTTACCGCGAAGAATGTTGCGTGTCTCGCCGGCAAAGTCAGACGAATAAACACCTGCGGCATAAAAAATCGTCGGGTGAGTGGTATTGTGGTAGAGAACTGAAATCAGCTTATCATCCATGTCAGCTGCAAACAAAGCCATGTGTTGAGGGTCATCAGGCCCCTCCAGTCCGGCAAAATCCTTGCGTTTGGTATCACCATGCATGGAATGGCTGCCATCAGCCCAACAGACTCGTCGATTGAACCCTATTTGAGCACTGCCTTTTCCCCAAGCAATCTTGCCGGGGCGAGCAGAATTCACCGCTTCCTTTGCGAGTTCCACTAGCCAGACCTCGAGCCGCTCGAGGTATTCAAAATCCAAGGGCATCAGGTAATTGGTTTTCACTACCGAAGGCCCTCCATGGGTATGCGTGCAGGAGAGCAGAATGTTGCGAGCAGGTATGCCCGAAGCTGCCCCCATTGCCTTGCGAAACCTGATTGCAAAAGGAGGATCGAGACCTGCCAGGTCCAAGCTAACTATCAACAACTGGGTTTCCCCATTGTCGAGGTAAAACGCATTTGCTTCAAGTTCATCTCGGATCTTTGTCGCCTTTTTCGGCACTCCTGCCCCCTGAACCCAACCTCCGACTTTATGAGTGATCGTTTTACTGGCTGCGCCTATTTTCAGAGGAATCGAATCCGCTGCATGAAGCAAATTTGAAGCGAAAAAACAAATCACCATTACAAATCCCGCCAACATACTAAACCGTCTATTACATTTTCTTTTCATCATGAGTATTTATTTATTCACTGGAACCATGTCGATACATCCTACTTCGCTGCCGCCACGTAGGCGATCAAATCAGCCAACTCCTGCTGGTTGAACCCTGCTTCCAAACCGTCCGGCATCAGTGATTTTCCTGTATTGGTCAAAGACACTAATTCGGATCTCAGAATCACGTGTTTTTGATTTGCCTGATCCTGAATCGTAATATTCGCCCCAGTTTCAGAAATCAAAATCCCCAGAATCGCTCGACCGTTCTTGGTGCTCGCAACATAAGAGCTGTATTTCCCTTCCACCGCCTGATTGGGATCCAGAATGGCGGACAGCAAAGACTCAGGTTTGCGGTCAGTAACCGACGCCAGGTTTGGCCCGATCTCCAAGCCCATGTCATCCAGCTTGTGGCAAGCCACACAGACCTTCTGAAAAACCACTTTGCCTCGCGCTATATCTCCTTTCAGTTTCAAAGCCGGTTGAAAGTCCTGCATCACCTTGAGACGATCTGCACTGCTGGAAGACGGCAACAACTCGGTAGCCCGCGCACGTAATTTTTTATTGGGATAAGTCTTCAACCGTTGCTTGGTTCCAGCATCGATATCCGCATGAGCCACCTTCTTGCTTTCGATCCCGTCCAGCAACTTCGTTATCCAAGCACTACGGGTGGTCAGCACATTCAGCACCTCCGAACGAATCGCTGGCGTATAGGTGGTCCACCCTGACAACAAAACCTCAGGCACTTCCTTGCCGGATAAAGATCCGAGATGAGACACCGCAGCCACTTGAACCGGCAACGAAGTCTGCAAACCCAGCAGCGATCCCAAAGCCTTGATATCCTCAACACGCGTGCCGACTTCTCTCGCCAACAGACGAAGCGCTGCTTTTCGCTGCGCTTCGGATGCTTTGTCATCCAGGGCGATCTTACGCGCCGTTGCGGTCAAAGGTTTCACCCGTTCTATCACCTCACTGCCCAACTCATTTTTCCCTTTTTTAGCCGTCGCACGACGATCCAAAGCATCTAACAAACCGGCCACAGTCACATACTGCCACACCGGATCTCCTCCGGTTTTTAAAACCGCATCCAATGCGCCTGTCGTCGCCTTACTGTTATCAAAAGCAACCGCAAGAGCCAACAACCGTCCCAGAAGTTCCCCTCCCTGTTTTGCCTTGGCGCGCTCAGACATCAAGGAAGCTAACACTCCGCTCAAATTATCAGCGTTCACCGAGCTGATAATTGCCGCCGCCAGGTAGGCGTCGCTTCCATCGGAAAAAGCCAATCGCCCCAAAGCGGCATCCACTGGTTCTCCACTCCACTCACCCAGGCTATATGCCAGCTGCATCCGAACTTTGGCGTCTTTGTCATTCACCAACTTCAGTAAATCGTCCTGCAAATCCGGATGGTCTTTGACCCAACTCTCCGACAATTTCACCGCGTGACGCCGAATGCCCGAAGATGAATCTGCCGCGGCACTTTTCAACACCGCAAGATCCAAAGCTCCCATTCCCTGCAAGGTATAAAGTGCGTGCAAGCGTGCCAGTTCTTGTTTGCCACTCGTTGCCATTTTTTTCAGTTCATCAACCACCGCATTTTCATTACGATCCACCAACAAGGCTTGAGCCGTGTCCCGCTGCCAGCCGTTGCGGGTATCCAAAGCCGCTACCAGTTCACTGCTGGTTAATTTTTCAAGGTTCGGTGCCAAATGCCGTTTCTGCCCTTTGCGATACACTCGATAAATTCTTCCCCTGTCATCTCCCAAGCGATAAAACGGTCTCAGCTCATCCTTGCCTTCCTGCGGCAACCATTGCGGATGTTCAATCATGTAACGGTACATGTCCGCCACCCAAAGCGCGCCATCCGGACCGGTGCGTGCCATCACCGGACGACTCCAACGGTCTTTTGATGCGAAAAAATCCACCCCGTCTTTCAGTTCCACCGGCCCTTTGTCCGATACGGTAAAACTCGGCCCATCAGGCTCGGATCGATTGTGCTGAACCAGATTGGCAAAAGGTTCGCAGGTGAAAATCTCGATCGTATCCGCTGCTGACTCCGGAAACAACTTGCCATCCCGATAAACCATTCCTCCGCACGCCGAAGTGAATCTCCCCGTCTGCGCAAAACCATGGAAACGTTTTTGCGGTGCTTTGTAGGGATAAACTTTCGGATTCTTGGGCATCACCAACTGCTTGCGAGGATCCGGCGATGCCGCATGGGGATTACGACGAATATATTGATCCAACAAAACATAATGCCACATCGGATAAGAGTTCATTTCACCAAACCAGTCCCCCCAATCCGTGCGGTTGCGACCAAACTGACTCGGACCCGACTGCGGATCCAGTTCTCCACTTTCCGGATTGAAACGAAAATCCCGACTGCCCAGAGCAATTTCCTCACCCGTCTTAATCGATTTGATTTTATTGTCCGCTCCGTATTTAGAAGTGTGGGCTCCGCTCGCGCAATAAACCCAGTTATCCAAACCCCGGGTCAAACCATTCACCCGCAACTGTTGGTTTCCTTCCTGAAAACCTTCGAACAAAACATGCTTTTTATCCGACACCCCGTCTCCATCCGTGTCTTCCAAATAAAGAATCAAAGGAGCCGCCGTCACCAGCACTCCTTTTTTCCATGGCAGGATCCCATTGGGATAAGCAAGCCCTTCGGCAAACACCACTGACTGGTCATACTTGCCATCCCCGTTACTATCCTTCAACCACCTCACCCGCCCCCCGGGTTTGCCTTTGCCATCCATTCCCATTGGATAATCGGCCATCTCCGCCACCCACATCCGGCCATCCGGCCCCCAGGTGATCGCCACCGGATCGATCACATCAGGTTCGGCGACTAGAAGTTCCACTTCAAAGCCCTCCGGAACATGAAGCAACGCCAAGGAATCTTTCGCACTCACAGGATTAGAGTCAGGCTTAGCATCGGCAGCATGTGTAGATATTGTGGCAATGCCCAAAAACATGGCAACAGCTCCTATATTTTTAATGTTTCTTAATTTCATTATATTCTTGATTTCAAATTATTTAAAAAGTGCAGATTTTCCAATGCTCATTCTTCAATGCTCACTCACAAAACATGCTGCCTTACTTTGCTATTTTTTTAATTCTTTTAACATCTTCACAATCTCATCCGCAATCCTTTCCCCTGTTCCCACTTCTGCATACGAATGCAGTCCCATCCATGTTTGGTACCCGCCCAACTGATGAGCTTCGCGGTCCGGCAGGTAACCAATCCAGTCATTCGCCAGTTCCGCCACCACGGTGTATTTGAAAGGTGACCGTTTTTTGATATCAACGCCCAGCCCAGTAAAATATTCTGCCGGCACCCCCACCAAAACCACGTCCTCTCCAATTGCCATCACCTGCAACCAGGTTTCGCGTTGCTGACCTTGTTGGGGCGCAAGCAACTTGCGCATGTCGCGAAAAACCTTGCCGGTCGATTCCAAACGCTTAGCCGCGTATTTACCCACATAGGAAACCACTTTTTCCTCCTCAATTTTTTCATCAAACTCACGAACTTTGAAAATAAAGTTGCGCTTGATCGATTTCAATTGGCTCACTGGATGATGTTGTGATTGTTTTAAAGCCAGCTTCACCGCATCTTTCATCCGCACAACCGCTTCCGCCGTTGGCACGCGGGTGATATTATGAGTCGATCCCGAAGCGCCTTCCAGAAAAACCACCGAGCCTCCGATTTCACCCTCCAGTTGCTGTGCCGCCAGTCCGTAAAAACTCGGCGAACGCACCCGGCCTTTGACCGTGCCTATGGTGTGCGTTGAGTGATTATAAATCGTCGCCAACAAACTTTTATCCGCCCTGCGGAATGCCAAAACCGGCAACTGTGGATCAAAGGGGCCGGTCGGCGCTCCTGGTGCATTGCCCGTCCAACGGATTTTGCCATCCTCCAGCAGCAATCGGCTATTTGCTCCCACCGTTTTTTCCTCGCCAAGCTGGAAGAAAAAATCCGCATCCGCATCTCCGCTCTTGTTTAAATCCTCATCAGCCTGCTGCACCGCTTTCACAATTCCCGCCTGCACCCGGTTGAAAAATATCGAGTTGGTTTTGTATCCATGCACCGAAGCCGTGCAAGGCGCGTGATGGGTATGGGTGCAATTCACCAGAATTTGATCCGCTGCAATGCCTGTGGTTTTTTCAATTTCCACCAAAGCTGGATCGACCAACGCCCGGGTCAGGAACAAAACATCACAGGCAACTATAGCCACCTTACCACCTCCCGGCTTTTCAATCACCACCGCGATGGCTCGCAGCTCTCCCTCCTGCCCCTTCACCTTACCAGGCAGGATGCTCCCCGCGATCTCCATCGAATCATCCGCCACCAGATTCACCGCCGCAGTGCCGACTTTTAAATCACCTGCAACGCACGGGCTGACCAACAATAACTGAGCTATTAAAAGCAAAATGGCTTTGGCACACAATTTCTTAATAAAGGGGAAGATCACCATGATTCTACAGTCTGGCATCACCTACTTACAATATCTCATAATTATTTTATAAAATACCCCATCACCATTCTGAACAGTTACTCGCAGGACCTTAATGGCTTTATATATGATATTGGGTATTTCCATGTTGAGCAGGTTTGCCTCGAGTAAAATGAATATAGAGTGAAAATGTGGAACGCAATGACATTGCATGAGGAGGTTTGTTTCGTGGGATAAACGAATTGGCAATCCCTTCACCTGATATTGGCACCCCTTTTGTTCAAAGATTCAAAGCCAAACTATCAAAAATTAGCTTGATCCTATTGCTATAATCAGGCACCATGCGTCCCTCTAAACTTGTAAATCAGGGGCTGAAACCTATGTACAGTGCTGTATTTTTGCTGATTCCTTCTGCCCTTCCTAATCTAATCTATTCCCTGATGTTTACGACATTCTCCAAGCCTACTGGCCAACTCTCTCGTCGAACATTAATAAAAGCGGTGACCATGGGCATTCTGATCGGCACCCTCCTTTCAATTGGGCAAGCTCAAGCCGAGCCCAATTCCGCCATCAAGCAAGTAGACGCAGCAGCAAGCGCCCAGACATCCCGGATCAATGAACCTGTTGCCCTCGAGGGACAAAAGCCTACGAGCTCCAACTCTTCAAAAAAGAACGCAGGCTTCTTCAAAGGTCTATTTTCCTCGCGGAAACCCCATTCAAAGCCATCGCAAAGTGCACCCACCAGCCCTCTCCCCTCTGCGGCCCAGACAGCTCAGGCTGAAGCCGCACCGACACCGGACCGTGAGCCCTTGCAAACTAAGGAGAGCGTGACGGCACTTAAGCCGGGTGAAGCCCCCGCGCAGAAGGGCTGGCTCGGTCGCCTGTTCTCAAAGAAAGACAAAAAGGAGAAAGAGGCTATCACTACCCCTGTCGAAACACAATCAGACTTAACATCACGTTACCCTGCTCTCGATACCAAGCACTATCGCAAGACCAAGCAAGAAGAAGCCGTCGAAACTCTGGTGAATCAGATTTACGCTAACTTTGACACACGGGTCAATGACATCACAGCAGCAGATCTGCGCTTGCCGGGCGTCAAAAACCTGCCTCCAGTTCCGCAGGAAATCGAAGCAGCCTGGTTTCTCGGCATCCAGAATGAATTCTGGCCGGATCAACAACGCATCGGTCAACGCCTGGAGGACATCTATGCCCGCGCGCTCATCAGCTCCAATCAAGTAGATGTTTTTAGCTACGATCCGCTGATCAGAGAAACCAGCTACGACGAAGCCCGCGGTCAATATGACCTCGAGTTGTTTGCTGAAAGCACGGTCACCAGAACTGACGAGCCTACCGGCTCGATCCTCACCACCGGTCAAACGGGTCGATTCATTCAAGATCTGAAGGAAGCTGAAGCAGGAATCCGCAAGACACTCAGTGCGACCGGAGGTAAAGTCTCTCTCTCCAATCGACTCTCAAGCCTGAAGAACAACTCTCAATTTACCGATCCCAATGCGCAGACCGCTTCGCAGCTCGTCTTTTCTATCGCGCAACCACTGCTCAAAGGGGCGGGTTACAGTTACAATCATGCCAGCCTCAAGGTCGCCCAGCTCGACTCGCGCATGGCCGCCGCCGATTATATTCGATCTCTGGAAAATCACCTTCTCGAAGTCAATCAGGCCTACTGGGGAATTTACCTCGCGCGAGCTTCATTCATGATTCGCCGAGCACTGGTGGAGGAAACTTCAAAAATCACCAAGAAGATTGAAAACCGCCCCGGAGAGATTACCGCCAGTGATTTGCTCAGAGCCCAAGCAGAACTTTCTGAACGCCGCACTTCGCTGATTCGTTCCGAGATGGCGGTTCGCAACGCGGAAGAACGCCTCCGGGCTCTCGTCAATGATCCTAATTTCCCCATCGGAGGCAAAGGTGAACTGATCCCACTGACCCGCCCCGTGCTCTCTCCCCCGAAGGAAAAAGTCCAGCAATCTGCCCGCATGGCGATCGACAACCGGGTCGAAATCGCCCAGAGCTTCGACCGTGTGCGCGCTGCGGGTATTCGCCGAAATTTCAGCAAGAATGAATTATTGCCTCAACTGAATCTAGTGGGTGAAGCAAGTAATTCCGGGCTTGATGCCGGCAGCCGCAATATTCAAGGAGCTTACACAGATCTTGGCCATCAAAGTCCAGGCTGGCTGGTAGGCTTACGCTTCAGCCAACCTTTGGGAAACAACACGGCCGAGGCCCGCAACCGCCGCAGCGAATATGAACTTCGCAAGGAAATTGCAACGCTGCGTTCGACGCTGGATACAGTACTGCTCGAATCAGTCGTGACTTACCGCGAACTGCTCACCGCTTATCGTGATATGCAGGGACGTCACCTCACACTCAAAGCTACACGCGAAGAGGTCCGAAGCCTCAAGGAGCGACTTGTGATCGATGCGAATAACGGCCAGACGATTTCATTCCGCCTTCAAATCCTCCTCGACGCTCTTCAGCGAAATCAGGAAGCCGAAGAACGCTTCCTCGTCAGCGTAGTCTCCTATAATATATCCTTTGCAGCCCTTGAAAAAGCCAAGGGCACCTTCCTCACTTATGAGGACGTAAACATCTCGCGGATCGAACAAGAAAAGATAAGTAATTTTGGCAAACCACTGGAATCTCTACGTGCCACGATCCCTGCAGCGCAGCCCAAAGTGAAAAGCACCGCAAAGGGCAAAAACAGCAAATAATTGGCTTCATCTGAGAGGAAGTCCTCGACACAACCATGGCACTCGGACTGAAACACCAGTATGAAAGACGGGGCTACCTCGAAGCCCGCTTGAATCATCATTGGCGCGCCCTGTCCAAACCTCAGGGCAACCGTTCCGACCAACAGCGCCTGGCTGCCATTGATCTATACGGCGAAGAAGTAGAGTCCTTCAGTGACAAACAACTCCTTACTGAGTTTGCCAATCTCCGGGCTTCCATCGATCCCATCCACTTGGTGAAATCCCTCGATGACCTTGTGGTACCCACCTTCTCGCTGGTGCGCGAAGCCTCACGGAGAGCCTGTGGTCTATTCCCTTATCCTGAACAAATCCTGGGCGGCCTGGCCATGGTTCGGGGAGGTATCGCCGAGATGGCTACAGGCGAAGGGAAAACCCTCGCCGCCATTCTCCCCGCTTCACTTTTCGCTCTTGCGGGCAGAGGCGTCCATGTCATCACGGTGAACTCTTATCTGGCCGAACGGGATCAGGAATTCACCCAACCTATCTTTGAAATGCTGGGTCTCACTTCGGCGCTTTTACCCGCAGATCAAGAGAGAGCTTCCGAGAAACCCGATGCTTACCGCAAAGACATCACCTATGGAGTGGGTTACGAATTTGGTTTTGACTACCTACGTGACCAGCTTGCACTGATGCAATGCCCTCATCCCGGGCCACGCGAACGTCTTCGCGAAGCTCTGCTGGCAAAAAAACACCCACGACCGAGCACCGTGCAGAGAAACCTGAGCTTTGCCATCGTCGATGAAATCGACAGCGTACTCATCGACGAAGCAGGCTCCCCCCTGCTGATCTCCCAGGCGGGACCCGATACCCCGGAAAGCGACGCTCCTTATTTCAGTGCGCTCACACTGCTCTCTACCATAGAAGAGGATGTCCACTACACCATTGAAACGCTGAAGCGCTCCATTCAGCTAAGCCCTATCGGACGCGATGTGATTTACGATGCCCCGGGCATACCCTGGGAATCTCTGATGCGCCCCTGGGAAGTCTATGTGCTCAACGCCCTCAAAGCGGAACATTTTTTTACCCGCGATATCCACTATGTGGTCGCCGAAGAGAAAGTGGTCATCGTCGATGAATTTACTGGACGCCGGCATGAAGAACGAACCTGGAGAGAAGGACTGCATCAGGCAATCGAAGCAAAGGAAAAATTATCTCCACGTCCCGAGAACATCGACTCTGCCAGCATCACTCGCCAACGCTTTTTTGATCAGTATGAGATCTCCTGCGGCATGACAGGAACCGCTCAGGAGAGCGCCGGTGAATTCTGGCATTTTTTTAAAATGCCCGTCATTCCCATTCCTGAGCATCGACCATGCGCTCGCGATGTTCTCCCAGAGCGGGTCTACATTTCCCGCGAAACCTGCTTCGCTGCTATTCTTCAGGATATTCAGCAACGCAATGAAACTGGCCAGCCTGTTTTAGTGGGGACTCGCACCATCCAAGTTAGTGAGGATATCTCGGCACTACTGAAAGAGAGCAACATCAAACATCGCGTGCTGAATGCCAAACAGGATGAGGAAGAAGGCGACATCATCTCAACGGCGGGTCAACAAGGCAGCATTCTCATTGCGACTAATATGGCAGGACGAGGCACCCATATTGACCTCAGTCCCGAAACCCTGGCGAGCGGCGGCCTCCACGTGATCCTCGTCGAACGCAATGAGTCCCGCCGCATCGATCGTCAGCTGATTGGACGTACCGCCCGTCAAGGTCAAGTGGGAACGGCTTGTTCCTATGTCAGTGCGGATGACTTTCTCTTCGAACATTACGAACCCGAACTTGGCGATCAGATCCGCCAAAGTCACGCCAGCGAACAAGGTCAGGTGGATCCAGCGATCAGTAAATCCATTGACCAATTGCAGCACAGAGTGGAGCGTATCCGGTATCAGCAACGACTCCAAATGGCACATCGTGACGAGTGGTTGGATCAAACCAAAAAAACACTGGCGCGATGAAAGGCCTATATCTAACACTTTTTCTAATCCTTCTGACCACCCCCGCTGCTACCTTCGGCCAGCAGGCGCCCGATCACCTGCGTGTCCTCACCTACCTGGAGCCCTACCGCAGTATTGAAATCTCCCCTGCTGAAAGCGGAGTCATCCGCGAACTGCTCGTCAAAGAAGGGCAAACCGTGAAAAAGGGCGCCCCCTTGATCAAACTCGACAGCAAAGTGATCGAGGCGCGCCTTGCCGTAGCGACCGCACAGTCGGAGAACAAAGGGCGAATACTGGAAGCACAAAGTGAATTCACTCTAGAGAAGGGCCGCTACGACAAACTCGCCGATCTCGACACTCAGGGTTTGTCCAATAATTTTGAACTTGAACGACAAAATGCCAACATGAAGTCCAGCGAAGGCCGTCTGGTCGATGCACAGGAACAACAACGTGTGTTCCTGCTTCAGGTCGAGCAAATCAAACGGGAACTTGATGATCGTATTCTGTCCAGCCCGATCGACGGAATTGTTTCAAAGATCAACAAAGACATCGCCGAAACGGTAACAACCATCGAAGCCAGCCGGGATGATTACTTGATACAGGTGGTCGAAATTGATATTCTCAAGGCTACAGCTCACTTACCTGCTGCCTTAGTAGCATTTATCAAAGTAGGCGATATGCTTCCAATAGAGTTGGATCCAAAGCTGCTCTCAAATCCAGCACCTGAAAAAACTCCTAAGTCGATCAGCGGAAAAATCGAATTCATTTCCCCCGTGATCGACTCCTCCAGTAATACCGTAAGAATCCGCCTTCGTATCGATAACATGGACCGGGCCATTCGCGGCGGATCACAGGCCCACGTGCTCATCCCGAAAAGATGATCAGTCAACGATAGCGACAGCTCTTGTCCGCGTGCGTAGATAATTTTCATCACCCCCACAGCATTTTTTCAATTGAATAACCAGGCCGTCGATAGGCTACTTATCCCGCCTGCGTCCCACGCCCGTGGGGTCAGACTAACAGGCCCAAAGGGCCGACAATGAGATAGCCTGGGGCATCGCCCCAGGGAAATAGACACGAACACCCCCAGCCCTGAAAGGGCGGCACTATCCTTGCGTTTTAGTTTCACCTTATCAATATTTCTTCTCTATCAGTGCTAATCAGTGCAATCAGTGGTTGTATTTTTTTAACTGTGAACTTTTTATGCCAATTCACGTTGCCGATTGATCCCTCACCTTTTCCAAGCGCTCACGCAGGTAAGCCCCTACCTTATCAAACAACCACGCACCAAGACGATACCGCTGTCCACCCTCAAGTTTGGCATATCCCCATTCGCCCTCCCGCAGGATTTCCCCTTCCCGGACGGTACCGGGTTCCAGTCGCGCGTATGCCAGAAGATGCGCCGTCGCCAGTTCGAGCCCTGCGAGCATTGAATCTTCGGCACTGTATTGTTCTAGGGACACTGCCCGCCGCCCCTCCATCAATCCCCTTTCCCTATCATTCTCAATCATCGGTCGTTGCCTTACGGGCAGAGGACCACCCACCGTAGATGACAGTAAAGATCTCGGCAGATTCACCTTTGCCTGTCGCTCGACCCGTTCCAATTGGGCACGGAAAGTTCCGTGCCTTCCGCGGATTTTCACGCTAAGGTTTTCAGTCTGACGACGTGAAAAAGCCTCGATCTCCTGCTGCGGTATGAGAACTAACAATTCATCTGGAAGATCTGGCAGAACCGACATCACGATGGTGCCGGTTCTCAAATAATGCCCTTGAAGGGACTCCAAACGATCGGCATGAATGACTCCATCGATCGGCGAAACGATTTTGAGGGAAGTTACCAACTTTTCCAATGTACGGGTACCTTCTTCCAGGCTGGCCAGATTTTCCTCCTCTGCCTGGTGGGCTGCGATATTGCCTCCTTCCAAATGCTTTCGACTTATCAAACGGGATCGTGCGGCGTCAAGTCGCAGACGTTCCAACTCCAGGCTCTTGATGGGATTCTCCAAACTCGCCAGCAACTGCCCTTTGTGCACGGCTTCGCCATTGGACACATGAACCGAACGCACAAAACCATCGGTGTCGATACGCAACAGCGCCTTTCCTGGTTGATCCACTACTGCCACCAGTGTGGGTGAGGGACTGACCGGAACAAAAATCAGGATTGAAGCAATCAATACCACAATCGCACCAATTCGACTGAAGGTTTTTCCGTAGGAAATACGCACACCTCGATCACCTGCAAAGACTAACTTTGACATCTTTTTGATCATCCCCACCAAACCGGTTATCACTGCCAGCACCACCAGAACCAAGCCAGCTCCTTTAAAAAGATTGCTAACCATAATCATGATTCCCACCCAGATCACCACTTTCCACATGGCTGCAAGCACTCCATAGATTCCGATAGGCACAATCCGGGACTGAATATTGTTGCTGAGTTCCTGGTGCTCCATTCCCAACAGGTATTTCCGGCCTACCCAGGATACAAATTGCTGCCCTTTTGCACCCAGATTGGGGATCTGAATCAGATCAGTCAAAATGTAATAACCGTCAAAACGCATCAACGGATTTCCATTAAAAAACAGTGTCACCAGAGAGGCGGTGAAGACAATATTGTAAGCCATGGTATTCACAATCCCAGGACTGGTCTGCACCCAGACTATCACGGCGATGGCCGCAATGAAAAATTCGATGTACATCCCTGCCGCCGCGACAATCATTCGTGCCGAACGATCCGGCAGCCGCCAAGTGGAAGTCGCGTCTATGTAGGTAAGCGGAGAAATCAAAGCCAGCAATCGAATACCCCACTCCGGCACTGGAGCTTGATAGCGCTTGGCAGCGATACCATGCCAGAGTTCGTGTACCAATTTCAGACCAACAAACGAGAACAACAAAAACAACCAGTTGCTCGGAAGTGCAACCTGCCGTGTTGATTCCATAAATGGTCGCCAGTGATAAATCAATTCGGCGCCCGCGTAAATCATCAGACCGAGCCAGACGACCATTGCTAGCGGTGCCAGACTCCATTTCAGCAACGGGGCCACCTTATTGAGAAAAGCATCGGGATTCCCCAGTGGAATCTTCATAAAAAAAGCATTCTGGAGAATCCGCGCAGGTGTCCGGCTCTCACGCTCAGACACCGTTTCTCGCCGTCGGTCTTCCTGCCCAGCCGTCTCCGCTTCCGACAGTTCATTTTCTACCAACCATGATAATAGACTCTGCACTCGTGACTCGCTCAATGCACTCGCTCCCATCGCCCTGGCATTCATTGCGAGCACCTCTCTAGCGCTGCGCTTGCCGTCCAGATCAATAAGAAAACGGTACTCAGCCAATCCCAGCTGAAAGTACCGCCGGTTGGTCAGATCTTCGAGCACATAAGATGGCTTCCCCCCCAACACTTGAAAAGTGAAAAGAAGATCGCGACGCAAACACGGTCGCGCAGATACCAACTCGGCAACCGCATGATCCGTGGCAACAGAGCTTGTTTTGTCTTCACTGCTCACCTCCGAACTCATAAGCGCACCCTCAGATAATCCCAGGGCTTGTGGAAAAGAATCCACCCCAGACAGCGCCGCTGACTGATGACCCGCGCCCGCCCCCGCATGCC
>JAJRVS010000106.1 GCA_024277195.1 Verrucomicrobiota bacterium | reverse complement strand
CCTGATACACATCGGGAATCCACAACTGGAAAGGCACTGCTCCTATTTTGAAACACAGCGCAATCAAGATCAAAGCAAAAGCGAACAAAGCTCCCGTGCGGTGCAGATCCGGAGAGTTCAAGGCCTCGGCAATCACTGGCAGCTCCATCGAACCCGTTACCCCGAACAACCAGGCAAAACCATAAACCAGAAAACCCGTCGAAAGCGCGCCGAGAATCAGGTATTTCACCCCTGCTTCCAACGAACCCACGTTGCGACGCATGAAAGCAACGATGACATAAAAACCAATCGTCACCGTTTCCAGCGCCACAAAAATACTGACTAAGTGCTGCGCCGAAGCCATCCACATCAAGCCGGCACAGATAAATACAGGCAGTGCAAAAAACTCACCCAGCGCCACTTGTTTGCCAACTCCATCAGCCTTCCCCCCATCATCAGGCGCGATGCCCTGACTCAAGACCTTGCTGAAATCCACCGACATCAAAATGACAAAAATCGTCGTCAGCAAAGCAATGCCCTTGAACCACTGCGCCAAAGCATCATTGGCGTAAAATTTCCAAAACGGCGTATCGCCGCCGCCCGAACCTGTAGCGGTAAAATTCAGGACCAATACCACCAGCAAACCGAGAATGGCCAACCAGCCAAGCGAACGCTTGTCACGCAACGGAACGAAGGTTTCGACCATCAACACGGTCAAACCCAATACAACAACGATGATTTCCAAATAATAAGCAGGCATGTCTTTTATCCAGCTAAGTGGGAAATGTTTTCAATGCTAGAAACGAGATACTTGATTAACAATCCGGGAGCGAAGCCAATCACCAACAAAGCCACAATCAACAAAAGCAGTGGCAACTTCTCGGCCAGAGTCAGATCCACCAACTCGCGGCCTTTAGTAGAATCCGGCAGCGGCCCCATGAACAGATTGCGGTAGGCTCGCAAACCGTAAACCGCAGAAATGACCACTCCCCAGATCGCGCACATTGTCGCAATCTGCACGGGTCCGAGGTTGATACCCTCGCCACTCTGCTGCGCAAACAGTCCGGCAAAACCACCAAAAAAGATCATCACTTCCGCGGAGAAGTTGGCAAAACCCGGCAGCCCAATCGCCGCCATGATGGCAAAACCGAAAAGCAAACCCAGCGATGGCAACAACTTGCCCAGCCCACCGCCGATGCGGTCAAATTCCAGTGTGCCAAAACGTTTGCGCAAATGGCCGTTCAGAGCAAACAACAGCGCAATCGAAATCCCGTGGGCAAACATCAGCAACACCGCTCCCTGCACCCCGATGGTGTTCATCGCCGCAATACCGAGGAAAGCGTAACCCATGTGCATCACCGAGGAATTGCCCAGCATCAGATCAAAACGCTTCTGCGCCATCGTCACATAACCGACGTAGAGAATGTTCCCCACTAACAGCACCAACAACAATGTCTGCCAGTGTGCCGCTCCATTGGGCAGCATCGGCAAAGCGATGCGAATCAAACCATAGAGACCGAACTTTTTCAAAACTCCGGCATGCAACATCGCCGTCGGTGTCGGTGCGGTGGCGTAAGCCTCCGGTGCCCAGGTGTGAAAAGGGAACAACGAAACCAAAATGCCAAATCCGATCA
Organism: Verrucomicrobiota bacterium; assembly: GCA_024277195.1. Classification (GTDB taxonomy): domain Bacteria; phylum Verrucomicrobiota; class Verrucomicrobiia; order Verrucomicrobiales; family DEV007; genus JAADHD01. The sequence goes on along the minus strand of JAJRVS010000106.1, from coordinate 4,715 downwards.
GCAAGGTCAGGAAAATCCAGTTCTCCAACGAAGCGCTGGCAATCGCCGCAGGCGCATCCGCCCATGCTTGCAGATCCGCGAACTGCAAACTCTGACCACCCAAGGCCACAAACAAAGCCACCAAACCAGCCAGCAAAATCATACTGCCCACGCCTAAGTAAATCGTCATTTTCCACGCCACCCTTACTCGGTTCGGCCCACTGCCAAAAATACCGATCATCAGGAAAGTCGGAATCAAGGCCAATTCATGAAAGGCGAAAAAGAAAAACAAATCGGTCGAACAAAAGGCTCCTAAAGCACCCGCCGAAATCAGCAGTGATGACAAATAATACAAGCGCTTACTGCCCTTGATCTGATCCTCCGCCGGACTGACCCACACCGCTGCCAGAGTCACTAATCCGGTGAGCAATAACAGCACCAGACTGATCCCATCCACTCCGGTGGAAAGCCCGAACAAAGTCGTTTCTGCGCCCGGATTGGCTACATTTGCCAGATCAGGCACTGTGATAATCGGGTGCGACCCCGTCAGTTGATACACGCCTTCCAGAGTCAAATCATACTGACCGAAAGTCATCAAGATCAATACCAGATTGATCGCCGCTGCGGCCATGGCTGTCGGACGCGTCGGTGAGCCAAACGCAATCGCGATGGCGGCAACGATGGGAACAGCTATGATGGCTTCTAGTAAGGTCACAGTATTATAAGAATAAAAATCACTTGGAAAAATTCGAGTCCGTCATTTATTTGAATACCACCAGGTAAATCACCAAAACCGCACCCAAAGCAAAAAGAAAACCGTAGGACTGCAAGTTACCGCTTTGCAAACGGCGCATCGCATCTCCCAGACGCAAAGCCCCAGCCGCCGGCAAGCGTGCGACCAAGCCGTCCACCACCACCTTGTCGACAAAATTAGCCACTCCAGCCAGACCGTCTTGAAAGATCTTGATCAGCCAGGCGTAAGCTTCATCCACGTAGAACTTGTTAGCAAACCAGCGCGTCACCCGATAACCGTTCAGCGGATCAGACTTCTCCCCCTTGTAACCCCAGAATGCCATGCCAATTCCCAATACCAACAACCCTGCAGAAGCTATTATCAACCCGACGCTGGCAGGCCCTTCATGCGCATAAAAAGCAGGGCTCAATTTCATACCCTTGTAGAAAAACTCGTAACCCGCGATCACCGACGGCACCGCCAGCAAAACCAGCGGCAGCCACATCAGCAGCGGAACCTCTTTGGCTTTTTTGGCATTCTCACTGCGATCTTCCCCGAGGAAAGCCACCACAATCAGACGAGTCATATAAAAAGCCGTCAGCAAAACAATAAAAGCAGCGATCACAAACAAAGCTCTATGCCCATGCAATGCTGCCCCCAGAATCGCCTCCTTACTGAAAAAGCCTGAAGTCACAAAAGGCAAGCCCATCAGCGCCGCCGTGCCAATCACAAAAGTCACAAAAGTGATTGGCATCTTTTTGGCCAGACCACCCATTTTCCAAATATCCTGCTCGTGATGGCAAGCGTAAATCACCGCCCCCGATCCGAGGAACAACAGCGCTTTGAAAAACGCGTGAGTGAACAAGTGAAACATCGCCGCGTCCGCCGCATTGATCCCCACCGCCATCACCATGTAACCCAGTTGCGATAAAGTCGAATAAGCCAGAATGCGTTTGATGTCATTCTGCTGCAAGGCCATCAACGCAGCGATCAACGACGTGATCGCCCCGATCCAAGCGATCACTTCGCCGGCTCCTGCTGACATTGGAATCAAAAAAGCAATGCGCGCCAGCATGTAAACCCCGGCCGCCACCATCGTCGCCGCGTGAATCAAAGCTGATACCGGCGTCGGACCCTCCATCGCGTCCGGCAACCACACGTGTAGCGGCAACTGCGCCGATTTACCAATCGCCCCGCAGAACACACACAAGACCATCGCCATCAACAATCCATTCGACACCCCATTCAAAATCTGGTCATCCACCACCGCCGTTGCGATTTGGGTGAAATAAATCGATTTGGTCAGCCCCCAGACCAGCAAAATGCCGATCATAAAACCGAAGTCCCCGATGCGGTTAGTGAGAAAAGCTTTTTTCGCCGCATCCGCCGCCGAGTCTTTTTCGAACCAATGCCCGATCAATACATACGAGCTGAATCCCACCAACTCCCAGAAAACAAACATCATCACGAAGTTGTTGGCAAAAACAATGCCCGTCATCGAGAACATGAAAAAGGACAGCCCGGCAAAATAACGCGCCTTGCCCTCGTCATCTTTCATGTAAGCCAGCGAAAACACATGCACCGCCGCACCGATCGCCGTCACCACAAACATCATGCCGCGGCTCAGTTGATCGATCTGGAAACCAATCTCGACCACAAAATTCGAACTCAGATTCAACCACGGAAAAGCCTGCACATGAGCGCCGTCCGGCAGTCTCAGCAAAGCCACCCCCAGCAACAGCGTAATCAAAGAAGCACCCGTGGAAATCAGCGCGCTGATGTTACCACTGCGTCTCGTCAACAACAGGATCGTTGCCGCCGAAAGCAAGGGCAGCAATAAAATGATCCAAGGTAAATTCTGAGCTTCCATAAAAAAATCCGATCAGTTCTTCATCGTGTTAATCTGCGTGACATCCGTCGTCTGCTTGGCGCGATACAAAGCCACGATAATAGCCAAACCCACCGCCACCTCGGCGGCGGCCACCGTGATAATAAAAAAGAGAAACACCTGCGCGTTGTAGTCCGCATCACCCGATGGAGTCAGGTTGAATCTCGAAAAAGCCACCAGTGAAAGATTAGCAGCACTCAGCATTAACTCTAGGCACATGAAAATCACGATCACATTCCGTCGCACCAAGACACCCGCCAGCCCGATTGCAAAAAGCAATCCGCTAACAAATAGAAAATGATTCAGTGTGACTTCCATCGTTATCAAAAATTCTTTCTTTATTCTTATTTGCCTTCGAGTGGTAATCTCCGGCTGTCTTACTTCGTTCGGCTGCGTTCATCCGCGCCATCCGCGGTTAAATCTCTTTCTTTTTCGCTCTCCTATCAATCCAACTCTCTTTTGCTCAGCACAATCACCCCGATCGTCGAGATCAGCAGCAAAACACCAACCACTTGAACCGGAAAATAATATTGGGTGAACATCAACTTGCCAATCTGCTCCACATCCGACGCCACCCCATCCGGCAAGTCCTGCATCACCCGCGAGCCCGCCGAGTAATCCCCCAGCACCCGCACCAACTGCACCACAAACACACAGCCCACCAAAATACCACCCGCCACCGCACCCCAACCAAATTTACGCCGTTCCTCACTCGGTAGATCCATCAGCATGATAATGAACAAAAACAACACCATCACCGCACCGCCATAGACCAGAATCTGAATGATACCCACCAGATAAGCGTCCAGTTGAATAAACAAAGCCGCCAGCCCGATGAAAGCCGCGATCAGGCAAAAAGCCGACGTCACCGGATTTTTATTCACAATCACCCCGAGAGCGCCAATGACCGTTAGGGCCGAAAATATGTAAAACAATAAGTCCAACATCACTTCAGCTTGTTCCATTTATTAACCAGTCCCTCGCGGACCCCGCCGATTTCGTACAACTTACTCTTGTCGTGCACCATCTCCTCACGTGAGGTGCCGGTGATCGCATAATCCTTACGCAGGAAAATCGCCTGCTCCGGACACACTTCCTGACAAAAACCGCAGTAAATGCAACGTGCCATGTCGATCTCAAATTTGCGCGGACGTTTTTCTACTTTCGCCCACTGGTCATCCGAGGGAATCTCTTCAGGTGAAATCGTGATCGCCCGTGGCGGGCAAATAAACTCACACAACTGACAAGCCACACAACGCTCGCGATCCTGCTCGTCCGTCACCAAGGCAGGCGCGCCCCGATAATATTCCGGCAAGTTTTCATCCCACTTCTCCTCGGGATACTGCATCGTCACCGTGCCCTTGCCGAGCAATGCCCGCCAGAAGTGACCGATAGTGATCCGCATACCCTTCACGATCGATGAGATATAGATCTTCTCACCGAAAGTCAGTTTTGGACGTTTAACGACAATTGCCATGATTCAAAAAACAGAGCTTATTTGAAATAAATCAGAATTAAAGCGGTTAACAATACATTCGCCAGAGCGATTTCAAAAAAGAACACCCAGCCCAGACGCATCAACTGATCGTAACGGAAACGCGGCAGCGACCAACGCACCCAGATGAACAGCAGGATGAAAGCAATCATCTTGATCAGGAAACAGAAAAAGTGAGCAATGCCCAGCCACAAAGGTTTGTCGACCAAATCACTGCCAATGCCCCCAGGCAACGACCAACCACCCAAAAACAAAGTCACCGCCAGGCCCGAGCCAATGATCATCGCCGCGTATTCACCGAGGAAAAACAAAGCGAACTTCATCGAACTGTATTCGGTGTGATAACCCGCCACCAGTTCCGTTTCGCATTCCGGCAAGTCAAAAGGCAAACGATTGGTCTCCGCAAACATCGACACCGTGAAAATCACAAAAGAGATAACTGCGGGAATCCATAACAACCAGCCCTGCACACTTAAACCCTCGCCCCACAGCGGCACCAACAACCAACCATTGGTATCCTGCCACTTCACGATCTCAGTCAGATTCAGCTCACCAAAAATCATCAGAATCGGCACAATCGACAGACCCAGCGAGATCTCATAAGAAATCATCTGACTGGT
>JAJRVS010000105.1 GCA_024277195.1 Verrucomicrobiota bacterium | reverse complement strand
CCTTTTCCAGATCACCCACCGCCTTGGGATGCTCGCGCCGCGCCGCACTGGCCGGATCCAGCACCGCATCAAGCCGCGCACTGACCTGAGCGATCAAGGTGCGGCGGGCGAACTGGGCGAATTTCTTGAGTTTTGTTGTGTCCATCAGGCAGGTGCCCCTTCGATTGCTGCTGGGGCGATCCGAGTGACGGGCCACTTGGGAAAATTCTCGTTCCAGGTGTCGATATTGAAAACTTGACAATTTTCTACGATTGCCCGTTGCCATCGCGGCCCTCTATTGCCCATCGGCGGCATTTTCTTTCCAATTTCATCGGAAAAATTTGGAAGCAGTGCTGCGTCGATCGTAACAAGACTCAGATAGTGCACTGGCTTGTCCATGCAATTCTCTGCCCATCGGTACAAAAATGAGTCTACAAATTTGTTCGCAAATTTGGAGCTCAACGAGCCGCCGTTCAACGCGTTTTCAAACTTTTTCAAACCTTGTTTTTGTGCCCGAGGATTGGCAGGATCCTTGATTTCCACGAAAACAAAAGCAGGGGCCAGTTCAACAATAAAATCAACACGGCACATTTCTCCAATACCGTGATAATTAGGAAGGTTTCGGTCCATTTGGTCGAATACAAACCCACCGATGGCATCGGTGAAATCAATTTCCAAATCATCTTCGCGGAGTCTCATTTCCCGAGGTTCCCCATTGATTTACTGACTTGTTCTTTCGTAAGATCGTTGAAGGTATCTGAAATCGCATTCGGAGAGATGGCGTTATAGCTATCCACGCTATCAACCAAAACTCGGTCGGTTTCCGGATCACGATAAAGAGCGTGAAACCTGACGTGGTCTTCCTTCTTTTCATCGGCCAGTAAATCGAACCACTTCAAGAAAACATAGTCGTGGGTTGCCAGTATAATCTGTTGTCCATTTCTTGAGAGTTCGAACAAAAGCTGAACCAGAAGTTTCATCAGCTTTGGATTCAAGCTGGTTTCTGGCTCATCCCAAAATAGGGGTCCGCTGACGCCTGGCTGTATGGCCCCAGTTTCCAAAAGACGCGCGAGCATCCCTACTTTTCTGAAACCCTCGGCTATGGAATTGGCAGAATACTCGGAATTTTCAGATTTGAACGTTACCTTGCCGCCGCCATAAAATATAAAGCGCCCACCACAAATTTCCTCAATTACATCCATGGCCCACTTTGATTTTTCATGAAGGGTTTCCCGTCGTACTTCTGGAAGATCGAGCAATAAGCAGATTTCATTATAGGTTTGGTCGAAGGAAAGTCCGTATTTTTCATAAAGGCTTGTAAAACCCTTCATGAAGGAAATAACCTCCTTTGTCGGAATAAATACAGGTTCTTCGGAATAGCTCCGATAGTTTTTCCTGTTTTTTACATCTAGTGCTTTAGAGTTGTTGAAAAAGGTGGCTGCTATCTCTTTTTCTTTGTCTAAACGAGCGTAAATACTGGCCTGTTCAAGTACCCCGTTATGGTGCATTTTTCCGAGCTTGTCGTCCAACGGCATGAACAATCGGAGAAGCTTCGTGGTTAGGAAGGCTTCAAGATCACTATCATCTGCATCTGGTGTGCTTTTGAACAATTGGGCTCCGGAACACAGCGCGTAAGCACCCTTTAGTAAATGCGTTTTTCCGGTGCCGTTCTCCCCAATGATAATGTTGATTTTTGGGGAAAACTGCATGTTTAATTCGCCGTTAAAAACAGTGAAGTTCTTCAATGTCATTTCTTCAATCATGGCTCGTTCCAATCTCGACAAATCGAATGGCTGCCGCAGCCACTAATAATTTTGCAGACAATCTACAGGCCTGTCCGTTACATTTTACTCCTGCGGCCCTCATATGATGATCCTCTTTCCTGCACGAACCTCTTTGGTGAGTGTCTCGCGCAGGCTGTCAACATAGGCGTCAACGTCAGTTTCATCGGTCAGGTACGGCTTATCGAATTCAACCCTGACACCAGCGGCTTGCACATATTCCATTTGTGGCTGGGTAACCGGTTTTTCGCCAAACCCATCTGAGTTTCCATCATTCGTGGGTTTAGGCTTTGGGGCCGTTATTTGTCCGAGCAAAGCCGGGTACTGGATGGACTTGAAGCTGTTGACCTTTTCCCGGATGACCGCGATTAGTCGCGCTTGATCGATAGCAGCAAGGGCGGTTGTAATTTCGGCCGTAATCGTTTGTTTTTCCTGATCCGGAAGATCCGGGTATTCAAGCAATGCCTCCAGTTTGTCCTGCAATCCTCTGATTTCAGTTCTGGCGGCCTCCTGTTCGGTGCGAATTTGTGTTTCAAGCGCGTCTCGAAGACTATCCAGCTTACCTTTCATTCGCTTGATTACATTGCCCTTGAAGCAGTTCGGATCGGTGAGGACATCCACAATTGCAGATGCATCGTCTGTGCCCAGATAACTAAAGTTGGCTTTCTGCTCCTCCAGGTAGGCGCGGGCTTCATCGTAGATTGCTTTTTGCTGGCCACTCATGAACCGGCGGATGGGGTCCAGAATTTCTTCCTTCGCATCCAGAAGAGACTCTGCATGCGCAGTTAAACCGGTCAGATACCAATCGTAGGTCTTTTCAGTCACCTGGCCGAGAAGATTTTCGAACGTATCCAGCGTTGAAAGAAACGGGTAGTTGTTGCGTTGGACTTTGAGCATTTTCAACTCGTTCGCCAGCTTTGAAAACGCCGCGGCAGCTTCGGTTGCCAGAGCCTTGGCGTCGGAGTTCTCCGGTTGGTCGTCGAAAAACTCGATATAAAATTCCCGCAGCTTGCGCACTTGTGAAGGTGTGAACTCCACCTGCAAATCAAGAATGATATTGGAGAGGCCATGCGCATTTTTCAGGCCGCGCTCTAGCTCGCTTCCTTCAAGAGGCGCACCTTCAGATTTTGCCTCCAGCTTGCCGCGTCCGAGAAGTCCGGCGACATTGCACAGGATTGCGGCGTACGGCCAGCCGTAGGGCTTGCGTTCAAAATGTTCGACAATTCCTTTGACTGTAGTCCGAACACCTGTTCTGGAATTTGACTGGGAAAAATTCAGGATCTCCTGTTCTGCCTCACCCAGGCTGGCACCTTCCTCGGCAAACATTCCGTCATTGCCTTGGCGAAGGAACTTCCCAATCTCGCCTTCAGTGTATGAAACACCTCTGAGCATCCCAAGGTTGGTATAGACCTTGTCCACCAACTGCTGGAATGCCCGCTCAACGCGAGCCTGGGGATCATCGGCGCGCACCGAAATTTCTTCTCCCCGAATGAACATACTGGCCTCGGTCAGCAGTGACTTTGCCCGCGCTATCAAATCGCGCTGCCTGACGTTGTTTTGCTCCCCTTTTTCACGGATGATACGCTCGATGGTCGGTTGTTGTGCAACAGCCCGAGCTTGGCGAACATACTTGTCCGTTCGCTTGAACATGATCAAATCACTGACAAAACGGGCGTCTTCCTGCAGAACTATCGCCAGTTCGTCATTTGACATGGTCCTCATTTTGACCGCTTCAGGATTTCCGCCATCGTCATGGAATGGCGTTATAACGTTGATCGAAAGCTCATACTCTCGGCCAATCAAACGATCATCCAGACGTCGCGCAAATGAATAATCGCTCGAAGATACTTCATGGCGAAGTTTGCGATGCTTGATGATACTGTCAAAAATGACTGTTTCCAGCTCCTTGGACAGTTCTGCCGAGTCGACATCAATCGATTTGATTTCCTGTTCGACATCTTTTTCCTCGTCAGTCAGGAATTCGAAAAATTCTCCGTTCCGTTGGATGTAGGTTTCTTGCTCAAGCAGATTTAGGGCTGCTTCCACCTTCGCCCTGTGCGCGTCGAGATCAACATCAAGCCGGTCAAGCATCAAGGTGGAGATGTTTCCAGTACTTGGCTTGAACGCCTTGACGTATTTCACCAAAAAGAGTGCCTTGAGAACCCTCGTCGCAAACTCGTCACCAAGATTTTTTTCAGCACTAAGGATGGATTGCTGCACGTTGGCCTTCAGAGCTGTCCGAATGCCCTCGAACATTTGATCGAAGGTTGCTACGCCGCCAATCGGCGTTTCAGTCAAGCGGATGGCGGCTTCCCGAAACACACCCAGCATTGACCGTTCGCCAACCGAGCTGTGCTTGCCCTCAAAGGCATTGTGTGTCGACAGGTTTTGAATTGCATCCTGAAAAAGTTCGTACTGATACGGCACAAAAGGGTAGCTGTGAATAAAGTGGTCGCGATCCCGGAAGTTTCGGTAGCGGCGAGACCCATCAGAAAAATCAAAAAGCGTTTTCAGATTATTGGATTCCTGGCGATACAGGTCCGAAAGCAACTCGATGCCATCATCGGTTTTCTTGAGGAGGCGCTTCTGAATCACTTCGGCGACGTCGGCACTGTTCAAGGGAATTCGATTGGCGAAGCGCGCCTGGATTTTTGAAAAGTCGTTCTCCTGGCGTTGCGTCATGTCCCCAATGACAGAAGACATGTCTTGCTGGGCGGTAACGATAATCCATGCCCGCCCTCGACATTTTGTGTTCAGACTTTCCGCGATAGTTTGCAGATTGGTCATGAGCTTAACATTGTCGGCAATATACTGCCCGACTTCGTCAACAAAGAAATTCAGTCGGAAATCAGGGGACTGCCCATCAATATAGTCCTTAACCTTTTGGGCAAAATCCTCAATCGAAGATCGGAAATCCTGACGGTAACGATTTAGAATACCACCGCCGTCGGCCAGATCTGTGCCGGACGCTTCTGCATATGCTTTCGATATATTTGCCCCTTCCAAAAGAGCCTGTTCTCGACCGCGTTCCCAAGGTTTGTTTGTGATGCGCTGATACGCATCCCTGAAATCTCCCAAGATCCCCCGACTGTCGAGATCTCGCTCGAACTGCGCGATGTGTGGCTGTTTTCCGTAGTAACCACACATATTATCAAAGACTTTTTGAAAAACGGAAAGCAGAGCATCCACCTGAGTTTTGGAGATGACATCTGCCTGCTGATCGATATTGAATAGAATGCTTTTTGAAGGGATCGAGACTGCCCGACCAAGGTCGGCCGCAAGAATTTCGTTTCCGGCACATTTTTCCTTGAAAAGCTCATAGGCCGGAATGCCATCGACCTCGCGGTTTTCAAGCAATATCGCCAACATCTTGAGAAGATGCGATTTACCTGACCCAAAAAGACCTGAAACCCAGACACCATTTGCTGTTTCATAGTTATTGTAAGCTTCGAGAAATCGCTCCAGCTGTTTCTCGATCTCATTGGTGATCACATATTCTTCAAGTTCCAGACGAAGACTGGTTTCATCATCAGCTTTGATGACACCTTCAATGGCTCGATCAACGGGTTTTG
>JAJRVS010000001.1 GCA_024277195.1 Verrucomicrobiota bacterium | reverse complement strand
GAAGTAGAACTCGATACCACCCGCGATGACTGCTCGATCCAAGTGCTGACCGGCCAACCCGAACTCTTGATCGGCACCCGCGGTGAGCGCCTCGACGACATTCAATACCTAGTCAACCGCATCGTGCAAACCCAGCACCGGAATTCACCCCGCATCCGGGTCGACGTCGACCACCACCGCGAAGTCCAGGAACAAAACCTACTGGAAGAAGCCGAACACCTCGCCGAACGTGTGGTGCATAGTGGTGAACCTGCCAAAATGCCGCCACTCAACTCCTACCACCGACGACTCGTTCACAACCATTTCACCCACCACCCCCAAGTTCAAACCTGGAGCCCGTCCGATTCAGCCCGCCTGAAACGCATCACTTTTTCCCTGCGCAAAAACAAGAACTGAATCCCTGACTGCTGTGTAACTCAACTAAAAAACATGCCCTCTCGGTGACAAATCCGTTGATTTCCCCTCAAACCATGCTATGCGCTGTATCCCCGATTGATACCCATCTGGTGGTGGGCACTTTCGAAACAGCAATCTAATCATTTATCGCGTCCCAATCATTCCGATAGCCACTTCTAATATTGTCTCATTCGAAGCAAAAACCGAATGCATCTGACAAGTAGACAGCAGCCAGGAATCAGGACAGTCAAATCATGAAAAGCGAACTACTCGAACAAGCGTCTGAAGTCATTCCAGATCCAACCGTCTTGATCAACATGGTATCCCGCCGTGTCAAACAACTTAACATGGGACGCACCCCCTTGGTGGATCGTCTTCCCAGCCAAGGCTACGCCGATGTGGCTCTGCGTGAAATCATCGAAGGTAAAATCGTACTCGACGGCACCCCTGAGGCGGAAGAAGCTAAAGAGCGTCTCGGCAGTGCCGCTGAAGCTTAACCGCGCATCCCGCGTCAAGCCCAAGCTCCATTCGGGAAACTTCGAAGAATGCATTCGCCTTGCAACAACGCAAGGACATCTCTAGAGTGAGCATGGTCATGAAAACTGAAATCGCTACCAACCGCAAGGCTCGTCACGATTTCACCATCAGCGAGACCTTCGAAGCAGGTATCGCGCTCAAGGGTACCGAGGTCAAATCGATCCGCACTGGAAAAATCAACATCCGCGATGCCTATGCGCGGGTAGAGAACAATCAAGTGTTCCTATACGGCTGCGACATCCAGCCCTACGAAGCCGCCAGTCACACCCAGCACGAAGCCAAAGCTCCGCGCAAATTGCTGCTGCACCGCAAAGAGATCAACAAACTATACGCCCACACCGAAATCAAAGGTGCCGTGCTTATAGCCCTACGTGTCTATTGGAACAACAAACGCGTTAAAGTCGAAATCGGTGTCGGCAAAGGCAAGGCTCACAAAGACCGCCGCGAAGATCTGAAAAAACGAGTACAAACCCGCGAAGCCGACCGGGAAATGTCCCACTTCAACCGAGGTTGAAATCAATCTGCCCCCCTCCACCGTAGGATAGATTTCCAAATCTGTCCGTTCTTGATATCAAAAACTCAAACAGCGCTTCGCTCCCGCCTTCGCTTGCAGCTATGGCGGGCAAGTCGTTTCGATTTTTGATGGCGGACAGGGTGGGATTATCCGCGTCGCTTTGCTTTGGCGGCTCTCTCCGCTCGAAGACTCGCTACGAGTCGAACGGCGTTCAAATCCAAGTCCTAATATCAAAAACTCAAACAGCGCTTCGCTTGATCTATTTGAGTTTTTGATGGCGGACAGGGTGGGATTCGAACCCACGGAGACATTGCTGCCTCACACGCTTTCCAAGCGTGCCCGATCGACCACTCTGGCACCTATCCGTTGATCAAAAAACTTCTGTAACCCCTTGTTACAAAAATCTGCTATTATTTAACGGCAAAGTCCCTGCCTGCAAGTTTTAATAACACCAGTTGCGTAAGATTTAAAAAATGCCCTGTTTCTTGATTCCTTCTCAAATCAAAATACCCTCAGTGATGTATTTTTTTGCTTTTTAGGGTTGCTATCCTCCTAAAACTTGATAGAATCACACAAATCCTTATTAACTCGGGATAAAACCATTATGAAAAAACTGTTGTCCACATTGGCAATCTTGACGGCCTCTTTCAGTCTCGCGACTGCAGGGGATTATAGCGCTAAAGCACCTGTAGCTCCCATTGCTCCAGAATGCACTGCATTTGACCCAGGTTTTGAGCTTAGTGCTTACATCGCTGGTTCTCTTGGTGGTGATGAAGATGTTTTAGGTGGCGGCATTGGCATTGCTTATTTCTTCACTGAAAACATTGGTATCGATACCAACTATGCTGCTTTTGATAACGAAAGCACTGCACACTTCATCACAGCGGATATGATTCTTCGCTTCCCAATCAAAAGCGCTTGTGTCGCTCCTTACCTCATCGGTGGTGCTGGAGTTAGAGCTAACAGCTCTACAGAAGCTGTGTGGAGACTCGGTGCTGGCATCGACATCCGCCCCGAAGCTCTGGGTAACATCGGCCTCTTCGCTGACGGCACCTACAACTGGATCAACGGAAACACTTACCAAGACATGACCATCGTTCGCTTGGGAATCAGACTTCCTTTCTAAACTAAACGGTTAAACGCAGAAGATTTACTCTTCTGTTTAATTTCAAAAGGGCACTCGCAAGAGTGCCTTTTTTTGTACCCCCTTGTCAGCTTACCCTAGCCAGCTTCCTTACCTCAAATGTCACATTGGGACAAATTGGCACGCTCAGTCAGTCGATTTGGGACAGAATGTCCCTATTGCAATCTATTCGCCCACCATCAATTTTAAATAAATATCCACATATCGTTGAAAACGTGACACTTATGCGAACCGGACATCACTTGGCACAGCTTATGCGATATAATAAAACAACGAGTGGCAATCGATCGATTCATAATAACAATCAGAAACAAACTTCGATCCGTCAGTCCCAATAAATAACCCCAACACATAGCAAGGCGTCCAATAACAATCGCCCGGACTATTTAACTTCAACCCAAATTTTTATTATGAGCAAAATCCTAGGAATCGATTTAGGCACCACCAACTCCTGCATGGCAGTGATGGAAGCAGGTGAATCCACTGTATTGGAAAACTCCGAAGGCGCACGCACCACACCGTCCGTTGTCGCTTTTAGCAAAGACGGCGAACGTCTGGTAGGCCAGGCCGCTAAACGCCAGGCGATCACCAATCCCAAAAACACCATCTTTTCAGCCAAACGACTGATCGGACGCAAATTTTCCGAGCTGAGTGACAACGAAAAAAGATCTCCCTACAAAATTGTCGAAGCTTCGAATGGCGATGCCCACATCGAAGTCGAAACGGGTGGCGAAACCAAAACTTTCAGCCCGCAGGAAATCTCAGCGATGATTTTGAGCAAACTCAAAACAGACGCTGAAGCCAAACTCGGTGAGAAAATCACTCAAGCCGTGATCACCGTGCCGGCCTACTTCAACGACTCTCAACGCAACGCCACCAAAGCAGCTGGCGAGATCGCTGGACTTGAAGTCAAACGTATCATCAACGAGCCCACCGCAGCCTCTCTGGCTTACGGTCTGGATAAAAAATCCGACGAAAAAATCGCCGTTTATGATCTCGGCGGCGGCACCTTTGATATTTCCGTATTGGAAATCGGTGACGGTGTTTTTGAAGTGCTAGGCACCGATGGTGACACTCAACTGGGTGGCGATGACTGGGACAATGCCATCATCGACTGGATCATCGACGATTTCCAAAAAGCCAACAGCGTTGACCTCAGTGGTCAGCCTGATGCTTTGCAACGCATTCGCGAAGAAGCAGAAAAAGCAAAAATCGCGCTTTCTTCTTCACAGAGTTACGACATCAACCTGCCCTTCATCACCGCAGACCAAACCGGCCCCAAACATATCCAGTTGGAACTCAGTCGCTCGAAATTTGAGCAACTGACCGACTCCCTGTTTGCAAAAACCATTGGACCGGTAGAAGCCTGCTTGAAAGAAGCTGATGTGCCCAAAGGAGACATCGACGAGTTGGTTCTGGTCGGCGGCATGACCCGTATCCCGAAAGTGATCGACACCGCTCGTGACCTGATTGGCAAAGAACCTCATCGCGGGGTCAACCCGGACGAAGTGGTCGCACTCGGCGCAGCTATTCAAGGCGGTGTGCTGCAAGGTGACGTCAAGGACGTGCTCTTGTTGGACGTGACTCCACTCACCCTGTCGATCGAAACCATGGGCGGCGTTGCCACCCCGATGATCGATCGTAATACCACGGTTCCTGCGAAAAAATCACAGACCTTCTCCACTGCCGCAGATAGCCAGCCATCGGTTGATATCGTTGTCTGTCAGGGAGAACGCAAAATGCTCAGTGACAACAAAGTGCTCGGCAACTTCCGCCTCGACGGGATTCCTCCCGCACCGCGTGGCACTCCGCAGATCGAAGTGACTTTCGACATTGATGCCAACGGCATCCTCCACGTTTCCGCAACAGATAAAGGCAGCGGCAAAGAGCAGAAGATCTCCATCGAAGGTTCGAGCGGACTGGATGACAAGGAAATCGAAAAAGCCAAACGTGAAGCTGAAGAATATGCCGAACAGGATCGTAAACGTTTTGAAGCCGTCGAGGTGAAAAACAAAGCCGACAACTTGGTTTACCAGGTCAAAAAGCAGAAAGAAGAACTGGGTGACAAACTCAGTGGCGATCAGACCAAACCTATCGACGACGCCGTCACCAAAGTCGAAGAAGCGCTCAAAACTGAAGACAGCGATCAAATCAAATCGGCTACTGAGGAACTAGAAAAACTCTTTGGCGAAATCGCCGCCGCCGCCCAGGCAGCAGGTGCGGACCCAACAGCAGGCGCAGCAGGTGCTGGCCCGGCTCCCGAAGCTGAGGGCGCAGAAGACAGCGAACCCAAACAGGCAAAAGGAAAAGTGGTCGACGCCGATTTCGAAGTCGTCGACGAAGACAAAAAATAATCTAAACCATTTCGTTCGGATCCGTTTTCCACTCTGGTAAATGAATCCGGGCGTTGTGTTTTTCTCTAGCAAAACTTCCGTCAAATCCCCTCGGGAAACCGTAAGTGCAGCAAAAGAAAAACAAATCAACAACGAGAAACACACAATAACCAACTAATAGTATGGCTACAACAATCAGACCTCTCGGCACACGTGTGCTGGTCAAACGCATTTAAGATGATGAACAGAAGTCCGAAGGCGGCATCTTTCTTCCCGACAGTGCAAAAGAAAAACCCCAGGACGCTGAAGTGATCGCACTTGGCACCGGGAAAGACGAAGATGGAAAAGACATCGAATTCACCGTCAAGGTGGGCGACAAAGTTCTCATCTCCAAATACGGCGGAACCGACGTTAAAATCGACGGCGAAGAATGCCTCATCCTCAACGAAATGGACATCCTCGGAATTATCGAAGGATAATCATTGATCTAAGCAAACAAACAAAACCTTAATAATAATAAATTATGGCTAAACAACTTCAATTCGACGAGGAAGCTCGTCACGGACTGCTTCGCGGCGCATCTAAACTGGCTCGCGCAGTGAAAGCAACACTCGGACCTGCAGGTCGTAACATCATCCTCGACAAGAAATTCGGCAGCCCGACGATCACCAAAGACGGTGTGACCGTGGCTAAAGAAATCGAACTGTCTTGCCCATTTGAAAACATGGGAGCTCAGTTGATCAAAGAAGTTTCTTCGAAAACTTCTGACATCGCTGGTGACGGAACCACAACAGCGACCGTGCTTGCTGAAGCTATCTTCTCTGAAGGTCTTCGCAACGTGACTGCTGGTGCTAACCCGATCTCTCTGCAACGCGGAATCCAAAAAGCGGCAGCAGCAGTGGTGGAGCAACTCAAAGAGATCTCGACCGAAGTGACTGACGCGAAAGAAATCGCCCAGGTTGCTACTGTTTCAGCTAACTGGGACACCGAAATCGGCGGCATCATCGCTGACGCAATGGACAAAGTCGGCAAAGATGGAACCATCACGGTAGAAGAAGCCAAAGGCATCGAAACCACTCTTGACGTGGTTGAGGGAATGCAGTTCGACAAAGGTTACCTTTCTCCTTATTTCGTAACCGATGCAGAGAGCATGGAAACGATCTTGGAAGATGTTTACATCCTTATCCACGAGAAAAAAATCACCAACTTGAAAGACCTTCTTCCATTGTTGGAAAAAGTCGCTCAAAGCGGACGCCCATTCCTCATCCTGTCGGAAGACGTGGAAGGCGAAGCACTGGCCGCTCTGGTGGTGAACAAAATCCGTGGCACACTGAATGTGGCTGCTGTGAAAGCACCAGGATTCGGTGACCGTCGTAAAGCTATGCTCGAAGACATCGCCATCCTCACCGGTGGACGTGTGATCACCGAAGACCTCGGCATCAAGTTGGAAAGCGTTGATCTCGCAGATCTTGGTTCAGCTAAACGTGTCACGATCACTAAAGAAGATACCACCATCATCGAAGGTGAAGGAGACAGCGACGGCATCAGCGGTCGTGTTAACCAGATCCGTCGTCAGATCGAGGAAACCACTTCTGATTACGATCGTGAAAAACTGCAGGAACGTCTTGCTAAACTGGCAGGCGGCGTAGCCGTCATCAACGTCGGAGCAGCTACTGAGACTGAAATGAAAGAGAAAAAAGCTCGTGTGGAAGATGCCTTGCATGCCACTCGTGCTGCGGTTGAAGAAGGCATCGTCCCAGGGGGCGGCACCGCACTCATCCGTGCTCAAGCTGCTGTTGGCGATCTCAAACTCGAAGGTGACGAAGCCACGGGTGCAGACATCGTTGCACGTGCGGTCAGCGCTCCTCTCCGTCAACTGGCTGTTAATGCTGGTCGCGAAGGAGCTCTCATCTGCGAACACGTCAAAAACGAAAAAGGCAACATTGGTTACAATGTCGCTAAAGACGAATACGAAGACCTCGTTGAAGCTGGTGTGGTTGACCCGACTAAGGTCACTCGCAGCGCTCTGCAAAACGCAGCGTCCATCTCCGGATTGCTCCTGACAACAGAATGTCTGATCACAGACATCCCTGAAAAAGAAGAAGCAGCCGAAGGCGGTCATGACCACGGCATGGGTGGCATGGGCGGCATGGGCGGCATGATGTAAGATTTGCAAAACCGGCACCTGCTCGAATGGGCAGGTGCCGGTTTGCTGACAACATCAACTGTCAAAATTCAAACGGACGAGCTTGCGCTCGTCCGTTTTTTTGTGCAAAGAAAGACCGTTCTCAAATTTGTTTTTTAACCACGGATAAGATAGAAAAAATCTATTCACATCATTCAATCGTCATTCCAACACGGATTATAACGCCTTGCTCGCTCCTGAAAATAACATCAAAATTAAATACAACCTGGAAAACCCTTCCCAAATTTCACTCCCCCCCTTACTCCCAAACTAAAACCTCCCCCTCTACTATTCGTGTCCATTAGTGTTCATTAGTGGTTCACTACTCCTTCTTCCCAGCTACGCTCATTGACGTAATTTGCCTTCGAGCAATATTCTCCAGCTACCTTCAATCGCCCGAGCTTCCTTTTTCCTCTTTTATTAGCGTCTGTTCGCGGTTCTCTTCTCCCCTCATTCTTTGTCTTTCTTCGAGGTTCTCACTCCTCCCGCTTCTCGTAAGCCTCAATAATCCGTTCCACCACCGGATGTCTCACCACATCACTGCGATCAAAAGCAGTGAACTCTATCCCCTCCACCCCGCGCAATAACTCCATCGCTTCCAACAATCCCGACAGCTTCCTCGGTCGCAGATCAATCTGCGATGGATCCCCCGTCACCACACACTTCGAGTCCTCACCCAAACGAGTCAAAAACATCAACATTTGCTCTTTAGTGGCATTCTGCCCTTCATCCAGAATCACATATGCCCGGTTCAAAGTCCTGCCCCGCATATAAGCCAAGGGTGCCACTTCAATCAGATTTTTATCGATCAGTTTCTGCGCTTCATCCCCCTCCAACATTTCGTAAAGAGCGTCATACAATGGACGCAAATAGGGCAATACTTTCTCCTGCAAATCCCCCGGCAAAAAACCCAGTGCCTCGCCCGCCTCCACCGCCGGCCGGGTCATAATGATGCGATCAATCTTGCGATCCTTCAACTGCTGCAAAGCATGCGCCATGGCTAGAAAAGTTTTGCCAGTACCCGCCGGCCCAAGGCCAAATACCACATCGTTGCGCTGCAAGGCTTTGAGATAATTCAACTGCCCAGCTGTCCTCGGCATCACCGCAGGTTTGCTCGCCGATCCCAACAGGCGCAAGTCAGCCAGATCATCCAATGAAGCTCTTTTCACCAATGCTCCACTGCCCTGATCACCTTCCCCGCTCTCCAAGGCCTGCTCCATCGCCATATGAAAGGTATGCGCGCTGATCTGCCCGCCTTTGCGAAGCACCGACTCCAAAGTCTCGAACACCGCTTTACTTTGAACCACATCCGCCCGATCACCCTCGATCTTCAACCATCCATCCCGAGTGATCACTTTCACCGAAAATTTCTGCTGTAATTGTTTCAACAGACTCAAATCGTTGGCGAACAAGGACTGCAAAAAATGCGGGTTTTCAAAAGTCAGCGTTTCTGAGGCTTTATTCGGATTTTGTGCAGCTTGAGTTTCCATGGTCTGCCTAACGGTATCCGTAAACCAAAGCCCAATCAAGATCTGCTCCGCCCTCCCTGCTTGCCCCCTCCTGACTCACCGTGAGCTTGATCAGATAAGTGCCCGTTTTTACCGGCAGCACTCGAGCACCGGACAAACCTTTATCCGAAAATTTCTCCAATGAAATAGCTTGCCCACTTTCATCAAAAACCTCTACCTCCAAAGCGTGTTGACTCTCGGTGATCGCCGCTAGAAACCAATATTCATTGCCGCGGAACAATTGGTGTTTCACCACTTTGTGCTGCCCTATTTTCAGCTTGCCATTCCAATGCTCCTTCCTCAGCTTAAAGCCTTTTTCAGAATACTCCTGTGCCAGCTTTTTCAAAACACCAGGCACCCCCATCTTCGAAAACCCTTGCACCACCCCACTTCCTCCAACTACTAAAAACACCCATATCAGCAGCACCCGCAGTGCAACGCCCAACTTAGCTTTCTGCCACTTTTTCGCCATAATCTCAGCTCCCTCGGGCTTGCTCTTCGTCAAAATAAAATCGCTTCAGTAAATCCAAACAAATCTCTCCAATGCCCGCAACCGCCCCTTCGGAAATTTCTCCCTCCTTCATAATACGCTGAATTTTCACCAAGCCCTCATAAATAGCCTTGATATCCGCCTGATCCTTGATCTCCGGTTTCATCGTCGCGATCACGTCCAAAAAATAAGCCACCAAATCCGGTTGATGAAGCAGTTCCGAACGGTCACTGCTGTAGGATTCTGAAATCAACCGTGTCAGCGCCGTCGTTCCTCTCAACCAGCCGCCCAGACTAACCAGCGTAGCGATGTCCTCGTCGCGCATCTTTTCCATGGTCTGCTTCACCGTGGTCTGAGTCTGGTCAAAGCCCCGTCGCACCGCATTCCAATCCCCGGTTTCAGCCGAATCGATGATGCTCTGACTGTGCGGCACCACCGCCGACTTAAGCCCTAAAGTATCTGCCAGACGCAAGACTCGACGTCCGACGTCTTGAATCGCCTTGCGGTCCTCAGCTTCCACCGCGACAAAACCCTCCGCCACCGTGCAACCAAACACCAATGCCAACTGCACCCGGTCTGTCGAGATCTTGCGCTTGGGCATCGCAATCTCCCCACTCCAATCCTGCTCCCCTAGCTTGTCCAATACAGAAAATATCTCTCCTGGAACCGGCACCACCACTTGCTGAACCAAAGCCCCTGGAAATTTTTTTAAATCCAACGCCTCTACCTTGCGCGGCAGTGCGGCATCCGCTTTTGTCTCAACCGGTTTCACCTCTTGCCCCTGCGCAAGTCCCGGAATAAAACACACCACTGCCAAACAAAATTGTCTTATTTGGCAACAGGCTTTATTCACATTCAATTTGGGTTGAAACTCTTGATTCAATAGCCGCCATTCACACGGCTCATCTTTCACTCACAGGTCATTCTCTACTATTCAATTTTCCACCCAATAACGGCAAGCGCAAGACATTCAGTTAAAAGAACATCTGAAACCTTGAACTTTTCTCTATTCAAGGCAATAAATGCGCATGGCCTTAGCTTCGAAAGCAAAAATACTTGGTATCATCCCCGCTCGATGGGGATCCACCCGCTTTCCCGGCAAACCCCTGCACCTGATCGCCGGCAAACCCCTGGTTCAGCATGTCTGGGATCGCTGCCAGCTGTGTAAAAACCTCGACTCCGTGGTGGTCGCCACCGACGACCAACGCATCGCCGACGCCGTCGAAGCCTTTGGCGGCCAAGTAGCGCTCACCGCTTCCGATCACCCCAGCGGCACCGACCGCATCGCCGAAGTAGCCAAACAAGCCGACTGCACTCATGTGATCAATATCCAGGGTGACGAACCCCTGATCAGTCCGGATCTCATCGATGAACTCGCGCAAACGCTCATCGATCAAGACGACTGCGAAATGGTCACCGCCGCCAATCCTATCCGTTTCGAAGATCCGGAGTTCAATGACCCCAACGTCGTCAAAGTCGTGCTCGATCACCACGGCCAGGCACTTTATTTTTCCCGCAGCCCACTGCCCTTCACTCGCAACCCCGAACCAGACCTGCAAATTCTGCGGCACAAAGGCATTTATGGCTTCAGTCGCGACTTTTTATTACAGTTCGTGAAATGGCCACCTTCCGCTCTGGAAAGGTGCGAACAACTCGAACAACTGCGCGCACTGGAAAATGGAGCAAAAATAAACGTAATTATTACCTCTGACGACTCACCCGGCATTGACACGCTCGAACAAGCAGACATACTAAACCGACAGTTTTTGACTGAATGAAATATATTTTTGTAACCGGTGGTGTAGTCAGTTCTCTCGGAAAAGGCCTCGCCGCCGCTTCCCTGGGAACTTTACTTGAACGACGAGGTCTGAAGGTCATCCTTCAGAAATTCGATCCTTATTTGAATGTCGATCCCGGCACGATGAGTCCTTTCCAACACGGAGAGGTCTATGTGCTCGACGACGGTGCCGAGACCGATCTCGACCTCGGCCACTACGAGCGTTTCACCACCGGCGCCCTGTCGAAGCTGAACAATCTCACCAGTGGCCAGGTTTACGAATCCGTCATTCGCAAGGAACGCCGCGGTGACTATCTCGGCGCCACCGTGCAGGTTATTCCGCACGTCACCGACGAGATCAAAAACCGCATTCACAAAGTGGCCAATGAAATGGACGGTGACATCATCATCACCGAAATCGGTGGTACCACCGGTGACATCGAAGGCCTGCCTTTTCTGGAAGCCATGCGTCAATTTAATGACGAAGTGGGGTCGGAAAATGTGCTCTTCATCCATGCCACTCTGGTTCCCTTCATCCGCGCAGCCGGTGAACTCAAAACCAAGCCCACTCAGCAAAGTGTGGCCAAATTACGGGAAATCGGCATCCAACCACAAATCATCCTTTGCCGTGCTGAACAAGAAGTGGACGACGACCTGCGCTCGAAAATTTCGATGTTCTGCAACCTGCCTAAAACCCATGTGATGCAGTTCCTCGACTTGGAACACACCATCTATGAAGCGCCGCTTGAGCTGCGCAAAGAAGGTTTTGACCAAGTCGTCTGTGACGCCCTCGGCCTCGACCTGCCCGAACCCGACCTCACCGAATGGACTTCTTTTGTCGAGCGGGTCATTCACCCGTCTAAGGAAGTTCGTATCGCCGTAGTGGGCAAATACATCGAACTTCAGGACGCTTATAAAAGCATCTACGAAGCCCTCACTCACGCCGGTGCCGACAGCGATTGCCGGATCAACATCGTCCGACTCGATTCTCAAGATATTCTTGATGACGGAGCTGCCGCCCATCTCTCCGACCTCCACGGCATCCTCATCCCCGGTGGATTTGGCGAACGTGGTGTAGAAGGCAAAGTGGCCGCAGCGCAATACGCCCGCGAAAACAAAATCCCTTATTTTGGTCTCTGTCTCGGCATGCAAATCGCCACCATCGAATTTGCCCGCAATGTCTGCGGTTTGAAAAAAGCCAACAGCACCGAATTTGATCCCGACTCCCCGCACCCCGTCATCTGTCTTTTGGAAGAGCAAAAAGACGTCGACGAAAAAGGTGCGTCGATGCGCCTCGGCACCTGGGAAACCATGCTCACTGAGGGCAGTCGCTCCCGCGAACTCTATGGCAGTGACCAGGTCAACGAACGCCACCGCCACCGCTACGAGTTCAACCAAAACTACCGTGAGCAATTAGAAGCCGCAGGCCTCAAGGTGGCAGGCACCTCACCCGACGGCACCCTCACCGAGATCGTCGAGATCCCTGAGCACCCCTTTTTCATCGCCTCACAATTCCACCCGGAATTCCGCTCCCGCCCCAACCATCCGCATCCCCTGTTTGCCG
This sequence comes from Verrucomicrobiota bacterium, assembly GCA_024277195.1. Lineage (GTDB taxonomy): Bacteria > Verrucomicrobiota > Verrucomicrobiia > Verrucomicrobiales > DEV007 > JAADHD01. The sequence continues at coordinate 85,052 of JAJRVS010000001.1, read as the reverse complement.
GATTTGTCAAAGCCGCGCTGGAGTGCAAAAATAAAAGCTGATGCCGTTTCTCACCAAGTTGCTGCGCCCACCTCGCTTCTATTGGTGAATTATCCGTAGGATAGATTTCCAAATCTGTCCATCGCAATGGTCACGTAAAGGTGAACAACAAGCCCGAAAAGCTTTCATCCGTCAAACACGCTTTGCTCACACACTTATATTGTGTATATTCTTTGTGTGGCTTCGAGTCTACAAATAGACCAATCCTTACTGGAGCAGGCGAAAAAACTCGCAGGCTTGCAAACTAAGCGTGAAACAGTCAACCAAGCGTTAAGAGAATTTGTTCAGCACCGTTTGCGGAAAGAGTTACTGCAGCAACGCGGGCAGATCGAATATTTCAACGACTACGACTACAAATCCCAACGTAATAACAGTAAGCCGGCATGATAGCCTGCGACACCTCCGCCCCCTCCTTTTTCTTAAGACGTGGCAAGCATAGTCTGAACATTACTGCCGATGCAGTCGAAGAACTCATCATTTCTAATAAACTAGCCTTATTTGGCATTGTCAGGCAGAAAATACTATCTGGGATCAAACACCCAGCGCAATTCGATCGAATTGAACTCACAACCAGTGCTCTGCCTTTGTATTTCGCCAACGAAGACGACCACACTCTTGCCTCTCAGTTTTTCAATCTATGCCGAGCTAAAGGCATCCAAGGATCGCCGATAGATTTCCTGATTTGCGCTATGGCGGTAAACCGTAAATTTCAAATCTACACCACAGATCCTGGTTTTAATATGTATGCTCCCTTCATCCCCATAGAGCTCTACACCCCGCCGCAATAACGCTCACTCCCCCACCCGTTCCATCGCTGCCAGCAATTGATACGACTGCAATTGCTGCACATACAATTCCGCCTTTTCCCGCTCACCGGTCCACACCACTGATCGACCCGAGTTGTGAACTTCCATCATCAAGGCATCGGCTTTTTGCTCGGAATAGCCAAAAACCCGCCGGAACACCAACTGCACAAAACTCATCAAGTTGACCGGATCATCATACACCACCACGGACCACGGCAGATCGACTTCATCCGCCGTCTCGACCTCTGTCAATTCTTCCAATTCCGTAGCAGATCTCATGACTCAAAATCACCGCGCCGAAATAGCCGCGCCAAACTCTGTTTCTCCATCAAAAACCTCACGCACCACATCCATGCTCTCCGGATACTCCTGCTGGAAACACTGCAAAGTGAGTTCCTGTTTTTCTTCTTGCTGCTGCTTCTCCTGATTCCTATGGGACAGAAAAACCCCCATCCCCGCCCGCCATTCAAAATAAACGTAGGCGGTCAAAGCTGGTAACAAGGGCAAATGATACAACGCCGACTGCAGGGCAAACACCGTCACCACATGACCCGGGCAATCCCCCTGCTCCACCGCTCGTGCATATTTTTGCCATTGAGGAGCCCTCCGCATTTCACTTTTACCCTCCAAAAAACACCTGCCGGCTTCACGACTCCTCTTGACCTCCGCCCCACTCAATCGCGAATCCAATTTTTTATCTAGGTTCATAATACGACGAACCCGCATCTCGGCAGAAGCCGCATAAACCTCCACAAAAGTTTCTGCCAAAAATTCACGAAATGAATGCTGCTGCCACTCCTGCCAACTTTGCTTGAATGTTTGCAAGTCATCCAGTTCCCCTCCCTTTCTAGCTTTTTTCATCCCGGAAAGCGGAGAAAAAATACTGCCGCCATCTGCCGCTACCCCCATCACAGAGATAGCTATCGCCCGCTCCATCTCACCAAAAGCGCTTGCGCTTTCGACCAGATAAATCGATCCATCATTTGTTCCTTGATCTGAATTTCCGCTATCCACGGGCGCACTATAAACCCATCCGCTGACCACTCAAAGCCGGAGTCACTCTTTTTCTACATCTACCGCTCCAGCCACACCTGCTCCAAAATCCTCTCTTGTATTTCCGTCATCGCCTCACGCTGCCCGGGCAACTTGTCCTCATGACCGTTCAGATGCAATAAGCCGTGGATCAAATACAACAAAGTCTCTTTTTCAACCGAATGCCCATAAGCCCCTCCCTCCCGCTCCGCCGTATCCACACTGATAAATATCTCACCATGATGAAAAGTAATCACATCCGTAGGCGTGGGATCCCCCATAAAATCATCGTGAACCTCAGCGATCACCTCGTCACTGACCAAATTCACCTCCACCTCTGACAGTGCCTCCAAAACACCCCCCGACTCAGCCCGCTGCGCCAAACACAAAGGCATCGCCACACGCCCACGCTGCAACAAGCGCTCGACAGAAACCCCTTTGCCTCCAAGATGCTCAAAAATCAATAGTTCAGGATTGCTATCCGCCATCATTCCTCCATTTTAAGGTACATATTCATCCACATCCATGGAAAATCATCCTACCAGCTCCGCACCCGACAGCGAATTCCATTTCGCCGACTCCCTGATTCTTGATAACTCAAGCACTCGGGACTTTTACAAGAACCTACTGCAAGGCCTGATCCACAAAAACAACAATACTCTTGGGGTCATTCAAGGTTTCGCGACGCTTATAGCCATGGAAGAAGATCTCAATGAAGAAATGACTGAGAATATCGAACACATGCGCAGCGCCATCACCGACTCATCGGAATTGGCAAAAATCATTCTTACAGCAGGAGGCTGCGCGCAAATCGAAACCAAAGCGACTGACATCAAAGTCATGCTGCCCTATCTCGAGCAAAGCCTGAATTCCATCTGCAAGGAAATCGGAGCCACGTTACAAATCAACCCCGCCCCATCGCTGCCCCCCATTCTCGCGGATACCGGACGTTTTCATGATGTGATCAAGGAATTGACAAAAAACGCCGCTGAAGCCAGTGTGGAAAGCGGTCAGTCATCCGTTGTCATCGACATCCTGCCGCCCGGCAACATCACCCCGGGTGACACCCAACATGTCGATATTTTCATTCGCAATACCTGTACCGACATCCTCCCGGAAAAACTTCGCCAGGTCTTCAACCCTTTTTACACCAGCAAAAATAATCAACACTACGGCATCGGTCTCACCACTGCCGGAATACTGGCCGGACAAATGGGCATGCGCCTTGGATTGCGATCCGGCGAAGGCACCACCACCGCCTGGCTCAGTATAAAAACCACCCCTGCTGACTGACACTAGCTGAAATCGTTATGCGCTCCACCCTCACTCATCTGGCCACATCCATCGCCGCCCTGGCCTGCGCGGTTCTTATTTACTCTTTGTTATTTGCCCGTAACAATCAATACGGACTAGTTGACCTGATCAAAGGCCAAACCCTAACCGGAGATATATCTAAAAGCTCTAACACTGCAAGCGCCTCTGCCAAGCCTGCCCCCAAACCCAAACCTGCCGCACCTGCCGCACCGCCTCCAGTCAGCCCCCCGGCAATCTCAGAACCGGTCTCAAACTCAAACACCAAAACAGATCGCAACAACCTGCTCACCCAGGTCAACGATTTGCTCGCCGAGCTAACTGCCTCCGTCATCCCCTCGGTGGTCTCTATAGATACCAGCACCACCATCGACCAAAGGCGCCTCGTCCCCAACGGCCCGCTGGGCCTATTTGGATATGTGCAACGTCACGAACGTTACCGTAAACCCGGTCTAGGTTCTGGCTTCATTGTTTCCGCTGACGGTCACGTGCTCACCAACCATCACGTCGTCGCCGGCGTCGATGAAATCCAGATCACCACACGTGAAGGACAAACTTACAAAGCCGAATGGATCGGCTCCGATCCGATCGTTGATATCGCTGTGTTAAAAATCATCGACCCCGACAAAAAAACCTTTCAAGCCTTAAAGTTCGGCAACTCCGACAATACCCGCGTCGGTGAAATGGTGCTAGCCATAGGCAACCCCTTTGGCCTCAACGAAACCGTCACCCGTGGCATCATCAGCGCCAAACAACGCCAACTGAGCGATTCCACCAACCAGTATATCCAGACCGACACCGTCATCAATCCCGGCAATTCCGGCGGCCCCTTGATCAATGTGCACGGCGAACTCATCGGGGTGAACGTCGCTCTTTTTACCGGCCAGCAAAACGTCAAAGTCTGGCAGGGCGTCGGCCTCGCCATTCCCGCCAACGACGTGTATGAAGTGTTCGAGGCCATCGTCCACAAAAAACCGCTGATCCGCGGATACCTCGGAGTCGATCTGGCAGAAATCACCCCCTACATTGCCCGCCAAGTCGGACTCACCCGTATACAGGGTGGCCTCGTCACTCGCATCGCAGAAAACTCTCCAGCAGCCAAGGCAGGCCTACGCCCGGGAGATGTATTGCTCGCCATCGACGGTCGCGCCAGCGCCAGCGCCACCGACCTGATCAACAAAATCCGCAGCAAAGATGCCAACTCCACTCTCTCATTGGAAATCCTACGCGATAAAAAAATCCTCAAATTAAAAGCCACCGTTTCTGAAAAACCCGACAACACCTCCATCACCATGCGAGGGGACACCTCCGCCTCCGGCCAAAGCCTGACTACCCAACTTGGAATCAAAGTGCGTAACTTAAACGAAAAGGAGAAAAAAGCCTTTGGTTTGGCAACAGGACACAGCGCCGTATTGATCACCGAAGTGGATCCCAAAATGCCCGCCGCCACCCGCTTGCGCAAAAACGACCTCATTCTAGGCATCAACCGCAGCCCCGTCCGCAATGTCGACGAACTCTATCAATTGCTCGGCTCACTGCCCAAAAAACAACAAGCCGTCATGAGCCTCGCCCGCGACGGAGCCCGCTTTTACGCCGTGCTCAATCCTGACAAGTGAAGCCGCCCAGAAAACGGTCAATCACTTCACCAGACTGATCACCCCCTTAGTTGGGAAGTTCGCCACAACCGGCAAAGTCACCTTGCCCGTCGCTGCCCACTCACAGCAACGCTCGATGATATTCATCGTGCCGGCACAGCGCAAACCCAGCATCTTATCCGAATCGTTACGCCCCACGTGGCCTAACAAGCAGGTCACAGCGCGTCCTTTCCCATAAGGGATCCACCACAACATCGGCTCATGATCCCCCGTCCCCTTTTGATCGAGTGACGAATACGCCGTCGCCAGAATTGTCATATTTTCAGCCGGCCCACGCTGACCATGATAAAGCTCGTCCAACGAGTGCTGCCACTCTTTTGGCATGCCTTTGATGATCGGGTGTTTGGCATCACGAATCACCACTTCAAACTCATGCTGCGGCCCATGCCCGGAATTAGGTCCCTCCCCCACCGCCACCAGCTTCTCTTTGCCCTCTGCATCCAAGGCCAAACGTTTGCCGTCCTTGTTGCTGCGCCAAAGCAACCCTGTCATTTTTTCGAACTCCCCCCACCCCTTATGCGCATTGTTCGCCGCGTGCACATTCACCAAACCCACTCCACCCTCAATCGCCTTTTCAAAAGAGCGCTTCACCTCATCCGGCCACTGCGAGCCCTTTTCGTTATTATAATTGCTCAACAACACATCGTATTTAGAAAAATCAGGACGCCAAGCCGACCACGCTGCCGCATCCCCGTCCGGATGCGGGGAAGTCGTCACCTCAACCGAAAAACGTCCACTCTTCTCCAAGTAATCTTTCAGGAAAGGCGTCGTTGCCACCCAGTTGTGATTATTCTGACCATCAATGATCAGCACCTCGATTTTGTCCGCCGCTTCAGCACTCACCGCTCCGGCAAAAGCCCCCGCAAGCAACACTCCTAAAAAAAATCCCCTTTTTATCATCATAAGAAAAGCAGCCTAGCCCTTGCCAATGATCCTGTAAAGGCATCCCCTTCCCCTCATTCAACAATCAAATCCGCTATGTAGATTGTAGATAGGGTCAGACCCCATTCACTTATTATTGTTGCCTCCGCTTGAATGCCTGACACCGCTTGATCTGTCGATATCTGCGCAATGCATCTTTTCTAGTAAAGCCTCCTTTTTGCTTCAAAAAATGCCCCCCTTCCCATCTGTTTCTTGACCATGACTCCACGCATCCCTATCCTCTGGCATTATGAAATACCTTGTCATCGCCTGCAGTCTGAACCCCGAAAGTAAAAGCCGTATCATGGCCCAATCCGCATTTGCGTCACTCAAAGCTAAAAAGGCCGATGTCGAACTGATCGACCTCGCCGAGCTCAAACTGCCACTCTGTGATGGCGGAGCTGTTTACGGCGACGCTACGGTTCAAGAGCTCGCGGCCAAGGTCGAAGCCGCTGACGGCGTCCTGATAGCCACTCCAATTTACAATTTTGACATCAATGCCGCTGCCAAAAACCTCATCGAGCTCACCGGACGTGCCTGGACCGAAAAAGTCGCTGGTTTTCTCTGCGCCGCCGGAGGCCAAGGCAGCTACATGTCGATCATGTCAATCGCCAACTCCCTGATGCTCGACTTCCGCACCGTGGTGATTCCACGTTTTGTTTACGCCACTGGCGACCAGTTCCAAGGTGGTGAAATCGCCCATGAAGACCTCGGCGAACGTATCGAACAAGTCGCAGACGAACTGATCCGTTTCACCAACGCCCTACGCAGTGATTAATTTACGCCTGTCTCACTGGCAAAGCTCACGCGCCTCACGTGCATTTGCCTCAATCTGATCCCAGTTTTTTGCCGCAATCAAATCCCGCGGCGCGATCCAGCTACCACCGATCGCCGTGACCAATGGAGAATCAATATAATCCATCATATTTGACGCCTTGATTCCGCCCAGTGGAATAAATTGCAAACCCAGGTGCTGATATGGCGCTGCGATATTTTTCAAATGCGCCAGCCCACCTGAAGATCCGGCAGGGAAAAATTTTAAAATTTCGCATCCCAGAGCCACGCTCTGGTCGATATCCGTCGGAGTCATGATACCAGGTCCAAAAGGCAACCCCTGGTCCTGAGCGTAGCGAATCACCTCGGCATTCACCCCTGGAGCCACTCCAAAAGTCGCTCCTGCATCCACCACTTCATCCACCTGACGGGCATTCAGAATCGTACCAATCCCCGCTGCCATATCCGGCACCTCGGAGCACACTGCCCGCAAACCATCCAACGCTGCAGGGGTGCGTAAGGTCAATTCCATCATATCCACTCCCCCACGTAACAAAGCCTGTGCGGTTGGCACCGCATCCTCCACCTCATCGATCACCAACACCGCGATGATTTTAGACGTCGCTATTTTTTTTCCCAATTCCGAATCCAAACGAATACTCATGGCGCAGGGTTTCACCGACCTGGCTCTAAGTCAAATTTCAGAAAAAAGTTGAGCCTTATGCCTCAGGAACGATGGTGTGCGATCATGAAAAAAACCACCCTATCCATCACCTTGCTCAGCCTGATTCTCTTCGCCGCTATTTGCCCCTCGGCAGAAGCCCAAAAAAAGAAACGCAAACCCAATCCCGCGATGCAACCGATCGAGGATGTCGCTGGCCTGCCTCGAGTGCTTCTCATCGGCGATTCGATCTCCATCGGTTACACTCTGGCGGTCAGAGAGTTACTGAAAGGCAAAGCCAACGTTCATCGCCCCCTGACCAATTGCGGCCCGACCACCCGTGGACTCAGTGGGATTGATCAGTGGCTCGGAGACAAAAAATGGGACGTTATCCACTTCAACTGGGGCCTGCACGATCTGAAATACATGGGCCCCAAAAATGAAAACCTCGCCGATCCAAAAGCCAGCGGCAGTCATCAACAAGTGCCACCCGCCGAATATGAAAAAAATCTCCGCACCCTGGTCGCCCGTTTGAAAAAAACCGGCGCCAAATTGACCTGGTGCTCCACCACCCCGGTTCCCGAAGGAGCCGGTGGACGGGTGGTTGGCGACGCAGTGAAATACAATGCCATCGCCACCAAAGTCATGGCGGACAATAACATCCCCACCGACGATCTCTACAGCTTCGCCAAAGCCCGCCTCAAAGAGATTCAAAAACCCGCCAATGTCCATTTTTCCACTGAAGGTTCGCAGGCCATGGCCAAAGAAGTCGTCTCCAGTATAACAAAGGCTCTCGGCAAATAATCTCTATCACCTGCCACCCCCTCTTTTATCTCTGGATGAACCTTCCACGCCCACCTTTCCCTAAAACCAGTCTTCTGCTCCTGATCTTGAGTATAGCGCTTCCAAGCTACGCTCAAAAAGGCGACCGCAAGGGCCACGTCATGCAACCCCCTCCTGCGGAGTGGAAAATACCGCCCGCTCGGGTAATCCCCCCCGAACAAGCCTTGAAAACCTTCCAGCTTGAAGCCGGCTTCACCCTGCAAACCGTAGCCGCCGAGCCCCTGCTCCACGACCCGGTAGCCATCGCCTTTGACGGCAATGGCCGCATCTGGGTAGTGGAAATGCAAGGTTACATGCCCGACGTCGACGGCAAAGGCGAAGACACACCCAACGGACGCATCACCATCCTCGAGGACAGCGATGGTGACGGCCAAATGGATCGAGTGAAAGTTTTCCTAGATAAACTGGTGCTGCCGCGCGCCCTCGCTCTGGTCGAAGGGGGCATCCTCTACGCTGACCAAAACCAACTCTATTTTGTCGAGAACAAAAATGACCAAGCTGGCAAAATAGAAGTCATCGATGACAAATGGTCAGGCTCCGGCAACGTCGAACACAAACCCAACGGCCTGCTGCCCGCCCTCGACAACTGGATCTACAATGCCAAGTCCAACTACCGCTACCGTAAAATCAAAGGCCAATGGGTCAAAGAAAAAACCGAATTTCGCGGCCAATGGGGAATCACCCAGGACGATTACGGCCGCCTCTACACCAATACCAATTCCAACCTCATCAGCGCCGAATCCCTCGCCCCCGGAACTCGCGACCGCAACCCTCACCACAGCTTCCGCACCCGCACCAACTTCTCAATGGACAATGCCGTCTGGCCAGCCCGCATCACCTGCGGCATCAACCGCGGTTATCAGCAGGACATGCTCACCAAACAAGGTTTTCTCACCAAAGTCACCGCCACCTGTGGACCCGTAGTTTACCGCGGAGACGCCTACCCCGAAGCTTACCGTGGCAATCTATTCATCCCTGAACCCTCTGGTTTACTGGTCAAACGTGCCAGCATTAGCGAAAAAAATGGCGACTTCAGTATCAAAGCCGCCTATCAAGACCGCGAGTTCCTCACCTCGACCGACGAACGTTCGCGTATCGTCAACGCCTACACCGCTCCGGATGGAACTCTCTATTTTGTCGATTTTTATCGCGGTATTCTCCAACATAAAGACTACGTCACCTCCTACCTACGCGCCCAAATCCTAGATCGCGAACTGGACAAACATCTCGGCCGTGGACGCATATACCGGGCAGTGCACCAAAGCGCAAAACCCGGCCCGCAACCCAGCATGCTCGGCAAAACAGCCAACCAACTGATCCCCTACCTCTCGCACCCCAACGGTTGGTGGCGTGACACCGCACAAAGACTGATCGTGCAAAGCGGCGATACCTCCGTAGCTGATGACTTGCGCGGAATCATCAACAAGTCAAACCATCCCCTCTCCCGCATTCACGCGCTGTGGACACTGGAAGGTTTGCAAATTCTGACTCCTGCCGACATCGCCAACGCACTTGAATCGGATCACCCTAAAGTAGTAGCAAACGCTGTCCGCGTAGCCGGCCTCTTGGCTACAGGTTCGCAAGCCAACGAAACACTCGCCGCGCTGAAAAAAATCAAATTCAACAGTTCCCCCGACGCAGACCGACAACTAGCCGCGACCCTCGGACGCTTCCGAGGTGAATCGCAAAAAGGTGCTTTCATCCTACTCGCTAAACTAGTCGAACTGAATAAAAATTTTCCTCTCTACCTCGATCTCGCGATGAGTGGAGTGGCCGGCCAGGAGTTGGCTCTATTAAAAACGGACAAAAACAACAATCGCCTCAGTGAACTGCTGATTGCCGCAGTCGTGAAATCAAAAAACAAAGAGCAAGTCGCCGCTCTGGTGCAATTTATCAAAAATAGCGATCAACCGGAACTCAAGCAAACTTTAGCCAGCGCCGCTATCAGCAGCCGCCAGCCTCAATTGAGCGCTGACCTACTGAGCTATCTCGACAACAGTAACACCTCCCAAAAAACACGTATCTCCATCATCAAAGGAATGCTCCAAGGCAAAAGCCGCAGCAAAAACTACAAAAGCATCGCTTTAAAAAACAAACCCTCATTCCTAAACGATGACACCCAAACCGAAAGCATCACCAGTAAACAAAAAAACGAACTAGCCAGCCTATTCGACTTCTCCGGCAAAGCCCCCGTCAATTACCTCAAAACCAAGAAACAAAAAAAACTCTACGCGGAAGGAGCCCAAGTTTACGCCACCATTTGCATCGCCTGCCATCAGCCAAACGGCCAGGGAATGAAAATGATCGCCCCGCCACTGGTCGATTCTGAATGGGTGCAAGGCTCTGAGCAACGACTGATCGCCTTGGTATTGGATGGCATGACCGGCCCGGTAACCGTGAACGGCAAAACCTACACCGTGCCCGAAGTACAACCCGTCATGCCCGGCCTGCGCATCAATCCCGAAATGGACGACAACAAAATCGCCGCCATCCTCACCTACGTGCGCAACACCTGGGGCAACGGAGCAAAACCGATTTCTCAAAAAGCAGTCGCAGACTACCGCAAACAGCACCAAGCACGCCTACCCTTCACCGAAGCCGAGCTGAAGAAGGTCAAGTGAGATCCAAAATAATAGCGGCTAAATCCTAACTGCTACTTCTTAAACTCCCTCGCATCATACTTCGGCCAGAACTGCGTTGGTGGCAGCAGGGTATTCAGATCCTGCTCGAATTTGGTGCCGATCTGGGTCATCGTGGTGATACCGCGAATACCATCGATACCCTTAGTGATCTTGGCCGGATCAAAAACCAATCGAGTCAAAGGCAGACCCGCCAGTGAACTCAAATCCTTCACCGGTGTTTCTCCTATATGAATCCTTTGAATTTGAGTTTTTGCCAGTGGGCTCACATCCTCAACCTTGGTGCGGTGCAGAGTCACACTGACCAATGGACTACCTGCCAAAGCAGAAATATCCTTCACCGGCAAATCCGTCAGCCACAACATTTTTAACGGCATTCCCTTCAGCGCAGAAATGTCTGAAATTCGCGTTCCCACTAAATTAAGCTCCTGAATCGGCAGACCTTTGAGCGGCGTGAGATCCTTCACATTGCTTTTATCAATATAGAGTTTTTGCAGATCTTTCATTCCCTCCAATGGCGATAGATCTTCTACTCCAGTGCCGTCGAGAAACAGCTCAACCATCGGCATGCCCTTCAGCGCACTGATGTCAGTGATCGGACAAGCCTGCAGATCAATCATCATCAGTTCCATGCCTCGCAAAGGCTCGATACTGGTGATGCCACACTGCGACAAGCGCATCGCGATCACCCGGCCACCATCTATCCGAAACTCCCCGTTGCCACTGTAACCCGGATTCGCTGCCCGCAGAGCTTTGTGCAAAGTCAGCTCCGTCCACACCTTTGGTGTTTCGGCTTTTTTTTCCGCCGCAGGTGCCATCGCCGCTGGTTTTGCTTCGGATGACTTGGCTTTCTCTTTGACTTGCCCCTTGCCCTTCTCAACAGCTTTATTTTCTCCCGCCGCTTCGGGCGCTTCTGGAGTTTCACCCTGCACCTTCTTTTCCACCTTGGGTTCCCCGGCTTCCACTTCAGACTCCGGTTTTTTTTCTCCACAGGAAAGCATCAAAACCGCTGGCAAAATTCCGCACACAAATATCTTCTTCATGCCGATGACCTTCCTGCCTCACCTCACAAATTGCAAGCAAGGCGCCAACTTTCCTAAAACAGACCGTTCTAGCCGAACAAAAGCACGCCCTTCCCTATTAGAACAAACACCAACAAGCAAAATGTCACCCCACCAGTATACCGAAAAAATGTCCGCCCGGACATTTTTTCGGTACCGCGCACGTTGTAATTCACTAACACATATCGAGTTATACATTTTATATTTAAAATTAACTTTAGGAAAATTTCATTTTACACCTCAAATTGACCTTTAAAAAACCCTCCTCTCACCTCTTTCTAGATCCTGCCTCATGCGGAAAAGCTTCGATGAGCGTTACAATTTCACGCCTCATTGATACAATAGTCCTTAAATTTGAGACTGAAGACCTAGTAATATCTTCCAACATATTTATACTTTCCCATCGATTTTACCCAATCTAACTGCAAACTAGCAGTGCAATCCAAACCAACAGGAAAACAAACATGAAAGACTTTCGCCTCAAACGCCTCTTCAACGCCCGCTCCAACCGCTGTTTCGATGTTGCCGTCGATCATGGATTTTTCAACGAGCCTGGCTTCCTCAAAGGCATCGAACACATGCCGACTGTGGTCAAAACCCTCGCCGACGCCGGTCCCGATGCGATTCAGTTGACCATCGGTCAGGCGCGCCACTTGCAGTCTTTGCCCGGCCGCCAGAAACCCTCCCTTGTTCTGCGTCTGGACACCGCAAACATCTACGGCAAAGAACTGCCCGAAGCACGTTTTTCATCCGTCATCGAAGAAGCCGCGCTGCAAGCGGTACAACTGGATGCCGCCTGTGTTTGTGTGAACCTTTTCCAAATCCCCGGTGCTCCGGACATGACCGATCAGTGTGTGGAAAATATCCTGCGACTCAAACCCGAGTGTGACCACTACGGCATGCCGATGATGATCGAGCCGCTGGTTTTCCGGCCAAATTCTGAAGCAGGTGGATACATGGTCGATGGCGACGAAGTTAAAATCATCCACCTGGTTCGTCAGGCAGTTGAGCTGGGTGCCGACATCATCAAAGCCGACCCCACCGACGATGTCAGCGTTTATCATCAAGTGGTGCAAACCGCTGGTGACGTACCGGTATTGGTTCGCGGCGGCGGCAAAGTCGATGACCGCACTATCCTCGAGCGCACCGCCGGTTTGCTCGAACAAGGAGTGGCGGGCATCGTTTACGGTCGCAACGTGATCCAACACGACAATCCCAAAGGCATCACCCAGGCCCTGATGGCCATGTTGCATGACGATGCCAGTGTTGAAGACGCACTCGCCATCGTGAGCAAATAAACTCAATCGACAGATAACACTTATACTTACTATCATGTCAGATTCATCCACTAAACCCACCGTGCGCGTCGGCATCATCGGCGGCGGCCTGATGGGCAAAGAAGCCGCCTCCGCTTTTGGACGCTGGTTCGTGCTCAACGATTTCCCTGTCAATGCTGAACTCGTCGGTGTAGCCGACTTGTCAGAGCCCGCTCTCGAGTGGTTCAAACAAGTGCCCACCGTGCGCCTGTTGACCACCGACTACCACGAGTTGCTCGCCGACCCGGACGTGGACGTGATCTACTGCGCTATCCCGCATCACCTGCATGAAAAAGTCTATCTCGACGTATTAGCCGCCGGCAAGGATCTGCTCGCCGAGAAACCTTTTGGCATCGATCTGGCCGCCGCTGAGAAAATCGCCGCCGCCGCCAAATCCAGCGGTTGTTTTGTGCGCTGCAGCTCGGAGTTCCCCTTCTTGCCAGGCACGCAACGGGTGATCGATTTTGTCAAACAAGACCGCCTCGGAGTGCCAATCCAAGTGGTCTGCGCTTTTCATCACTCCAGTGATCTGGATCCCAACAAAACGATCAACTGGAAACGCCAAACCCAATTCTGCGGAGAGATCGGTGTGATGGGCGACCTCGGCATGCACGTCGCCCATGTGCCGCTGCGCCTCGGTTGGAAACCCAGCCAGGTCTATGCCCAACTACAACAGATCTACACCGAGCGCCCCGACGGCAAAGGTGGCAGCGCCGCCTGCGACACCTGGGACAACGCCCTGCTGCACCTCGATGTCGACATCAATGGCAAAAGCACGCCGATGCGCTGGGAAACCAAACGCCTCGCACCCGGCGAAACCGATAGCTGGTCGATCGAAATTCTCGGCACCGACGCCGGCATTCGATTCTCTACTAAAAACCCGAAAACCCTGTGGACCTTCCAACGCGACTCAGAAAGCGGTAAGCAGGAATGGGTGCAGGAAGATCTCGGATTCGAAGTGCCTTTCAAAACCATCACCGGTGGTATATTTGAAGTCGGATTCCCCGATGTGCTGCAACAAATGTGGGCGGGCTTCATGGCTGAACGCGCAGATGAACTCAATGGCCGTTTTGGATGTGCCACTCCTGAGGAAGCCGTTGCCAGTCATCAGGTTTTTGCCGCAGCACTGGAATCACAACAAAACGCACGCGCCGTTTCGCTCTAAGATTTTTCCATTATGGAACGCAAGGGAATCCTCGCCGCAGGTAGCTACATCGTCGATCATGTGAAAATGATCGATGCCTGGCCGCCTCAGGATGCCCTGGCGACTATTGTAAGCAAGGAGAGTAGCAACGGCGGCGGCCCTTATAATCTCAGCAAAGACATCGCGCGACTTTTCCCCGGCGGTCCACCTTTCCCTTTGGCTGCCGCCGGATTGGTCGGTGACGATGCGGACGGACGTTGGATTCTCGCCGACTGCCAAGCACACCAGATCGATACCGCCCAACTTAAAACCACTGATCAGGCCCCCACCTCCTACACCGATGTGATGACGGTGGAAGCTGACGGACGGCGGACCTTTTTCCATCAACGCGGAGCCAACGCTCTTTTCAGTGAACAGGATCTGGATTTCGACCGCGTTGATGCCCGCATCTTCTATCTCGGCTACCTCTTACTGCTCGACACACTCGACCAACTAACTGATAAAGGAACCCGCGCATCCTCCCTGCTTGCCGACGCGCGCAGCCGCGGGCTGCTCACCGTGGTCGATCTGGTTAGTGCGGAGGGAGGCAACTTCACCGACATCGTCAGTCCCTCACTGCCTCACATCGACGTACTGCTCACCAATGAATTTGAAGCCTCCCGCCTGTCCGGGATAGATCTTCACCAGGAATTTTCTGCGAAAAACGCGCTCAAAGCCGCCCGCACTATCCTCGACATGGGCGTGCAACAGCGAGTGGTCATCCACGCCCCACTCGGTGCCGTCGCGATTGATAGCAAACAAGGAGCCTTCACCGCAGGCTCCGTCGCCATGCCCGATAAAGTCATCCGAGGAGCCGTTGGAGCCGGTGACGCCTTTGCTGCTGGCATCGTTTATGGCTTGCACGAGAATTTGAGTATCGAGGAATCCCTCACCACAGCCAGCTGCATCGCCGCCAGTTGTTTGTTGCATCCCACGCCCTCCGGCGGCATCCGTCCACTTGACGACTGCCTCGGATTAGGTGAACAATGGGGATTCCGCGATTTCTAAAAAGCGGAGCGGCCATGTCATCCTATCAAGAAAAACTTAATACCGACATGCAGCGTTTGGATAAAATGCTGCAACGGGTTGTTGGGCCGCAAAACAAAGCTCAACCGCCGAATTCCGATAACAGCACCCGCATCCTCAACCTCGCCTGCGGTTCATGCAACGAAGCCGGAACCCTGACGGATTTTTTCGCCAAGATGAAAAAACCGGAGCTAGGCGATGGCTTGAAAAAAGTCGAACTGCTCGGTGTGGACGTACGCGCCCGCGAGATCGCCGACGCCCAACGGCGCTTCCGTTCAGGAACCCATACGGAACAAAATATTCAAAAAGACTACCAGTTTCTAACCGGAGACGCCTCCAAACTCGACAGCCACCGCGCCCTCGACGAGCACTTTGACGTTGTTTTCATGCGTCACCAGAATTTTTACAACGGTGATCGGGTATGGGAGGAAATTTTTGAGCAGGCCCTGGCCAAACTCAAAGACGACGGCCAACTGGTGATCACCTCCTATTTTGACGAGGAGCACCAACTAGCGCTCAACGCGATCCAGAAACTCGGCGGCCAGCTCATCGACAGCCAACAAAACCTAGAGTCCAGAAAGCTGCCCACCATCGGTAAATCCGTCGACCGACACGTAGCCGTCTTCCGGCGAAAAGAATAAAAACTATCGGCGACGTGGTTGACCACGACCCGCGCCCGGACGACTGCCACCCATGCGAGGGGGACGATTGCCCATGCGGTAAACGATACGCGCTTTTTCCGTATCGTAAGGAGACATCTCCAACTTCACCCGGTCGCCTGCGACCAAACGAATGAAACGCTTTCTCATTTTGCCCGAAATATGACCCAATACCAAGTGACCATTCTCCAACTCTACCCGGAACATCGTCCCAGGAAGAACCGTGTGAATAGTTCCCTCCAACTCTACCGTTTTGTCATTTTTCGCCATGATTCCAGAACCCAGCGACCATCGTTTACCGGATCGCTATGAGTAGCACTTGCTACATTCGTTCATTAAAAAAAAAATTCAAGCTGGCATTTTAAACTTGAGTATTTGGACTTAAATATTTGAAATTTGAGACCTGACATTTGAAATTGTAAAAGAAGCCACCTACTTCCTACTTGCAAAATTTCACAAATACTGAATTCTGAATACATATTTCTAACTGCTTCCGCCCATGTCTCGCCGATCATCTCGCCCCAATCGTCCCCGCCCGCCCGTAGGCGGCAGCCACACTGCCCGCCAGAACCAACACGACCGGGGCAGCGCCTTTCTCGCCGAGCTTTCCGAAAGCGAACTTTACGAACTCGCCGAGAATAAACCCGACGTCTTATTTCTCATTCTCGATGGAGTCCAGGACCCGCACAACCTCGGCGCCTGCCTGCGCTCAGCCGACGGCGCCGGAGTGGATGCTATCATTATTCCAAAAAACAAAGCCGCCAAGATCACCGACACCGTCCGCCGCATCGCCTGCGGCGCGGCCAGTCACGTGCCGGTGGTCCCCGTCGGCAATCTCGCCCGCTGCATGACCAAACTGCGCGATGATCACCAAGTGCACATCGTCGGCACTTCTGACCAAGCCACCGTCGATCTCTACGACACCTCGCTCACCGGAGCACTCGCCATCACCCTCGGTGCGGAAGAGAACGGCATGCGCCGTCTCACCAGCGAACAATGCGACCAACTGATCCGTATCCCCATGGCCGGCAAGGTCGAATGCCTCAACGTCTCCAACGCCACCGCCGTCTGCCTGTTTGAAGCCGTGCGCCAACGCCGGGCAAGTGAATAAACTTGCTCCACAACTCATCCCCTGTTAATTTCAAACAAAGCTGATGCACCGTTGCGCTTTAACGTAAGCCATCACTATACTCTCCCGCCTTTTCAAAAACAAACACAACTACCACTCTATACTATGGAATACGCCAACCCTTACGTCGTCGCCAATGCGGAAGCCTCCGAACGCACCCTGTTCATCCGCCGCACTTATATTCATCTGGCACTGGCGATCGCCGCTTTTGCCGGGCTCGAAGCTTTCATCCTCAGCCAATCCTGGGCCGGACAACTTGCCCAAACCTTATCCAGTAGCTGGATGCTTGTCTTGGGAGGCTTCATGCTAGTATCATGGCTTTCAAACAGCTGGGCCATGTCCAGCACTTCAAAGGGCGCTCAATATCTCGGACTTGGACTATTTGTCGCCGCAGAAGCCTTACTCTTCCTGCCACTGCTCTACATCGCCAAAACATACGACCCCGAAGCCATTGGCAAAGCAGGCGTCATGACCGCTTTTCTTTTTGGTGGCATCACCCTCGTCGCATTCACCACCAAAGCCGACTTCTCATTCCTGCGTGGTTTTATCACCGTCGCCTCTTTTGTGGCTTTGGGTTTCATCGTAGTGAGTTACTTTTTTGGCTATAACCTCGGCACCCTTTTTTCCGGAGCGATGGTGCTGCTCGCCGGGGCTTCCGTATTATATTCAACCTCCAATCTCATCCACCAGTACCGCACGACCCAGTACGTCGCGGCCGCCCTCTCTTTGTTCGCCGGAGTAGCGCTGATGTTTTATTACATCCTCAGCATCTTCATGAGCCGCAGATAGAACAAATTGACAAAGGCTTCAGCTACCGCTGGGCCTCCTACAATCTGTCCTCCCTCTGAGCTTTTGTCCCTATGGAAACCCTCAAGCTCATCGCCAAACTCGCCATCTCCGCGGGCACGGTGTACTTGGTCAGTGAGATCGTTATCCGCCACAGCCGCCCCTGGCTCGGCGCACTGCTGGCCTCACTGCCGCTGCTCTCTGTGCTAACTTTTTTCTGGATCTACTACGGCATCAGCGATCCCGCCGAGCGCACACAAAAACTCGCCCAACATTCCACCGGAGTCTTCTGGTGGGTGCTGCCTTCGCTGCCGATGTTCCTGATCTTCCCCTACCTGCTACGCCGGGGGCTCACCTTCTGGCCCGCACTCATCATCTGCTGCCTGGTCACCATGGCTCTTTACGCCCTGCTCGCATTAATTTTGAAACACTTCTTCGGCATCGAGTTTTAAACAATAACAGCAGCCTTACCCGACCCCCACCCATCTAATCGCAATGCTAGGTAAGATGAAACTTTTCACCAGACGCGCCGCCCTCGGAACCGGTCTACTCGGAGCCGCCGGAACCGGCTCACTCGCTTACGGCAACCTGATCGAGCGCCATCAGCTGACCGTTGAAAAAGTCAATTGCCCACTCAAGCCAACCCATGCCCAACTCGACGGCCTGCGCATCGCCATGGTCGCCGACTTTCATTTTGACGAACTACAGGAAGGCGAATTGATCGACCGCTGTGTCAAAATGATCAAGGCCCAGAAGCCCGATCTGATCATCCTCTGCGGTGATTATGTCAGCCATGACAGCGAACCAATCGAACCGCTGGCCCAACACCTCTCCCAACTCAGCGCCCCGCTCGGTGTGTTTGCCGTGTTAGGAAACCACGATCACTGGTCTGGCGCTGGCCACATCACTCGCCAACTCACTGCCGCCGGGGTCGAAGTGCTGCGCAATCAAACCACCACCCTAAGCTACCGCCACAGTCCCTTCCAACTCGCCGGCCTCGGCAGCGCCTGGGCCGGAGCCGCTGATTATCAACACGCCCTGCCCTCTTCCCCAAAATCTCCCGCCAACAGTCCGCCTGTGATCCTTGCCGTTCACGAACCCGACTACTTCGACCGCATCTGCAACGACCCCCGTCTGGTTCTGCAAGTCTCCGGTCACACCCACGGCGGACAAGTCTGCGCCCCCTTCCTCGGAGCCATTCGCCTACCCTCGTGGGGCAAAAATTACGTCTCCGGTCTCTACCGCCGCCAAGACAGCCACATCTACGTCACCCGGGGCGTCGGCACCCTCTTCCCCCACGTCCGCTTCTGCTGCCCCCCGGAGATTTCATTGATCACCCTGAGCGCAAACGTTTGAACCCCCTAAAGTCCAAACGCCCTCCACAGGAGCGCGGGTTTTCCTACCCGCCGTAACACAAATTTCCATATTTGTTCTCCCCTCAAATTTCAAATTGCCCCACCCAAACATCCGCTCTATCATATTCCCCCGTCGCCTGGTCATCCGACCAGACGGCAGAACCTGCTGCTCTTCGACTTAACTCACCGAGCGGATTTCTGAACTTCAATTAACTCAAAAACAAAACCACGCAATACCATGGCACATACATTACCTGAACTCCCCTACGCGCACGACGCACTGGAACCCACCATCGACACCCAGACGATGGAGATCCACCACGGCAAACATCACGCCGCTTATGTCGCTAACCTCAACAAAGCACTCGAAGGCAACGCCGAACTGGAAGCCAAATCGATCTGCGACTTGGTCAAAGACCTCGACGCTGTGCCAGAGAACATCCGTGGCGCGGTGCGCAACAACGGTGGCGGACACTGGAACCACTCGTTTTTCTGGACCATCATGGGACCCAACGCCGGCGGCACTCCTTCAGGCGATCTCGCCGCAGCCATCGACAGCGCTTTTGGCAGCTTCGACGGACTCAAAGAAAAATTCGCCACTGCCGGCATGACCCGTTTTGGCTCAGGCTGGGCATGGCTCAGCGTGAAAGACGGCGCATTGGTCGTCTCATCCAGCCCCAATCAGGATAATCCACTGATGGACGGGTCCGGCACCCCGGTCCTCGGAGTTGATGTGTGGGAACACGCTTATTACCTCAACTACCAGAACCGCCGTCCCGACTACCTCGGAGCCTTCTGGAACGTGGTCAACTGGGACGCCGTCGCCGAACGCTTTGTAGCAGCCACTGCCTAAAAAGCAACTGGATACGATAGACCGATCTACTTGATCTCTATCAAAGCGATTGAATATAAAGGCGCGCTCCGCATCATGCGGAACGCGCCTTTTTCATGCCATTATTATGGCCTACAGCCTAAACACCTACCGCCTTCCCGCCGCCACCCCCTACAGGCCAAGGCACTATTTCCTGCATTTAAGCCTTTCGGCTTGCCCTCCCCCTCATCGTCTCGTATGATTGTGCCGGAAATGTAACACTGCCTTGATTTCTGTAAGGCATCTGTTTTTCAGGGTATCGACCCTGAATGGAGGAAAGTCTATTGAGCTACGGTCGTCGTGGTATTTTTTACCACACAAACTGGGGAGCTCCCCCCCCCTGGACCCAAGGACAATATAATATGAATAAAAACGCACTTCCTCGACTTGCTCCCACCAAAGCACGCGCCCCCCTCCCGATCACCCCTAATTCTGTTACCCCAGCTTCTCAAGCCCCGCAAGATCAGCCACTTCGTTTTCACATAGGGACTCAAAAAACCAAAATCACTTGTGCGCTGCTGTTGGCTGCTGGCACCGGATCCCGCCTTCAGCCCTTAACCACGGCCGCCCCCAAATGCCTCACTGAAATCAATGGCGTGTCCATCCTGAAACGGCTGATCGGTAATTTGCGTGATCAGGGATTCAAACGTTTGATCGTAGTGATCGGACACTTGAGCGACCAGATCGAGGAAGCCCTTCAGCTCTACGCTGGAGACATGAAGATTGATTACGTCTTCAATCCCGTCTATCGCAGCACCAACAATCTTTACTCCCTGTGGCTAGCTCGCGAGGTGATCGATGAACCCTTTTTACTGGTGGAAAGCGATCTTATTTTTGAAACCCAATTGCTAGACCGCATGCTCTACCCTGATAAAATGGCGGTCTCCAAAATGCTGCCTTGGATGAACGGCACCACCGTCGAGCTCGATTCAAGTCAGCAAGTCACCGCTTTTCGAATGAACGATGACGCCCATCTCGACGCCCACCAGTATAAGACCGTTAATGTCTATAGCTTGTCCCTTGCTTCGTGGAAAAAAGTCGAAGCCCGATTAAGTCGCTACGTAACCAATAAGGAATTGGGTGACTATTACGAAATCGTATTCGCCGAATTGATCGCCGACGGCACACTTTCTTTCGAAGCCGTCTTTTTCGAAGCTGACCTATGGTACGAAGTTGATACCGGAAAGGATCTGCTCGCCGCCGAAATTTTGTTCGCCAATACCCCATCCATTCCCCACCGCTCAGCAAGCGACGCCGCATTGGACCAATTGTTACCTAGGTAAAAAACCAGCCAGTTACATGGAGAAAGCCCAGGGAAACTTTGTCTATCGAAATCTGGCGAATGCCGCATCGATCCTCGGCGTATTGCCGATTGGCTTGCTGTTCTTAGACGAAGGCTATGTTTATCTAATTCCCTTTTTGATTTTCAACAATTTTATGGACGACCTCGATGGCGTGCTGGCGAGAAAGTTGAAAATTGGCAGCCTACTGGGAGCCCACCTCGACAATGTCTGCGACACCGTTGTCCATGTAAGCTTAGTCCTGATAATCAGCGCTCATTATGGAATAGGGATGTTGCTCATCGGCATGATCCCTGCGACCGCCATCATTATCCGTCTAACAGGTCGATTAAACCCTGACGAAGTATCAGGCAATGGCACTCCGACCAACGAACTTATGCGCCACATGATCTTCGTTCTGCTGCTGGCAGGATTGTATCAAGTGGATCCCCAGCCTTATCTGGTGCTGATATTTATTTTCCACACCATGACGATGTTGGCGCCATTCAAATTCACCTTCCTCATCCGGGGACGCGCAAACAGCGCCACAGCCATTGCTCTGGTCAACGTCGTATTGATAGCGGCATGGCTCGTGCCAAAGCTTGCCCCATTGATCGCAGCACCCTTCTTCGCCACTTACCTTTATTCATTTGCCATTGGCGGAACACAGTATTTGAAAGAGCGGAATCACCAGCGAAATTGATCGCCGCCGACGCTGAGTAACTTTACCGCAGCGATTACTTGATCTACAAGAAAATCGCCTGACTATAAAGGCACTCCGTAACCCACGGAAAGCGCCTTTTCCCATGCTCACCCTATAGCCTAAACACCTACCGCCTTCTTCTCATGCCACAAATCAACGACAACTACCTGAAACTCAAAGCCGGCTACCTTTTTCCCGAAATCGGCCGCCGTGTCACAGCTTTCACTGAAGCCAATCCCGAAGCCGCCAAAACCCTGATTCGTTGTGGCATCGGTGACGTGACCGAACCACTACCCGAAGCCTGCCGCGAAGCCATGCATGCCGCCATCGATGACTTGGGAAGCCACAAGGATTTCCACGGTTACGGACCAGAACAAGGTTACGCTTTTTTGCGCGAAGCCATCGCTGACAACCAATTCCAAGGAATCGACATCAGTGCCGATGAGATCTTTATTTCCGACGGGGCCAAATGCGATACCGGTAACATTCTTGATATCTTTGGATCAGGCAACCGCATCGTCATCACCGATCCCGTCTATCCAGTTTATGTCGATACCAATGTGATGGCCGGCAATACCGGGGATTCCGATGAAGCCGGCAATTACAGCGGCCTTCTCTATCTGCCTTGCACCGCAGAGAATAATTTTGTGCCAACTATCCCAAACGAAGAAAAAGTCGATCTGATCTATCTTTGTTACCCCAACAATCCTACCGGCACGACGATCAGTCGGGAACAACTCGCCGCCTGGGTTGCTTTTGCCAAAGAGAACGACGCCATCATCCTCTACGACGCAGCCTACGAGGCCTTCATCCGCGAAGACGACGTTCCCCATTCCATTTTCGAAATCGACGGCGCGCGTGACTGTGCCATCGAATTCCGTTCCTTTTCAAAAAATGCTGGTTTCACTGGAGTGCGTTGTGCCTACACCATTATCCCCAAAAGCCTGATGGGCAAAACCAGCGACGGCAAAGAGCAAGCGATCCACCCTTTGTGGTCGAGACGCCAAAGCACCAAATTCAATGGAGCCAGTTACCCCATCCAACGCGGAGCCGAAGCGGTGTTTAGCGATGCGGGCAAGCAGCAGGTAAAAAATCTAGTCGACCACTACATGGGCAACGCTGACCTCATCCGCGATACCTGCGTGACTGCCGGACTCACCGTTTATGGAGGTATCAACTCACCTTACGTGTGGGTCGCCTGTCCTGACGGAGTCGATTCATGGGGCATGTTCGACAAAATGCTTAACGAGCTCAACGTAGTCGTCACCCCCGGATCCGGCTTTGGCGCCGCCGGCGAAGGTTACTTCCGTATCTCGGCCTTCAACTCGAAAGAAAACGTCGAAGAAGTCTGCCGCCGCATCAGCGAAAACCTGAGCCAAGCAAACTAAAGGCCTGTTTTCACTACCGGCAAACCTGCTGGGATGCGGGTTTGCCTGCCCGCCTCAACATTCTTGCCATCTTGACCGCCGAAGCCTTGGCGCAGGAGGTTCGTGTTCCCTAGTGTCCATTCGCGGTTCCCCATTCTTCCCCCTTACCCGTATCCATAGCGTCATCACGTAGCTTGTTAAAGCGCCGTCCATCCCTTTCAATCATCACTATATGAAAATCTCGAATTTTTCCTTTTTCGCCCTGCTGCTCTTATCGGCAGCATTCTATCTCGCCCCCACACCTGCCACCGCACAGAACCAAAAAAAACCCAACATCATCTTCATCCTGGCTGATGACCTGGGTTATGGCGACATTGGTTGTTTTGGCCAGAAGCTGATCAAAACCCCCAATCTCGACCGCATGGCCAAAGAAGGGCTCAAGCTCACCAACTTCTATGCCGGATCGACCGTTTGCGCCCCTTCACGATCCGTCCTGATGACCGGACAGCACACCGGGCGCACGTGGGTGCGCGGCAACGCTGGACGCAAAGACATGCAAGCACAAACCCTGCGCGATCAAGATGTCACCGTCGCCGAAGTCCTGAAAGGCGCTGGATACAAAACCGCGCTGATTGGCAAATGGGGGCTCGGCGAGTTGAACTCATCAGGCCATCCCAACAAACAAGGGTTTGATTACTTTTTTGGTTACCTCAACCAACGCCACGCCCACAACCACTACCCGGAATTCCTGATCCGCAACTCGGAGATCGTCAAGCTGCGCAACATCACCGACCCGGCTTACACTGCTTTACGCAAGGAAAAAGGCCTGCCCGATGACGGTGCCGGTTGGGCCACGCCCGAAGGTCGCATCGACTACGCTCACGGACTTTTTGCCCAGGAAGCCCTGGACTACATCGGCAAAGCAAAAAACGACGAACCTTTCTTTTTATATCTCGCATTCAACGTGCCACACGCCAACAACGAAGGCACTCGTGGCACCGGCAACGGTCAGGACGTACCCGACCATGGCATTTATTCCGACAAAGACTGGCCTGATCCCGACAAGGGGCAGGCAGCCATGATCACTCTGATGGATCGTGACATCGGCCGCATCGTCACTTTACTGGAGCAGAAAAAAATCGCTGACAATACCCTGGTGATCTTCACCTCCGACAACGGCCCGCACCAAGAAGGCGGCAATCACCCCGAGTTTTTTCAAGCCAGCGGCCCCCTGCGCGGCATCAAACGCGCGCTCTATGAAGGCGGCACCCGCGTCCCTACCATCGCTTGGTGGCCCAGTAAAATCGCCCCCGGCCGGATTTCCCAGCACCCCGCTTATTTTGGTGACTTCATGGCCACCGCCGCAGAGCTGTCTGGCGGCAAAGCCCCCGGCAATATTCAATCCATCAGCCTCGTGCCCACCCTCTTAGGCGAAAACGGTCAACAAAAAAAACACCCCTACCTGTATTGGGAATTCTACGAACAAGGCAGCAAACAAGCGGTGCAATTCGGTAAATGGAAAGCCATCCGCAAGCCCATGTTAACTGGAAAAGTAGAACTCTACGACCTCTCCAGTGACCTCAGCGAAGACCAAAACATCGCCAGCGAACACCCCGCCATCGTCAAACGGGCGGTAAAGTATATGGAAGAAGGTCATCAACCCGACCCCAAATGGAAAATCCCCGCTCCCAGGAAGAAAAAAGGCAATAACAAAGGCAAACCCAACAAAAAATAAGCCCCCATTGTAGGGCAAGCGCTCCGCTTGCCCACGGCACCTTATTCTGCCCGCCCTCTCTTTCCCAACTGCGCTATTTTTTGCCCAACTCGATCACCTCTTCCTTCCCATCCACTTTGAGCTGCCAGGTGTCGTAGCTCCAAACTCCCCCAGCTTTGGTGCCTTTGACGGTAATGGTTCCGCTGCCTTTTGGGCCTGACACCGGAATTGAGAAAGTCACGTTTCCACCGTCATTTTCAATATTAATGCTGCCCGATGGCATGAACCCAGGTTTGATCGGTTCGCCCAGAGCTTCAATCGCCACCTGATTCGCCTGAACGGCAACGATGGAATCTTTGTAAGGAGCATTACTCTTCAGCGCTTTTCCTATACCCAAACCCACCACCACAACCCCTATCACTCCCAGCACCACCAAGCTCAGGCAGCCACAACCAATATATTTCAAAACAGGAGATTTTTTTTCGACTTCTTGATTCATAGTTCGAACACTTTGCCATCTTCTTGTCCAACTAGGCAAGCTAAAAAAACTACTCCCTCTCACGCCACGACAGCAACCTCGGTGTACCATCGTCTTCCTCATTGGAATCCAAAAACCCCTGCTCCACTAAAAAACGATCTGCGGCGCTGATGGTTCCTTCATAAGCCACCACATCGACATTCATATTATAAAAACTGTGATCGTGACCCTCGAAATCCACTAGCTCGCAGACATTGCGCCGCCACTTCATCTTGCTGACAAATTTTTTCACCCCACTGAACGGCACCATCCGGTCAGCCGTGCCATGAAACAAAATACACGGCGGTAGTTTTTTTTGCATGTGACGAATGGGACTCGCCTTGCGAGCCTCCTTGGTGTCCTTGAAATGATCCAAGCCATAGCCCTTCTTTGAAATATCCACTATTGGACTGAACAGAATCATTGCATTTGGTACACAACTGAGCTGCACATCCGTCTCGTCATCTGAAAAATCCTTGATCATCGCTGCGGTCAACACCAGATGGGCACCTGCCATACCACCTGCTCCCACGATTTTAAACTCGTCAGCGCCAAAATGCTCCTTGTTGTAGCGCACCCAGCGAATCGCCGTTCGGGCATCCGCCATCGCCTCCATCGGCCCGGTACCGTGAGTAGAACTCACCCGGTATTCAATCAGCATGGTGATCGCACCCCGATCGGCAAAATACAAACAATGCGGGCCGAACTGTGTGACCTCCCCCTGATCCCAAGAGCTGCTATAAAAAAACATCACCACCGGGCGATCCGTTCCGCGCCTTTCCCCTTTTGGGTAATAAACGTGGGCGTGAAGATCCTGACCGTTCTCGATCTTCTTATAAACGAAACTCTCCGCTTGGGAGAGCAGTTCGTTTTGCCGGTCTACAACTGCGTTGATCGCCGGTCTCATATAATTTTCTGGAACAAAATAAGCAAAGTTTAAAAAGGTCTATATCAATCAGATCAAAGCAAAATTCAAGCCAAGGGCGAAAGGTTTTCGTAATTCCTATATACTCTATTGAGCACAATGCAAAAAACTGTGCCATGGTATCCAGACAACTCTGATCATGAAGCCTCGAATCACACTCACTCTTCTTGCCCTCTGCTGCCTGCTGCCCAGACTAGCTCCAGCCGCTGATGCAACCAGCAAATCCAGTCCCGAGCTGCAAGCCACTCTTGAGACCGCCTACGCCGCCTGGCGCACGGCCATGATCAATAAAGATTACAAAAGCTGGCAAACAAGCACGGCCGCTTACCGCCAGATGGATACCCGCAACCGTATCATCTCGCAGCGCTTGCGTTTCCCCGATGCCATGTTTGCCGTTCCTCTCCAAGCTCCCGCCCTAACCCAGCTCACCCTGCTGGATATTCTAGTCAAAGGTGACACCGCCAATGCTGTCTATTTTGGTAAAGCCGACTTCGGCCTCGGCGGCAATCAAATTATCAGCGACAATTTCATGGTGCTCAAATATGTGCGTGAATCCAATCAGTGGAAATTCGACAACCTGCGCATTATCAAATTCGGCAATGATCCCGATCTGTTACTAAAAATCCGCAACGCTGATTTCTCTTTCCTGAAAAATCCCGCTTTCCAACCCATCGGTCTGGCTCCCCTCGTCGCCAAACCTGTCGCCCCCCCGGCTTACTTAGCTGAGTTATGGATTGCAGCCAATGGCTTCGACGTCACCGTCAACGTCAATCGGGGTAACCACATAAGCCGTCTCAAAAACGATGACGGGCGTGACCTTATCATCGGTGGACTGATCAAAGGGAAAAATACTATCAGCCTTTCCATCACTCCAGTAGACACTGAGAGCACCCTGCCCAAACGACTCGAAGTCGGCATCTATGCGGCCGAATCTGCAGGCAAGCCTGCCAAGCGTGTATTTCACTACGCCCCCGATCTCGCCAAAGTTCCATTGAACCATGCGGTGAGCATCATGGTGCGCTAGCCTCCCTTCAAAAGCTCACATGCACCGATATACTCCCCCCTCCATGATGGTATCGGTGGATCGGGTAGGAATAGCTGTGCGGCACATAATAATAAAAAGCCGGCGCATAGAGTGGGTAGCGATAGCCATAATCAATGCCACGACCGCGGCGCCCATAATCCCTGCGTCCTCCAAAAACTGAATTTGATCTGCGCGGGCGGCGCTGATAAGAACGCCCCGGCTGGAAAACATAACCGCTGACGGTTTGCCCTTTGCTGTTTTTACCCAGCTCGCGAGTGACGATCTCGGCTTTACCAGATAGCGGCAAAACCACGCACCCCACATACAGCAAACCCGCTAATAACAAGCCCCTGGCGATACGATTTTTTCCTTTCCCGCTGTCCATAGCAAATAATATACCATCCAAGCACCTCAATTGCAATCATCGCAGAAATAGCTAACCCTTGATCATTCTCCCATCACCGTGACCGCAATCCGGCGGGTGTGTGGTGCGCGGCGATGTTCAAACAAAAACAAACCCTGCCACGTGCCTAGGGCCAGCTCCCCTTGCAGCACTGGGATATTTTTATCAACGTCGGTCAGGCACATGCGGATGTGTGAC
This sequence comes from Verrucomicrobiota bacterium, assembly GCA_024277195.1. Taxonomy (GTDB): domain Bacteria; phylum Verrucomicrobiota; class Verrucomicrobiia; order Verrucomicrobiales; family DEV007; genus JAADHD01. The sequence goes on along the minus strand of JAJRVS010000001.1, from coordinate 56,854 downwards.
GGCATATCGTCAGGCCCTTCATAAGTGTGGACAAAGTAAGGGGTGTCTTCCGGCACCAAATGATCAAAAAAAGCATGCAAATCCGTACGCGCAGACGGATCCGCATTCTCCATGATCACCAAACTACAACTTGTATGACAGACAAAAACCGTCGCCACTCCACTTTCCACCCCGCTCTCATCAACCACCCGGGCAATCTCATCACTTATCTCATAAGTTCCTTTTCCACTGGTGGAAACAGAAAAACTATCGCTGAAAACTTTCATAATTCCTGCAAGCAACCTCGCATCAAAATTCTCCAACAACCGACTAAAAACACCCCTTATTCCCGCCGTCCAATACCCGTCCATCTATTTCCCCTCGGTATTTCCCCACCCTGATCTTACGAGCGATTTTTTTCTCCACCCGGTCAAGAGCCTCCCGCTCACTCTCCGCCGAACGTATCGTCGTACTCTGCTTACCACACAGGTTACATATAAAACGAACCCCCAGCCCACTGTCCCCATCGGGAACTACTTTGGGTTTCATCACTTCCGCACACTTATCACATTCGCACCACAAATTAATCACTTTGCCCTTCCACGAGTAGTCCCACTGCCACTCTACCCAAAAAAAGGTGTCGATTCGGTACTGACGCCAAACCTCGCTTTTGCCAAAAAACTTACGATACAAACATCGCCCGAACAGAAAAACCAGGCCAAGTGTTCCCAGCAAGAGGAGATAAAAAACCGCAAGAGGGGCGCTGAATGGTGACCACAGATGAGTCGCCACCACGCCATAAACATGCAAGCCACCTTCCACCAGTTCATGACTACTCAAAGCAGCAAGGAGGACACCCACTGCTACCAGTCCTACGACCAGCACCATGCCAAGAAATATCCAGGTACCACGCCCCTTGTTCTGCTCATTCGCCATAGCTTTTACTCTTTTTCAAATGAGTGTAACGCGCAAGTGATAAGCCTGGTATTCTCACCGTTTTTTGTAAATCTCTTAACATATCACTGCATAAGCTTCGCGACAGAAACTGCCACTTGCCCTTCCTCCGCTTGCACCTTCGAAAGCACACAACGAAAACCATACAATCCTTCCCTGATCGTTGGAGGTACGGCATTGCGGTAAGAACTCAGCAACAAATCCCGCTCAGACACGTTCCACGCCCCGCCCCGCACCACTTGCAAACCGGTATCACCACTATAAGCATCACTCACCCATTCCCACACGTTGCCCGCCAAATCGTAAATACCAAGCGGGTTCGGTTTGTAATTGCCTACTGGTGAAGTTTTTTCAAAACCATCATCATAACCTTTCAACACGTAGCGCCCCTTGGCACTTTTATCCGCAAAATTCCCACTGCCCGGTGGTGGTGGCCACTCTGCTCCCCAGGGAAAATGTTTACGGACTTTGCTGTCCCGCCGCTCAGGGGTCGCCCCAGTCTCTCCAGCCAATTCCGCCATCCGGCTCCACTCCAAATCGGTCGGCAAGCGGTACTCTTCATTTGATTCAATCTTTCCTGAAGTCCGCTCAACTTCCGTCAACCACTGACAGAAATTTTCAGCATCCTTCAGACTCACTCCCACCACCGGATGATCCGGGTCCTGAGTGAACCCCACCGCTGGTTTTCCCCCCGCCGGAGGGGCATCAAGCAAGTAAGCATCAAAATCCACAACCCGGGTTTCATAGGCAGATGCCATCAGATCCTTATCCACTGGCACAAATTTCATTCCCAGACTGTTTTTCCAAGTCTCCCCGAAAATCACACTGCCATCCCTTTGTAAATCCACCTCGACCTGCAGTTCACGGTCTTGCTGGATCATACCACTACGGATTTGCTCCCCATGCCCCTCTTTTTTCAAAGTCACCGTGAATGGTCCCGCACGCACCTCGCGCAGCTCCATCGGCGTGCGGCCGATCAAATGCCCCCGTCGATACACCCCGGCACCGGAAGGATCACTGCTCACCAAAGCACCACCAAACACATTGTCGATCACACAGAAAAAAGTCCCGTCCCTTCCCGGTGTGCCGGAGATCTGGGGCCGATGATACTGGCTCTCTCCCAGATACCCCTCCATCTGATCCTGAGCCGTCATCCAATCGCAAAAGGCCCACTGACTCTCTTCATTCGCCAAAACCAATCCCTGCTTACCTGCCACCGCAAATGGCCGCTGGGTTTTTTCCAAAAACATCCCGAATTGATCACGGGTGATTTCACTCGAAACATGCGTACCATCTCCCGCCTCAAACCGAATCCCCAAATAATTCACCCACGCCGAACTATCCTTCGGGCGACGGTCACGGATCAAAGTCGTATTATCGTACTGACGCCCTGCAATCAGCTCCCGTATCAATACCTTTTCCTGATAGCCCGGAAGCTTCAATACCAGTTCCACCTTACCTGGAGGAAAGGTCAAAAAGCGCGTCGGGGTTCTGCCAAGCTCCTTGCCCTCATGCATCACCACCGCCCCAATCGGGTGACTGAACACTTTGAACTCAGCCAGCTCCACTTCCTTTTCAATTTTATCCGACGGCATATCCGCACTTCCATCACCATCCGCAGAGGCCATCTCCTGCTCTTTCTCATTGGCCGCCGCCGCTGCCGCCGCCGCCATTGCCTGCATTTCCTTGGACATCACGGAAGTCGACAAATCCCCCACTTCCGGAAAAAAAGAATCCACAATGACAGGAGTGCCCCCGCCTCCAGGCATCGTGGCCCGCCCGATCGCATCTCCATTTTCACCGTCCTCCCTGTTACCCTCTTCCACACTACTTAGCTCCAAGGGAGGTGCCGTTGCCGGAGGGATACTGTAATAAACCAAGCCAATCGCTCCCGCCAAAAATAAAACAAATATCGCCGCCACGGCCATCCACGCCCGGCCATGCCATCGCGCTTCAGATTTTTCCTCCTGCTCACGAATGTTTTCCAGAGCCACCACCAGCGACTCGGCACTCGAATAACGCTTGCGGGCATTCGGCGCCCCCGCGCGGCAGATCACCGTATTCAACATCCGCCACTCGTCCCGGTTCACCGTTGGTGACAACTCCAAATTGGTCGGCAATTCCGGAAAATCCAAACGGTCCTTTCCCGTCGCCACCTCATAAAGAACCATCGCCAGACTATAAAGATCCCCAGAAGCCGTGCCGGGCCCTTCCGGCGGCATATACCCCTCGGTGCCAACAAAAGAACGCTGCCCACTGTGAGCCACCAAACCTATATCCGCCAATTTGGCCTCGCCATTGACAAAAATGACATTGGAAGGTTTTACATCCCGGTGGGTCAAGCCATTCTGATGCAAATGCCCCAGCGCACCCGCAATGCGAATACCCAAAGTAACCCCATTCTGCACGTCCGTGCTCTGGCGCGCACGCAAATCCGAACTCAAGGTGCGTGGTTCATACGAATCCGGATCAATCTCCTGACCGTGAAAACAGTCATCACCCAATTCCATCACGTAAAAATAAAATTCCTTTGCACGGTTCCTGCCAACATGCAGCACATCCACCAAGGCCGGATGATCCTTGGAAACATTCTCATATTTCTTGATCCCCTCGAACTCCCTCTCATAAGTGCGCTCCAGATCAAAATCCTTACGCTGCACCACCTTCACTGCACGCAAAGACCCCGTCACGCTGCGAGCCATCCACACCTCGCCATATGACCCTCCGCCTATTTTGCGCAGAATCTCATAATCCGGAATTTCCGGTCTGTTGTCTTTTCCTTCGATAAGCCTGTTTATAGTGAACCCACTCTTCTTTTGTAGACGATCAAGTCATCTGCTTTATTCATCGTTGCCTCTCCACCCGACATTGTTCAAAGTTTCTGCTCGTCCAATGACTCGAGCGCCTTCTTCATCAGAGCCCCCACCCGGTGTTTTGCCAGATACACTTGAGCCATACTGACTCCCAGTTCCTCCCTGACTTTTGCCGCCGACCACTCCTTTATGACATAACAATCGAAAATCTGAAACTGTTTTGGCGATACTTTTCCTTTCACATTGGCCCGCGCCACCCTCGTTAGATTTTCGCTCCACTCCACATTCCACACCTTTTCAAGGTCATCATTAGGATCTGCAAAACGCTCGATCGTGGCGGTGCCACGACCCGATGATTCTTCATCCGAAAAACGAAAGCCGGTAGCCACCGCCTGCGCCGCTGGATTTTTTCCCCGCTTCCTGAACTGATCCGCAATTCTCCAGCGAGCCACGTTCATCAACCAGTTTTTAAACGATCCTTTCTCCGCGTCGTAAGTCTTCCCCTTTTTCCACTGCTTGGCGATCGTCAAGATCGTTTCCTGCACCACATCAAAAGCCTCGTCATTCGGCAAACCTGCTTTCATCGACACTCGATGGATCAAGCGCCAATAAGTCCGGTAAAACTCGTTCCAGGCGCCTTGATCCTCCCAATCATCCAGCCGGTCGATCAGACTCTTGCGCGTCCGCTCGTAACCGACCTCCAATGTTTGCTCCTGCTGTGACTCTTCTACTGGCATTTAGTCCACACTCTACCACGAATCTCAAAATTCGGGAACTCTTTCAACTTTTTTGAAAGATCCCCGCCCACCCTTCCGTATTCCACACACAAGAAGACCCATCCATCATTTTCATCCGCAAAAAAACATCCAATGAACCTTGCCACCATCTGCCACCTCCCCTCCAGAAAACCTCTGCTCATACTCACAGCTCTGGTCTCGCTGTTTTCTCCCCCACAGCAGGCAAAAGCAGAAAAAAATGCCGAGCCCCGACTCCATTTCGAACGCCACCCCTCCTACTTTTCTTCCTACTCAACTCCGCTCACCCCCACACCTTCGATCCTGCTGCGTTTTAATGCGCCCATCGATATCACCCAGGCAGCCCAAAAAATACATTTTTCCAATCAAGCCACCAAACCTCTCACCATTTCAGCAAAAATCAGTCGCCCCTCGGCGCAAAAAATGCTCAAACTCCAACCCTACCCGGATCAAGCCGGGCACCAACAAAACTTCGCCGCCGATCACTTCATCCTGGTTCAAGCCCTGACCCAACTCCCCGTCGACCATCAATGGAGCCTCGTCATCCCCAAGGGTTTCACCAGCAGTGATAAAAAAACCAAAACCTCAAGCAAATTAGTCAGCCGGCTCGGATACCTCAAATCTTTCAAACTGCGTAGTGCAGTAGCTCAGAACCCCTACGATGGCACTCGCAGTATCGCGTTGAACTTCAACAAACGCCTTCACCCCGTCATCACCGAAGATACCATCGCTCAATATGTGAAAATCTCACCGCAACCGGACGAGCTCAAATTCCACCGCAACTACTCGGGCATCAACATCAGTGGTAAATTCCACTATGGCCTCGAATACAAAGTTTCAGTCACCGCAGGCCTGCCGGCCTTCGATCAGACCTTCTGCCAACAAACGGCTCAAAACGCGCTGCGTTTTACACCCAACGCCCCTTTTGTCCACCTGCCCGCATTTAATACCGCACAGAATCTCTCCGGCAAAAAAGACTTTTCCATCATCGTCGGCAATACCAAAAACACGGCCGTGCGAATCAAAAAACTCGATGGAGACAACTTGATCTTTGCCCTGCGTGGTTACGGCGCTTATTCGCAACGAAACAACGGCATCCCCTTCGAAATGGTTCCAGGGCGCACCATTTACACTCATACCTGGTTACAGAACAAAGTGCTCGATGACAGTGAAAGCATCAATTTGAACTGGAACACCTTGCTCAAAAACAAAAATCCGGGGGCCTACTACCTCTGCGCCGAAGCCGAAGCGCAAACCCGCAACGAACAAGCTGTAGGCGCGCAAGCCTTGATCCAGCTCACCGACATCGGCTTGGCATGGAAAAAATCCGGTCAGCAAGTCCTACTCTATGCCTTCTCCCATCTCAGCGGTCAGCCCCTTCCCGAAGCTAGCCTCACGCTCTTTGATAACGATGCGATTGCCCTGCAACAAATTCAAACCAACCTCGAGGGGCTCGCCTCCATCGATCTTGATGCCCCACTATTAAAAGACCAAGCCCAATGGCTCGAGGTTCGTTTTAAGGATGACCGCCACGTCATCGAAATCGACAACGATATGGATACCATCAGCCTTTGGCGCTTCGACGTTCCCTACCGCTATTATGATCTCGATAAAAATAACAAAACCCAACGGCGCACCCTCATCTTCACCGACCGTCCCGTTTACAAACCGGGAGAAACGGTGCAACTGAAATGCCTGACCCGTCTCACCGATCAAACCCAACTGCTCGATCCTGCCTCGGATCAGGCCGCTGCAAAAATCACTGTGACTGACAGCCGCCACCGCACTATTCTCACCCGCCAGATCAAAGTCTCCCCACACGGCAGCATCGATCAGGAAATCAAATTACCCGAAAATACTCTCGGTCGTTTCCAAGTCCTGATCGACTTCAATCCCGCCGGTCCGTCCTCACGCCACAAGTGGCGTAATGTTTTCAGCCACTCCTTCCAAGTCGCCGACTACCGGCCAAACACTTTTGAGATCAAACTGGCCAACAAAAATCTCTACCAACTACCCACCCAGGACAGCCCTGATATCAGCGTTCCGGTCTCCGCACACTACTTCATGGGCAAAGCCCTGTCATCAGCGCGGCTTAGATGGCACGCCAGCGCAAATACCAGCTACCCCCGATCAAAAGAATTTGAAGATTATATCTTTGGAGACAGCACCCTGAAATCCAGCGCAAGCATTAACCTCAGTGAAAGCCTCGACCTCACTCCACAAGGGGATGGGGATATCCAACTCGCCTTACCCGGTAACAACGAACAGCCCTTGCCTCTACGTATATATCTCAATACGGAGATCACCGACATCAATCAACAGACCGTAGCCGCCAGCACTTCCTTCACCGTCCACAGCTCGGACTTCTATCTGGGTATGTCATTTCCAGAAAACACCCTGCGCAGTCACCAACCCTTCCTGCTCTCTCTGGCCAGTATCGGTCAGGACGGAAAACCCTACTCGCCAACAGTTAAAGCCGACCTCAAAATCGAACGACTGGTTTGGAACACCGTAAAAGTCCGTGGCGCCGGAGGCACCATCAGCCACCGTAATCAAAGTCACACCTTACCAGTGCTGGAACAAAAGCTCGACATTCAAATGACGGAACATCCGGAAACCGGCACGGCTTTACCAAGCAGCACCGAACTGCAACTAGATCAAGCCGGCGACTACATTTTCACCCTCACCACCGAGGATGCCAGTCACCGCCCCGTCGTCAGCAAAGGGAAAATCTACATCTATGACGAAGAGCAATCCCCCAGTTGGTCCCGTCACGACGGCACTCGCATCGATGTCATCGCAGACAAAACCAGTTACCGTGCGGGAGACACCGCCAAGCTGCTGATCAAAAGTCCCATCACCGGCCACGCTTTGATCACCGTGGAGCGTGAAGGCGTGCGCCGCAGCTTCACCCAAAAAATATCCAGCCAACAAAGCGTGATTGATATCCCCATCGAAAACAAGGACGCACCCAACGTATTTGTATCCGTGCTTATCATTCGTGGCATCCAGAACAGCAGCCATCAACACCCCGATACCGAATACCGGCTTGGTTACGCCCAGTTAAAAGTGGATGACCCCTCTTCTCGACTCATCATCGATCTCGCAACTCCCAGTGGAACCGTGCAGCCTGGGCAAAACATTGAGCTCAGCGCCCAAATCATCGACCATCAGAATAACCCTGTGCGCAATGCGGAAGTAACGCTCTATGCCGTCGATGAAGGCGTGCTCAGCCTGACCGGTTATGCCACCCCTGACCCTTCATCCGTTTTCAACGCACCTTACCCGCTATCCGTATTCACCGGTCAGTCGGTTTCCGCGTTGTTGCCCGAAAACCCCAATGACCTGGATTTTGCCAACAAAGGTTACGTCGTCGGAGGCGGCGGTCCTGGCGGAGAGAATGGCATTTCAATGGTTCGTAAAAATTTCAAAGCCCTGGCCTACTGGAACGGCTCCCTGATCAGCGATGCCGATGGCAAGATCCACGCCTCCTTCCCCGCGCCGGACAGTCTCACCGAATACCGGGTCATCGCCGTGGTCAATCAGGGGCAGCGTTTTGCTTCCACCTCGGGCAAAGTCATTATTCAAAAACCGCTCATCATCGAACCCTCACTACCGGTTTTTGCCAACGTCGGTGATCAAATCGATCTGCGCGCCGTGCTGCACAACAATAGCAAACAAGATCTGGATCTGGAAATCCATGTCAAACTCGACCAGCGGGCCAAATTCCTCACCGCACAACCGAACATCATCCCCACCGCAGTCCCCCTCACTGCTGTCGACAGCAACAACGAGCAAATCACCAAACGCTCACTGCACATCGCTGCAGGAAAAACCTCCGCGCTGCAATTCCCCGTTATCTTCACCGCCCTCGGCGATGCCAGGTGGACCTGGAGCGTCCGCGCCCTCAACAACGATCAACTGCTCGACCGCGTCGAATCAACGATCCCCGTGACCTACCCCCTTCCCCTGCTGCGCCACAGCCAGCAACTAACCCTGCACAACAACAAAACACTCAATGGGTCTGTCCCCAAATCATCTAAGCCAGATAAATCCTTCGATCTGCTTGCAGGGGTCGATCCCGCCCTGCTCAAAGGCAGCGGCTCCATCCGGGTCTCTTTTTCCAACTCACGTATGATCGAAGCCCTTGATGCCGTGGATTACCTGCTCAAGTACCCCTACGGCTGTGTTGAGCAAACCACCTCCAGCACCCTACCCTGGCTGTCCACACAGAATCTGCGCAAGGCTCTGCCCTCGCTCAAACGCAGCCCCGAAGAAATTTCCGAAGCGATTGCCTACGGTTGCCAACGACTCTTATCGATGCAAACCCAGGATGGAGGGCTCGCCTATTGGCCAGGATCCTCTGATTCGATTCTCTGGGGCAGCGCCTACGGCGGTATGGCGCTGGCTTTAGCTGAAAAAAACGGCGCTGACTTACCGGCTAGCAGCCTGCAGGATCTATGGAAATACCTTTCTTCCCAACTGCGAAACTCGGGCAAAATCACTAGCCCTTACTCTCTATCCCAACGTTGCCTGACCGCCTACACCCTCACCCTCGCAGGGCATCCGGAAAATGCTTACCACGATCTGTTATTCAATAACCGCCATCAATTGCCTCTCGAAGCCCGTGCTTTACTCGCACTGACCATGCTCGAATCTGACAACTCTGCTAACAACCAATCGCGAGCACGGCAACTGCTCGGCGGTGATCCTGAAAATGCCCCCAACAGCCAAGTCGTCTGGTATGGCAAACCTTATACCCTGGCCACCCAATTACTCGCCTGGACAAAACTGCAGCCGGGAGGAGATCGGGCCGATCAACTGGCCGGGCAATTGTTAAAACTAAAACAAGGCCATCATGTCTGGGGCAGCACCTACAACAACGCCTGGCCGATGCTCGCCATAGCTCAACTCAGTCTGGCCAACCCCCAACTCAATCAGCCGCAAAATTTCGAGATCCAATTCGATCACAAAAAACAAAATACAAAATTTGCTGGAGGTCCTAACAGCCTGGAATTTCAATTTCCATTCAGTAGTGCACACAGCGGCCTGCCCTTGCTGGTCACGCCTCAAAACAAAGGCCGCATCTACGCCCAGGTCGAAGTCTCCAGCCAACCCGCGTTAATCCCCTTCGCTGCGCAGGATCACGGTTTCTCAATCCGCCGCAGCTACCAGCGGATCCAAAACAATGGCGCCCTCAGCCCGCCAAAACAACTCAGTGTGGGCGACCTCATTCTAGTCACCCTGCATACCACCATCGACGACAAACAACACTACCTCGCCATCGAGGATCGCTTGCCTGCTATTTTTGAAGCCATCAATCCCTCCTTCAAATCCCAAACCACCCAATCCGCACAACACGTAAAATGGAAACGTCTCTACCCCAATCACAGCGAGATAAGAAAAGACCGCGTGCTCTTTTTTCAAGACTACCTCTATCAAGGTGGCAACTACACCATCCAATACCTCGCCCGTGTCATCGCGCCCGGTTCCGCCACGGCTCCTCCGGCTAAAATCGAAGCCATGTATGAACCCCAACGCTACGGCCTCTCGGCTACCGAACGCCTGTCAGCCTCTGCCAGCATCGCCCCCAACGAAGCCAAATCCCCGATTGCCGTCCGATGAAAAAAGTATTCACCACCTTACTCAAGTTTACGCCGAAAACACTGATCCGGCGGCGCACCTTGCTGTTCAGGACAGCCCTCAGCTTGGTTCTCGCTGCTTTTATCGCCCTCTATATAGCACCACTGTTTTTCAGCCTACCGGAAAAGCTCGGTAAAGACCCGCAACCCGGTCAATATTTCACCGACCGTCACGGTGCACCACTTCGCCGCCTGCTCAGAGCGGATCTGGCAATTGATGCTCCTGCCACTTGGCAAGAAATCCCCAGTCACTTGATCGAAGCCACCCTGGCCGTTGAAGATGCCCGCTTTCGACAACACGGCGGCATCGACTCCATCGGAGTCATCCGCGCCATCTACGATTCGCTTCGCGCCCGCCGCCTAGTTTCGGGAGCTTCCACCATCAGCCAACAATTGATCAAAATCACCTCCCCGGCCAAAGCGCGCACGGTGCGCAATAAAATCATCGAAAGCCTGGGCGCTCGAAAACTCGAAATGTCATGGAGCAAAAACCAAATCCTCGTCGCCTACCTCAATCGTTTGCCCTACGGCAACCTGCTCACCGGTTGCCGTGCCGCGGCAAGGGGCTACTTCAACAAACCTCTATCCGATCTCTCGCTAGCCGAATGTGCCCTATTGGCCGGACTGCCCAACCGTCCCAGTCAGCTCAATCCCCATCGCCATCTCGACAAAGCAGTGAAACGTCAACGCTGGGTGCTCAAACGAATGCTCCTTACAGGAAAGATCACCCCCGAAGAATATCAACACGCACTCGGCCAGACGCTGCAAATACAAAACTCCCACAGCTCTTCTTTTCAAGCCCCCCACTTCGTTGACCTGATTATAAACAAAACCCAGCCCTCGACCGTCGCCCCATCCCCCTCCACCACCATCAAGACCACCCTCGACCTTCCCCTGCAAAAATTTGTCGAACAAAGCATCAACAAGCAGTTACAAAAGCTGGAACAAAACAATCACCACTCTTCCGCCTTGCAAGCCGCCGCCGTGATCATCGACAACGCCAGTGGTGAAGTCCGCTGCCTGGTAGGATCACGCAGTTATTTCAACTCCACCAGTGGCCAGATCAACGGCGCCTGGACCGCCCGCTCCCCCGGCTCGGCGTTAAAACCCTTCACCTACCTATTGGCGCTAGAACGCGGCCAGTCCGCCGCCTCCCGCCTGGATGATCTGCCGCTCGAATACATGACCCCCACTGGAGCCTACCGCCCAGTCAATTATGACCGTCGCTTCCGTGGCCCTGTAACCCTACGCGAATCCCTAGCGACGTCCCTCAACGTTCCCGCCATCCGCCTGCTCGACGAACTCGGCGGCCCCGCCCCACTGCATGCGACCCTGATTGATCTTGGCCTGACCAGCTTAGACAAAAAACCCGGTTTTTATGGTCTCGGCCTAACCATCGGCAGCGCCGAAGTGCGCCTGCTGGAACTGACCAATGCCTACGCCTGCCTGGCTCGCCTCGGACGCTACGCCGACTACCGTCTCATCACATCCGCAAAAGAACCGTCTCTTGACACCCACGAACTGTTCTCCCCCGACGCCTGTTACATCCTCGCCGACATTCTCAGTGACCAGCAAGCACGCACTTCAGCCTTCGGCTTGAACTCTCCACTCAACCTACCTTTTAAAGTAGCCTGCAAAACCGGCACCAGCACGGATTACCGCGACAACTGGACAGTCGGCTTCACCTCTCGTTACACCGTCGGTGTCTGGGTCGGTTGTTTTGACAACCAGGCCCTGCCACAGATATCAGGAGTCATCGGCGCCGGCCCCATTTTCCACGACATCTTCACCCACCTCTACTCCAAACCGGAGGACAAAGCCGAGTGGTACCCCCGACCCGACCACATCGTCACCGCACGCATCGACCCCCTCAACGGCAAACGCTTACCCCCGTCCAGAGACACGCCGTCTCCACAACGACCCAGTCACACCCGCTTGGAAATTTTTCGCCAGAACAACCTGCCTGCCCTCGCTCTTGAATCGGACTACGATCAACGTGGGCGCACCCTGCTGCCCTCTCACTATCGAGCTTGGTTTGCTAAAAGTAATCACCAGCTTCAAAACCAGGCCAACCTGACTCAACAACCTACTCTACACAGCAGCAACAACCCGCCCTTTCAAATTATCAGCCCCCTCGCCAATACGGTGGTCTATCTCGATCAGGATCTGCCGCATGGAGGCACGATATTCTCACTCAAAGCAAGCATCCCAGCAGCCAAACTCCGTTGGGCTTCGCCAAGCTTAAAAATAAACACCACCGCAGCTGGCTCCCCCACAGCTATCCTCAAACCCGGCATTCATCAAATAATTGCCACCGATATTCTCAGCGGATACAGCATCTCGGTCGCCGTGCAAGTGGATGCTTTGTAAAACAGTTTTTCTTTGTGAAACAATTTTTAAATTAGTCACATCATCCGCTAGCTTGTTAACAATTCTACCCAGCCATTAGAATCTATCAAGCCAAGCCATGAAAAACCGATTCTTCCTCATCACCACCCTGAGCCTGCTCATAACCAGCATCATTACTTTGTCTGGCAGTGTAGCGAACGATGAAAGCTTGGATAAATTAGCTAAGCTTAAAAAAGCCTATCGCTCGGAAATTGAAAGAGTCACCACTCCTGTTGACGAAAAATATCTCAAAGCTCTTGAAAGACTGCAAAAGTCATACGCTTCCGCAAACAAGCTCGATGAGGCCATTCTTGTTAGGAAAAAAATTGCCTTGTTTAAATCTCCATCCCCAGCAACTGAGTTGGGGGAATCCCCTAGCCTAAAGGATCCAAGCCCAATTCTAAAAAAGTGGACAGGCGATGGCAACCTGTTAATCAAAGATGGCGAGGAAATACTCCATATCTCAACCGACTTAACCCTTTCAAAAAAATTAGAATACATCTTTAACGTCAAAGATTACCCTCAAGGGTTTCGTTTGCACGTTTATTACCGATCCGATAATTATACAGGCACCGGATTAAAACTAAAAAGCTACTACACTTCCAGAGACTATATTTTTAGATCTGTCGCACTCATTACCGATGGCAAATGGCATGAATACGTCTGGAATTATTATGCCGACAACTACCGAACCGCAGCCGATGTTAGATTACAAATCGAAGTGCTGGGAGGGAAAGGCGAAATCGATTTCAAGGGGCTGACGATCAGCCACCTTTGATACTCTTTACAAGCTCGAAGCCTTTGAAATTGACGCTACCCTTGCCCGAAAGAACCTCCAGCACCATTCGGATCTGCGCTGCATTCAGATATTGAGCCGAAGGGTAGGGCCATGTGTATTCATGCCATTTACCGTCTGCGTTAAAAGTTATCGTTCTGTGGTGATAACCCAATCTGGTATAATAGCCCTTTAATTTCAACCCTTCCCCTACATAATCCGATGTTCGATAACTAAATTTCAAATCCATCCCATCGGGATACCCCTTGACCTCAAATGTATTTTCAATTTTTAATTTCCCTGAATTCGCCTTGATTTGAATCGTAAATTCGTCATCAACTGCAATCAATCGACCGCCCCCCTTCCAACGCCGCAAAGCCTTCTTCGCCTCAATGTTATTGCTACCATCCTCTTCTTTAGTGGTTTCAATATCCGCTTTCTTTGCAGATTTTTTCTTTGCAAGAAAAGTATTCAACTCCGTCCGAACCGCCAGCGCCTCATCCAACAAATTTGCAGTTGCATATGATTTTTGCAACCGCTCCAATGCCGTTTCATACTTCTGATTAACGGGGGCCGTGACTCGCTTAATCTCCTTCTTATAAAGATCATCCAGTTTTTCAAGCTCCAAAAGGTCCTCAGCCCGGACAGGGGCAATCAAAACCATAGCTAATAGATAATATTTCATCGCTTTTAAAACTTGCCCCTACTTCCCATTCTCTCAACAAGAAATATTCGTAACTCTTCCGGTAGACAATCACCCACTCTGCCTGTTTTTCCCGCTCTTTATTATAAAAAAACTTGCCCGCGCCCCCGCTTTCCTGTCTAGCTTACCCCTATGATTCGTATCGGAATAGTAGGCTGCGGCAGAATTTTGGCCGCCCATCTCCAGGGTTATCGACTTCTTCGCGAAGCCGGTATCAACAACTTTGAAATCACCGCCCTCTGCGCCCGCAAAGCAGAGGACGCGCAAAGTTATGTCCAACGTGGTGAAGGCCCGCCACAACGCAAAGCCGTCAGCGACATGCCCGGCGACCCGCTCGCCATCGACGACGAATATTTATCCGACTTCCAGGCCGGAGTCGAAGTCGAAGTCTTCACCGACTACGAAGAAATGATCTCCAAAGGGAACATTGATGCGGTCAACGACTTCACCATCCACTCCCTGCATCACAAAATCGCCAGCCTCTGCTTCCAACATGGCAAGCATCTATTGAGCCAGAAACCGCTCGCCATCACCATCCAAGCCGCCCGCCAGATGTGCGAGCAAGCCGATCAGGCAGGAGTGACTTTTGGTGTTTTTGAGAATGTGCGCTTCAGTGCCAGCACCCGCCACCTTCACTGGGCATTTTCTCCCGACGGCCCCGCCGGCGATTTCCAAATGGCTTTGCTCGGCAATATCGGCACTTGGTGGGCACCGGATCTCATCGTCGCAGAAACCCCATGGCGCCATGAACTGATCCAGGCCGGAGGCATCGCCCTCGATCTCGGCCCCCATATGTTCAACCTCATTCGCCACATCTCAGGCGACATCAAAGATGTCAGCGCCCGCACGGAGGTGGTCGAGCCCACTCGCTACATCCTGCGCGATGGCCAACGCATCGAGCCCATCGACTGTGACGCCGACGACACTTTCTACGCGTCTTTTGCCACCGAATCCGGAGCCAGCGGAACCGTCTTTGGCGGTTGGTCAGGTCACGGAACCAATACGGTCGTTGGCGATGGCCCGATTTTTTACGGCAGCAAAGGCCGGATCAGCGGCGACCACATTCACCTCGATGGACAAAGCTGCGCGCAATCTCTCTCCGATCTCTATCAAAAACGAGCCCCTGCCGAACTGACCGAAAAATATTTTCCCCACGGCTTGGATGACGACTTCGCTCTCAATCAATACGACTGGCTGCAAGCCATCCACGAAAAACGCCAACCAGAAACCTCAGGACATGAGGGCCTCATCGATCTGGCCTGCGCTTACGCCATTGTCGAGTCAGCCAAAGCCGGGCGCACCGTCACCATCGAAGAAATCCTGTCTGGCGACCTGCGCGACTACCAACGCCCCATCGACCAGCATCATGGCTTACTTGAGCACCCCCAATAAGCAAAATAAATCAACCGCTCGCAGGCTTTGCTTCAGAAGGCTCTGGATGCTTCACCTCACGTTCATTAGCAAAAAAGTGTAATGAATGTCCTTCTGATAAAATTACGTTCGGCTTCAGATCCACAACCTTAGGTATCTGGACATTCTCAACAGAGGACGCTGGCACTTGTGGGGTTTGTTGTTCTACTTCTGACATACCTTGTAACGTTACGATAAGGAATAGAACCGAAGAAATCAACAAAAGAAGCACCCCAAACACCATAAACTTATAACCAATCCCTAGCCTCCAAGCCTTCTTTCCTCCTTTTTCTCGATTGTTCTCAATCGCGTGCTCCAGATGGCGCGTATAGGAGTATTGAACATTCACTAAGTCATTTTCATCAAATGCTCGAATGTCTAATTGAATTGATTCAAACTCATCTAACTGAAGAGCAAAAATCAAAAAGAACCAAGCTACAAGTAATATGAAAACGGCAAAGCTGAATACGACAAATACGCTCTTGTCCAAGACATTATCCAATGGCCAAATTTCGGGAATGCCAAATCAAATAAAAATTACGCAAACGCCAAGAAAAAACGTTAATATTGAAATGTATCGAGAAGCCTTACCATCAATACGATGTATCCTGTCAGACTCGTCTTTGCAAAGGCTCTGTGCCAGATCGAAAAGCTGCTTATATTTTTCTTCGTAAACGCCCATATAGAAAAACCTCAACTTATAGTGATAACTACAACGAACAGAAATTACACTTATTTCTCCGGCTTTTGCCCTCTTAACATCGCTTCAATAAAGCCGTCGATATTGCCATCCATCACATCCTGGATATTCCCCATTTCATGCCCGGTGCGGTGATCCTTGGCCATTTGATAAGGCTGGAAAACATACGACCGGATCTGACTGCCCCAGGCGATCTCACCTTTCTCCCCATACTGACGTTCCATTTCTGAACGTTTTTTGTCCTCCTCGAGTTTGAACAACTTGGCTTTGAGCAATTTCATCGCCAATACCCGGTTTTTGTGCTGACTGCGCTCGGCACTGCAACGAACAATGATGCCTGTAGGGATGTGGGTCAGGTGAACGGCCGTCTCAACCTTGTTCACATTCTGCCCGCCCTTGCCTCCACTGCGTGCGGTAACAATTCTCAAATCCTTGTCCTCAACCTCAATCTCATCGTCGTCGTCCAACTCAGGAACCACATCCAGACTGGCAAACGAGGTGTGCCTGCGCGCTTGCGAATCAAAAGGGGAAATTCTCACCAATCGATGCACCCCGTTTTCATTATTCAAATAGCCATAGGCATTTTCCCCAGCCACCTTCAAAGTCACCGAACGCACCCCCACTTCTTCACCTCCTTGGAAATCCACGATCTCCACGCCAAATCCCCGACGCTCGCCCCAGCGCTGATACATGCGCAATAACATCTCAGCCCAATCACAAGCTTCCGTGCCACCGGCACCCGAGTGAATCGTCACAAAGGCATTCTCCGAGTCATGGCGCCCACTGAGCAAAGTCTGCAACTCAAAAGCATCCAATTCCCTCATCAACACCTCATATTCTGTAGCCGCCTCGCCAGCACTATCCTCATCATCCGCGGCCATCTCGAGCAATACCTCCAGATCCCCCATGCGGCTATCCAAGGCCCGCATCGGAGTCAGTCTCGCTTTGATTCGCGAAACATCCGCCACCGTTTTCTGCGCAGTATCCTTATCATCCCAAAAATCCTGGGCAGTCATTTTTTCTTCCAAGCCAGACAGCTGGGTCTCCAACTTAGGGAGATCCATGAATTTTTTCAAGCCGTCGAGACGCTCCTTCAACTTGTCGATATCTATTTCCTGCCAATCCATTTTTTTAAAGCCAAACGAAGGTTATTGTTCCCACTCTGCCGATTCGTCCCTACTGTTCGGCACGGAATCAAATTCTGCAAATCGTATTCACTGCCAGCCCCTGTCAAGCTGACGTTAAACCGAACAAACCATTGGAAAAAACCACCGCCAATCTCATCCGCCGTTTCCCGCTGACCGAGACCAGCCTGATCATTCACTGGTGCTCGGACACTCAGGGCTTGATCAAAACCGTCGCCAAGGGTGCCCGGCGACCCAAAAACCGCTTTGCAGGCAAGTTGGATCTTTTTTTCCACTGCGAAATCGAAATTGTCCGTAGCCGCAAGAGCGACCTCCACATTCTGAAAGATATTTCCGTCTTGCGCACCCGCCTCGGCATCCGCGGATCTTATCTACAAACCCTCGCAGCCTCTTATTTCGTAAAATTGATCGAACGCGTAGCTGAATCCGCTACCCCCATCCCGGATCTCGCAGATCTTCTCGAACGCGCGCTCGAATACCTCGATCAAAACCAACCCACACGACGTGCCGTGCTGCATTTTGAAAAAGAACTCGCCCGCCACCTCGGCGTCATCCACCCCACCTGCACCCCCGCTACCAGCATCTCCAACACTTTTGGCCATCTGCCCAAACAACGTGAAGAGCTGCTCGACATGACCGCCAACTAAGAGCCTCGACCCTGGAGATTCCAGAGAGCCATGCAGAACCTTACCTGACCTCGCGCTTTTTCCAACAAGCACTTGACCCGATGCCCCCGCTCGCGCACCATTCCATCTCATTCAGTGCTCGCAAGCCGCACAACGGCTACACCGCTCGTTGAATGCGATGGTTAACCACGCAATGATCAAGAAAATTCTAAAACATCCTATTATTGCCCGCTTGACCAAGCTCTCTTCCAGCTTGGCTCAACGCACGCAAACATGGAATTTTCGTGCCCTGTGGTTGCAACTCAGCCTTAGTGTGATCCTGCTGGCGATGATCTCATTCAGCATCGACTCCTGGAATATTTATTCCGATCTGTGCGAAGAACACCAGCAAAAACTGAAAGTAGGACAAGTCCACCCCAGCGACACCCCTCCCATCAGCATAGCTCTTGCCCAAACCCTGGGTGCGCTCATCGTCGCCCTAGGGCTGTCCATCTCTCTCTATAATCAGCGTAAAAGAAAAGTGTCATCCATTCGTCGCAGTCGAAGCACCCAACTGGTTCTCTGGATCGCCGCCATCGGAGTGCTGGTCGCGTGGCTGCCAACAGATTACACCACCAATTTTCGCTCTGTATTGGTCAGCCGCATCGGCGAGGACCCTTCGGTGGTCGCTTATCTCGGCAAACTGTTCTTGATCGCCACTCTTATTCTCAGTTTTCCACTAATGGCCCGTTTGCACTTCCGCTCCAGCATCATGGATCAATATGTGGTGCGAACCTTTCTCCTGCCCTTCACCTTCACCCTCATCGGCTTTATTGCCATCTGGCTGATTTCCGATCTCACCAACAACGGCCCCGATTTTGTCTCAGCCAAAGCCAGTCTCGGCACCATCCTGGAATTTTATTTGATCCAACTGCCCCAGGTCATTCTTTTTGTCTTGCCGGTCACGCTGCTGCTATCGCTACTCTACGCCCTCAGCCGTATGTCCGCCTCCAACGAATTGATCTCGATGCTGGGAGCCGGGCGCAGCATGATGCGTATATTACGCCCTCTTTTCATCATCGGCCTCTACGCCTCGCTGATCTGTCTGGTATTCAAATACGACTGGGCACCCAGATCCGAAGGCAGCAAAGTAGCTTTGCTACAAGCCGTCCGTGATGGCAGCTTTCAAGAAGACAATCAGGGCAATAGCAAAAAAAGAAAAAAGAAAAAATCTGCCCGCTGGTCCAAGCTAGGCTGGATGTATGTCAACCCAGTGGATCGCCGCACTTGGTTTGTCGGTCGCGTACCGCTCGATTTCACCCGGAAAACCATGGGCTCTGTAGCCATCTGGCAGTTCGACAAGGAGCAAAACCTGCTCACCAGTTGGCGAGGTAACTCCGCCACCTGGTTTTTTGGCAACCGCACCTGGAAACTCTACCGAGGCAAGACCTACACCTACGGTCCTGACGGCATCCCTAAAATCCAATCGTGGGAATCGATGGAAATCCCCGGCTGGCGCGAAACCCCGTGGAAAGTAGTCAGCGCTTCCCTCAATCCCGAACATATGGGCATACCGGGACTTACCACCTATCTAAGAACCAACGCTGATTATGACCGCAAACAGCTGGCGCCCTATCGAACTAACTGGTGGTATTGCTGGGCCGAGCCACTGAGCTGTCTGGTGATGGTTCTAGTCTCAGCGCCATTGGGCATCGTTTACTCCCGCCGTGGAGTGCTCGGAGGAGTGGCTGCGTCGATCTTTATTTTTGCCAGCATGTATCTTCTGCGCGGCACTTTTCTAGCCTTTGGCCAAAACGGACAACTGCCCCCCTTCATCGCCGCTTGGGCCACCAACTTTATCTTTGCTATCATCGGAGCCATGCTGCTCTACTACCGATCACAAAACCGGCAACCCCCCACCATCAAGTCCATTTTGAACGGCAGTTATTTTCGCAAACTTTTCAATCTAAGTTCAGCTTAGTAATTCCGCTCTTCCAAGCCACTTACTTTATATTTTTTCATTTCAGACCTTGCACCATGGCCATTCAAAAAGACTGGAAAATCAGCCGCCGGCACAGCAAATGCACCCACAGCGGGGAGAAGTTTGCTGATGGCCAATCCTTCTACACCTGTATTTTTGACGATCCGGAAAATGAAGGTTTCCTGAGAAAAGACTTTTCCGAAGCCGCTTGGGAAGACCTCAGTGATACCCTGGAGCCCTTCTCCTTCTGGAAAACCACCTGCAAATACCCCAAAGAAGATACCTCGCCCGAAGTGCTTGGCAATGAATCGGCTGAAACCATGCTGCGCCGCATGATCGAAGAAGACGAAGCCTGCACAGAAAACGCCCGTTATATCCTCACTCTCATGCTCGAGCGCAAAAAGGCCCTCATCCCCGTGGGAGTAAAAGAAACCGAATCCAGCCGATTGTTACTCTACGAACACCGCGCCAGCGGCGACGTGCTCGTCGTCCGTGACCCGCAACTGAAACTCGACGAAGTCGAGGCCGTGCAGCAAGAGGTGTCCCTCTTACTCGACCAAAACAATACTCAACAGGAAAACAACCCCTCCGACCCAGAGGCTGGCGAGCAAGATGCCGCTGCTGCAGACTCCGAAACCACAGGAGACCAGGCTTCCGACGGTGACTTAGCAGAATCTGATACCGAAGAAATTGAAGTCGAAGTTGAAGCAGAAAATGAAGAAATCACTTCCAGCTGATTCAACAAAAAATACCCAAGCTCCCTACTCAACCTTTTTAGCCTCCACCTTCGGAGCCTGCTTCACTTTGGCCGCTTTTTCCGTCTTCGTTCCGGACAAAAATTTCCGCTCGATCAAAGTCGCCGCGACATAACCCACAAAGATGTCGGCGCGCAGTTCCAAAGGCAGGCGATACTCATCCTCACTCACCCACAAGGTCGCAGTTTTCATTTTTTTGTATTTTTTCAAAGACAAATCCTTGTTGATCTTCTGTACCTTGACCCCCAATCTGATCGTATTTTTTTTCTCTCCCAAATAGTCCCGTTTCTCTCTACCCTGGACTTCAAAGCTCACTAGGTAAGGCGTATCAAAAGGTTGCACCACGCCAGTCAACGTTTCTCCATTTTTTAACGGCAAGCTGCGTAAGCACAAAATGGCAGACAATAAATCAAATACGTGAGGGTATTTAAAAGTGCGTTTTTTAGTTTTTAACTTCCCCGTTTCTGCATCGGTTTCATAACTTAACGTCACCACTCGGTCCGATTTGAAATCCGTTCGATAAGACACCGTTTCCTTATTCTCCGTTTCAGAATGCTCGAACCACAGAGGACGCAGCGTCGCCCTGTCCACCTTGGATTTCAACTCACAGTCATAAGCCCACAACAAACGCACAGCCCCCGAACTGCGTGCACTTGCCGCTCCCGTTAAAATCTCGCTCGATGGCTTACCTGAAGGATCTTCATCACGCATCACGATGGTCACTTCGCCGGCATTGATCAAATTATTCCAACTCAAACTATAGCCCAGACGACAGGGCTTCAGCGCCGGTTCATTGCCCGCTTTCAACAAAGTGACCGCCTTCAACCAAGCCGGCGGTGTTTTCTCCTTTTTTTTACCCGTCGTTTCCTCTGCCAGACAAACCTTCCCCCACGGGCAACAAACTACCGCCAACATGATCCCCATCACGCCGCATCTCACCGATCCAATAGTCATCCACATGCTTGCAATCTAAGGGTAGCGGCAATTAATAGATACCCAAAAATGCGCAGAATTTTTGATTTTCATCAAGGCGAGACTTTCGATAATAGCAAGCTATTTGAGAAAATTCAAATGCAGATGGAGATCAAAAAGGCAAGTAATTTGGGGTGTTTTATTTTTGTAGCGGCCCTAACTCACTGATGACAAAAATCACCTGCCAGCTGGCACAATTTTAATCCGCACCTTTTGCCCATCCTCGACGGAGGGTTTCTCACTTTTTTTCAAAGTAATCAACCCGCTCACCCGGGGACGATCTCCTCCCAAACGCAGCGCCGCTGTTTTCATCAGGCTGCTATCAATTTCCAACCATTGCGGATCCGGCAACCACAAAACAACATCCTCAGCCAAGCGCAGCTCAAGCTCACATTGTCCGCCCGCAACCAGACGAATCGTCTGCGCTTGATCAGGACGAGGCAATTCAAAAGTCATCTTGCCCGACCCCGCTTCAAGTAAAAAAGACTCCACCCGCCGCCACGGCACCGTCACCTTCAACTGCTGACCGATCTCAGAAAACCAACCGCTCAGACGCTGTTTGTAGCGCAGCACGTACAACTCTCTGTCATCTTCCTCCCGCCAACTCTCGGTTATACCCGCAGTCGGAACTCCGTGTCCAAAAACCTTGCCCTTGATCGAAAAAATATTCCCCGTAACAAAATGCACATCCCCGGCATAAGTCGAAAAAGTCACTCTCAGATTCTTCTCTCCCTCCGAATCATAACGCGCCACCCGATCCCGGTCCGCTTCGTAAGGCGTCGCCACCAAAACCGCCGCCACCATTCCCAACATCACAAAACCCCCACCCAACTTAACCCCCAAAGGAATACGCCGCGCCCCCGCCTTCTCCAAAAAGGGGTCAGGCAACAATTCTTGACTCAGCCCCATCAAGTAAAACAAGCCCGCTGCGGTAAAATAAGTCACCGCCCCCGCCCACAACACATCCGTGGCAAAATGCCCGCCCTGTAGCATCCGCACATAACCCACTACTCCCCCAAAAACCAAGCTCCCCTAAAGAAAAATGAAAGCCCCGCCACGCCGCCGCCTTCTCAAAATGAACCACCCGGCGACAAAATAAAAAGCCATGGACGCGTGCCCGCAGGGAAAGGATTTTCCATCACTTTCGGGATCCGGATCAAGCACCGATTCAAAAGCGTAGCGGCCACCAAATTCCGTGATCTCCCTGGGCCGGGGACGTCCCCAGTGCTCTTTAAAAACCAAATTCACCAGCAAACCCGGAGCCACTGCCACCAACAAAATCAAATACAGCGAAACCTTTCGATAAGGCCCCCAACTCCTCAGCTTAAAACTGCCAACATACAGCGCCGCTGCCAAGATCACCACTATTAGCGCAGGAATCGAGGACACTCGATACAAAAATCTCCAAAAGCCCGCATCACCATAAATCCAACTTTGTTGATCAAAGTCATAAAGCGTCTTGTGCCAAGCCAACTCGCGATCCCCCATGGCCATGAACAAGGTCAAAACCACCACCAGCCCAAATGGCAAAACGAAATCCCAAGCTAATGCCCGTGACCAACAGCCGCACGCCTGCTGCTTTTTATTAGCAACCTGCTCACTCACTCTCCTTTTCCCTTTTCGAATCGAGTCCCTCCATGTGGCAGTTCACTAGAGTGACATCGATATCCTTACCCGTACAGGTTCCCACGATAGTCACCGGCTGTCCCACGGTCAATAAGGTCGTGCGGTCATTGCGACTCACCAACCTTCCCTGACTGGCAACCACTTCCACATGAAAATTATTATCACGCTTAAAGCTGCACTTCACTCTGGAATCCGAACTGTCCGCTCGCAAAAAAATCACAATCTCCTTGGCTCCGGTTTCAAAACTCTGTATCGCACCCTGCACCTTGATATAACGCTGCTTGAAATTCTGCTTGGCAGATACACTGTCCTCCGCAAAAGCGGCCACCAACTGCTCTGCCGTCACCTCCTGCACCTGCAAAGCCGACGTCCCGGTTTTAATTTCCGAAAGCTGCGATTTTTTTACCTGAGCCTGTTCTTCTCGCAAAACTTTCACCTCCTGGCGCAAAATTTCGACTTCCTTCTGCAACTCTTCGACCGTTTTTGCTGTTTTCAGATAAGCATCTTTCAGCTCCTTTAACTGCTCTGGAAATTTAGCCACCGAATCCGGCACCTTGAGATCTTTCAGGCTATCCAAAAGCCCGCCCAACGAAGATCCTTTGTTTTTATCTCCATCCGCCGCCCTTGCTGCTGGTAGCGCAAGCAAACAAGCCAGCCCCAACACCGTGACCAGCGCCCACAGCGTTCCCACCCCAAACTCTCTCCTGTAACGAACCTGTCCAATTTTCATCCTGCCAGAGTCTCCCACGCCCCGCGCCTTCGAGCAAATGACAATTCATCTTTCCTACGCCAATGGCTTCTTGTAATCCTAGAGCCCCGCGCTATGAATTAAGCGTGAACCTCTCCATCAAACCCTACTTTCGCCGTTTCAGTGTCAATCTCTCACTACTCGCGGTCACACTGATCACCATCTCCAGCATCGCCTCCCCGGATCAAGCCAATCGCCTGGCGCGAAAACAAACAACGGTTCCAGCAGGCTACACTGAAATGCCTTTTGTAGAAACCGCTGCCAAACCCACCGCCAATGCAGAGGAAAAAAAACGCGGTTACATGCTCTTCACCCGACCGATCACTGAGCCCGTTCACACCAATACCCACCCTCTACCCAGCGAACGCCTCACTGACAAGCTAAGCGCATTCGCCACGCCCGGAGAATGGGAACCCGTCACACTCAGCATATACCCGCTGCGTGAACTTAAAAACTTCCGTTTACAGGTTTCCGAACTTGTTAGCCCGGATGGCAACAAAATCACATCCTCACAAATCACCGTAAGATTGTAGACCTATTGGAATATAGGCTACCCACGTTACGCATCCCGCGAAACCTACCGCCGGGTGCCCGAGCTGCTCGAAAAAGTCAGCTCCCACAGTTCCCCCGCCTTCGAAAGCCAACGCTGGTGGCTTCAAGTCCACGTCCCCGACGACACCCCCGCCGGCATCTACAGCGGCAAATTAACACTTCAAGACGACCGCTCAGACCAAACAACTACCATCCCACTGGATTTTCGCGTGCTGGGATTCACCTTGAAAAATGATCCTCGAAAACACTATTCCGCTTATTACCGAACCCGCGACCGCCCGACCTATTTGGGCAAAGACGAAGCTTTTTACCAAAAAGCCAGCGCCAATGAATTCCAGGCGATGCGCGACTACGGCATCGACCAATTCCCCACGCTCTATCTGGTCACTAACAAGGATGCCAGCAAAATCTTGATCCAAAACGAAGAAGAAATTCCTCGTTTGGTCGCCAATGGAATGAAAGGCCGCATCCCTGTTCTAGGCGGCAATGCCATCGCCCAGATTTACCGGGCCACCACCCCCGATGGAAAAAGAGAGTCTCACTGGAAAATTGATAAAATGCCACCGCCAGAATTTTACCAACGCTTAACTCGATTATTCAAGGATTTCGAAAAAGACCGCATCGCCCGAGACCTACCTCCGATGATCTGTTGCCCACTCGATGAAGTGGCAGCTTCCCACAAGGAGTTCGGCATCAAAACCTATCAAGCCGTTCACGATGCAGGCATCCCCACCTACATCACCAAATTCCCTACCGCCCCCGACGCCCTCGACTACGCCCCCTATGTCGATGTCTGGTGCTCTCAGCCCTACGCCATCCCTTACGAAAGAATCATCGCGCAAAAGCGCCACGAATACTGGAGCTACCCCAATCACAATGCCGGTGAACGCAAAAATCGCTTGGTGATGTGCAAAGGCGGGCGCATGACCTACGGTTTTGGCTTTTGGCGCAGCGGTTACACCACTCTCATTCCCTGGCACTGGTCGTGGACCATGGCTCCAGACCCCTTTGATTACCTGCGCAGCAAACAATCAGGCTGCGGCATGCGCATCGACGAAAATGCGGAAATCATTCCAGCGATTTACTGGGAGTGCTTTCGTGAAGGACGTGACGACGCACGTTACCTTTACACTTTGCAGCAAGCCGTATTCGAACGCCAAGGTTCAAGCGACCCCGAATGCCTGAAACAAGTCAACAATGCAAAAAAACTCCTACAGGAAAACTGGGACGCCATCCAAGTGCAGCAACGTTACCTATCCGACGGCATGTGGCCTTCAGAAGAATTCACCGCCCGTCGCTGGCAACTGGCAACCGCCATCCAACACCTCATCACCTACCCAGTCAGTAAAAAAGGCAACGCTCCTTCTGTTCTGATCAATAAACCCCTGGCCAAACCCATCGCTGCCACCAAGAATATCCTCGATGAAGCGTTCAAAAAAGGCATCGTTACTTCTCGTGATATAGGCGAAGGTTTCACCCTGTGGAAAAATGGAACCATCGAGGGCAAAACTGAAATATCAAAAGCCGCCTCCCCCGACGACAAACCCGGCCTGCGCTGGAATATCAAAGTTGACCACAGCGAAGGTGGCGACGCTGCCTACCCGGTTGGCTGGCCAAGGATTCGTCGCATTTTTACCGATGGCCAACTGGACCTGAGCACTTACGACTTTCTCGAATTCATGATCCGCGTCGACTCCAACCGTGACGAAGTAGCCGATGACAAAACGCTGTTAGGTATCAGTATTCGCAATTTTGGTGAACCGGGTCGGCTCTACGAAATCAGAAAAGATCTCGGCGACCAACAACGAGTCTGGATTCCTCTACGTTTTTCCATCAAAGAACTGATCGACACCACCGCCTTGGGCTCCCAGCCTTGGAAAAACATCAATAGCCTACAGATCTTCATCGCCGAAGCTGATTACCTGGATCAAACCTCGATCACTTTTGAAATTGGTTCAGCCAAATTGCTAGCCGCCTCAAAACCCCTGATCTCCAGAGTAGAAGCTTCACGCATCCTCTTGTTACCCACCGCAAATTTTACCGTCAGCTTTGATGTCATCGGTCTCAGCTCAACCAAAAAAGGCAGCCATACCGTGACTTGCCTCTTAAAGGACAAACAAGGAAAAACCCTTGCCACACAAAAACAAGGTTTACTCGATAGCAGCCAATTGGTCCTGAATACCAGCAAACTCACACCCGGCAACTACACCCTCAGCACACAGATCACCAGCGCTGATGGCGAGCTTTGCTCACAATCAAGCCAAACGGTAGAAGCCATAGCGGGTCCCTTTTTAAAGGAAAAATAACCCGCCCCGCCAATGACGGATCCAACACCTTTCCCTCTAAATCACATGAATCAAAAGTGAGGTTTCATCAAATAATCCCCCTCGCCAGTGCCATCATGCCTTCCAGCTGATACGCGCAAGTTTTTCCGAGCCCTCTGCCCAGTCCACTTCATGCGGCAAACGCTTGCTGCTTGCCGCTATAGCCGCTACCACTCCCGCCGCTTCCCCCATAGCAACGGCATTTCCCGTCACCCGGTAGCTGGCGTGCGCAACAAAATCCCCACTGATGCAGCGTCCGGCCATCATCAGGCCATCCACATCCTTGGCGATCAATGCTCGAAGCGGAATGTCATAAGGAGTAAATTTTTTGATCCCACCCCGGGTAATCGTCTCCTTATCGTTGTCTTTTTTGCTTTTGGCATGGATATCCACCCCGAACGTCACCCGGGCAACCCCGTCTTTATGCCGGGCACCTTCTTCCAAATCACTCTTTTTCACCACATACCGCCCACGAATACGTTTGCCATCACGAACTCCTATTTGCTCCGCGGTTGCCACAACCTGAAACCCATCCCAGACTCCACCCAAAGCCCTGAGCCCCCGGGTTATGTCAAAAATTTCATGACGGGAACGAACCGTCGCCGCCGTGATCGCGTCTGCATCATCCGGACGCACGCCATATTCATGGTTAGCCATCAGCAGGACAATATTATCGCGAACATGAAAAATCGTCGGCATGCCATAAGAAGGATCAATGCCCGCTCGATTAATATCTGTTTTTAGATTTTTGGTCGCTTCCACATGCCATTTTAAATCCCCTTTATAAAACGAAATATACTTCTGCATTTGAGTCACATCCTTCACCGCCGCCAAGGCATTCATGGTAAGCGGTTGGCACAAACACTCCACTTTTTTGCTCTGCCCCATTTGCCCTAAATCCCAAGCACAGCCCGCCATCGCCCCAAGCACACCGTCTCCTGTAGTATCGATAAACACTGGCGCACGCCATGCCTCACGGCCTGAAACCGATTCGGTAACAATCGTAGTCAAACGCCCACTCTCTACATAGGCGTCCACTAGCCGGGTATGTAGACGGAACTGCACTCCCTCCTCCACGCAGATATCCTCCAGCAACAATTTCATCTCATCAGGCTCATAAACGAAGCGATTCTTGCTTGCCCCACGCCGAGCTCCCCGCTTTTCCAATTTTTCACTGATTTCGCGAGTCATACCAGGCTTATCAAAATCAAAAATCCATGTCAGCAACCCTGCAGTCCATACTCCGCCCAGACAACCATGAACCTCGAATAAACGAACTTTTGCTCCAGCTCGCGCAGCAGTGATCGCCGCGGCAATCCCTGCCGGACCTGCACCGCAAACAATCACATCAACATCTTCAACCAAAGACAGTTGCCGTGCTGGTTCATTAAATTTACCTACGGATGTCGCTGCGCCCTCTGCAGCAAACGCCGCCGTCTGCCCCAGTTGCATCGCACCCGCTGCACCAGAAATTGCGCTTCCTAGAAACGCGCGTCTTTTGAATTTCGATCCCATTCGGGAAGCTACGTCCCCCCCTGTTCACGGCAAACCTACTTTTATACGTGAACACGCCATGTCCAAAAAACGAAGCCTGCTAAACTTTTCTTTTATAGCTGCTACGACACATGCACGGGGGATAGATCCCATATATTTTCGGCATACTGCTTAATCGTGCGGTCGGAAGAAAATTTACCCATGCGGGCAGTATTCAAAATCGCCTTCTTCACCCAGGTTTTCTGATCTCGGTAGGCGACGTCCACTTCACCCTGCGCTTTGACATAAGCCGCAAAATCCGCGAGCACCAGATAAGGATCTCCGCCATCCAACAAACTGTGACGGATCGAGGAAAAATCATTGCTGTTGCCGGTAAAATAATCCGAACTCAGCCAGTCTATCGCACCACGTAATTCTTCATTGCCCCAATAATAATCGTAAGAAGAATAACCATCTTTCCACAACTGCTCCACTTCCTTTTCTTTTAAACCAAAAATGAAAATATTATCATCGCCAACCTCTTCGAGAATTTCCACATTAGCTCCATCCAGAGTTCCCAAGGTCAAAGCGCCGTTCAAAGCCAACTTCATGTTGCCCGTACCCGACGCCTCTTTACCTGCTGTCGAGATCTGTTCGCTCACATCAGCCGCAGGAATGATTTTTTCTGCAATCGTCACTCCATAGTTAGGAATGAAAGCAATCTTCAACTTGCCTTTGATGCGCTCATCATTATTAACCTTATCCGCCACCGCATTGATCGCATGGATGATCTCTTTCGCCAAAACGTACCCAGGAGCCGCTTTAGCTCCAAAGATAAAAACCCGGGGGACGATATCCAAGTCAGGCTCCCGCAAGAGGCGCCGGTAAAGAGTCAAAATATACAGCAGATTCAAGTGCTGGCGTTTATACTCATGCAAACGCTTGATCTGCACATCAAAGATCGCATCAGGACTCACCTGAATCCCACATCTTTCCTCAATCAAAACGGCCAAGCGTTCTTTATTTTGTCGCTTGATCCATGCAAATTTTTTGCAAAAACTTTCGTCATCCAATGATTCTTCCAATTCACGCAAACGATCCAAATCCTTCGGCCAATCCGCGCCAATCGTCTGATCAATCAATTGCGCCAAATCAGGATTGCAAACCTTCAACCAGCGGCGCGGCGTGACTCCGTTGGTCATATTGATGAATCGGTTCGGATACAATTCCGCAAAATCAGGAAACAAATACGACTTCAACAAGTCCGTATGCATCGCCGCCACCCCGTTCACTTTATGGCTACCCAGCAAAGCCAGATGAGCCATGCGGATCATTCTCGGACGCCCCTCCTCGATCACAGACAAAGCTCGTTTTTTATCACTGTCACCCGGCCATTTTGCTTCAACTTCGTTATTCAGGAAACGCTCGTTAATCTCAAATATAATCTGCAAATGACGCGGCAATACTTTCTCGAACAAAGGCACACTCCAACGCTCCAAGGCTTCGGGCAGCAAGGTATGATTAGTATATGAGAAAGTTTTCTGGCAAATACCCCAGGCTTCTTTCCACTCCAAGCCATCTTCATCGAGCAACAGTCGCATCAACTCGGCAATCGCTACCGCCGGGTGAGTATCATTGAGCTGTATCGCCACTTTACTGGAGAAATTATCCCAATTATTTTCACTGCGCCGGTGACGACGGATGATATCGCTCAGTGAACAAGCCACAAAAAAGTATTGCTGCACCAAGCGCAGCTCTTTTCCCGCTTCAGTCTCGTCGTTAGGATAAAGCACCTTCGACACACTTTCGCTTTCAGCTTTCTCCTGAACCGCCTCGACATAGCCCCCCTCATTGAAAACCTTCAGGTCAAAATCCCGCGAAGCCCGGGATTCCCATAAACGCAAAAAATTCACCGTCGTGCAGCCGTAACCCGCCACCGGAATATCCCACGGCACTCCGACAATCGATCGCGTATCATGCCACACCGGACGCCCCTGCCCCATGTCATCAAATTGCGTTTCCACCTTGCCATACAAATTAACCTTCACCGCGTATTCCGGTCGCACGATTTCCCAAGGATTTCCAAAACGCCGCCACGCATCTGGTTTTTCCACCTGCTCCCCATTAACAAATTCCTGACGGAACAACCCAAATTCATAATGAATCCCATATCCCACCGCCGGATAATCCAGAGTCGAAAGCGAATCCATGAAACACGCCGCCAAACGCCCCAAGCCGCCATTGCCCAAGCCCATATCCGGACCCTCTTTCAACAATCCGTCAAGATCCTCATCCAATTCCTGCAAAGCCTCTTTTGCAACGCCCATCAAGCCAGTGCTGATCAAATTATTCTCCAGCAAACGCCCCATCAAATACTCCAGTGACAAATAATAAACCCGCCGCACATTCTGCTCAAAATGCTCCACCATCGTTTCACTCGAGCGCTCCAAGATTTGATCTCTCACCGTTAGACTGACTGCGATCCACCAATCAGTAGGAGTCGCCGCCGCTGGGTTGTGCGCCAAACTACGAACCAAATGATTGCGCACCGATACTTTGAAATCCTCTACCGAACAGATTGTTTTAAATTCGTCTGCCTGTTTTTTAGAAATTGTTGCTTTGCTCATTAAATAAATGCTCCCCGTTAACTCAAGGTTCAGCACATTCCATGCCACCTCCCCTTATTCCCCCTCCCTAGCACTCTTTAAGTCGATAGACAAAAACAAAAGAGCCCCCCGTAGGATAGATTTCCAAATCTGTCCACGCAGCCCTATCGACACCCAAACAACCAACACTCATTCTCCCTCTCGCCGTCAACTCCAAACCACACCTTACCCCCACAAAAAAAGGCACCCCCAGGACGTAAATCCCAGCGGTGCCTCAAAAGTGTACCAATACTATTCGCCGATACCCAACAATTCCACTTCAAACACCAAAGTGCTGAATGGTGGGATTTTTGGTGGTGATCCTCTCTCGCCGTAAGCCAGGTTGAAAGGAATGAAAAAACGGTACTTCGCGCCTTTGGTCATCAACTGAACCCCTTCAGTCCAACCGGGGATCACCTGGTTTAATCCAAAAGAAATCGGCTCACCACGGTCGACCGAACTGTCAAACACCGTGCCATCAGTCAAAGTGCCGTGATAATGCACATTCACTTTGTCCGTTGCTTTGGGCTTGGTTTTTCCGTCACCTTCGGTCAAAACCAAATACTGCAAACCGCTCTTGGTGGTTTTCACCCCTTCTTTTTTGCCGTTTTCAGCCAGCCATTTGGTGCCAACTTCAGCCTGTTTCGCCGTGGCGACATCCTGTGCCTCTTTCAATGTTTTCTGTAGTTCTTCATCGCTCATAGTAGGTTTTTCTCCTTTCATCACCGTCTCGAGGGCTGCAGCAAATTGATCTGCATCCAGTTCCAAGCCAGAATTTTTCATTTGAGTTCCAATCATCACGCCAAAAGCGTAACCCGCACGTTCTTTCAGGCTGGTCGGTTTGGCCGATTCCTGAGCTTCAGTAGAACCCGACATCAGCAGCAAGCTCCCGACGAGGGTGAATAATGTAATTTTTTGCATAACACAGTTTTTCTAAGTTAAATTATTAATTTAATGAGTCGCGCAAGCTAGCGAGTTCTCCAAGCCGCGCAAGCAATTCTGCACACAGATCCGAACTTGCTCCCTCGCACAATGCTCCTATCTTGCTTTTTTGCCTTTCATATCCAGTGAAGTCGCACCCGCAGCCTATCAAGCAAATGATGCCCAATTGCTCATTTCTACCAACTTCCAGACACTCCGGGGCGCGGCAATTGCAACGCCTATTGCTGGTTTTGACCTTGTTTTGTGTTTCCTGCCAACCGGAAAGCAAGCCCGCCCAGCCTGGTCAAGCGGTTCTCTTTGCCTCCGTGCCCCCGCAGGCCTTTTTACTAAAAGCCATCGCCGGAGATAATTTTAAGGTGCATACCCTGATCGCGCCGGGTCAAGACCCCCACCATTGGATGCCCAGCCCCAAACAAATGTTGGCGCTCAACAAAGGAGCCGCCTGGTGGCCCGCCGGACTCCCCTTCGAACAAAATCTTCTGCCAAAAATTCAGGCAACCGCCAATGGCCCGCAGATTTTCCTGCCCAGTGCCCATCCAGTTGCCCAGCACTCTAACAATCACCTGGATCACAAGCACCACAACGACGCCCACACCTGGCTGTCACCTCCCTTACTGATCCAACAAGGACAGGACATCGCTGAACAACTCGGCCAACTCGATCCACAACACCAGCAGTTCTACCAAAACCAGGCGCTTGTTTTGATCAAAAAAATCACCGCACTGGATCAACAGATCACACAGCAACTCGCCCCTCACCAGCAGCGCTCGTTTTTGATCTTCCACCAAGCTCTGACCCACTTCGCAGACAACTATCACCTCTCTCAACAAGTGATCCAATCCGGCGACGCCTCCCCTGACCCCAAACACCTGCGGAGCATCATCAAACAAGCGCGGCAAAACCATAACGCCGTCATTATCACCCAACCCCAGTTTGACAGCCAAAGCGCCCACATGGTAGCCAAAGCAATTGGCGCCCGGATCGTCATCATCGACCCTCTCGCTGAAGATGTGCTTGCCAACTTGAAATATATTGCCGACACATTGAGTTCCGATTTTTCCCAATCCAATCCTTGAACCCGCATCCATGGCTGAAACACCCGTCATCAAATTTGAAAACGTTTCCCGCAGTTTCGGCATCGGCCCGGTACTGGAAGACGTCTCTTTCGAAATTGCCGCCGGCCAGTCCACTTGCCTGATCGGCCCCAACGGGGGTGGCAAAACCACCCTGCTGCGCCTGATGCTGGGTTTGATCCGCCCCAACAAGGGCACCATCCAAATTTTTGGCTCCCGCCCCTCACGGGTGCGCAAACGCGTCGCCTACGTGCCCCAGCACATCCGCTTCGACCCGCTTTTCCCTGTCAACGCTCTCGACATCGTGCTGATGGGTCGCCTCGACCATTTGAAATTCGGCCGCTACTGTGATGACTGCAAAAACACCGCACAGGAAGCCCTCGCCGAAGTCGGCCTGAGCGACGTCGCCCAGCGTTCTTTTGCCGATCTGTCCGGCGGCCAGCGCCAACGAGTGCTCATCGCCCGTGCCTTGGCTTGCAAACCCGAATTGCTACTGCTCGACGAGCCCACCGCCAATATCGACCTTTCCGTCGAAGCCCGCCTGCTCGAAACCCTCGAAAAATTACGCGGAAAAATGAGCATCATCATGGTCTCACACGACCTCGATCTCATTTCCCATATCACCAGTGATTACGTGCTCTGCGTTAACCAGCATGTTCACCGCCACGCCGTCGCCGACCTCACCGGCGATGTCATTCGGGAGATTTACAGCAGCGAGCGGCGTGTCGAACATGAGAAAAAAACCCTCCACAAACAAGGAGACCACTCGCACTGCGACCACTCTTAACCCCCCTCCCAAGTATTCCTCTCACCACCATGACCGATTTTTTTCAAGCCCTGCTCGACCCGGATGCCGCCTTCCTGCGCCACGCCCTGTTCGCAGGCTTGATCGCCTCCTTTACCTTCGGCATCGTCGGCTCTTACGTCGTTGCCCGACGCATCAGCTACATCGCCGCCGCCATCGCCCACAGCGTTCTCGGTGGCATCGGAGCTGCCATCTATTTCCAGCGCAGCTACGATCTGCCCTGGCTCACCCCCACCATAGGAGCTCTCGCCGCCGCATTGCTCTCAGCCCTGATTATCGGCATCGTTAGCCTCACTGCCAAAGAACGCGAAGATACCATCATCGGCACCATCTGGGCTGCCGGCATGGCAATCGGCCTGTTATTCATCCACTACACCCCGGGACCCGCGGTCAATCTCGAAAGTTACATCTTCGGCAACATCCTCTTCACCACCCGCGCCGACCTCATCATCACCGCTGTACTCGGCCTATCCGTCATCCTCATCAGCCTACTGTTTTACAACAAACTGCTGGCCGTCTGTTTTGACGAAGAATTCGCCAGACTGCGTGGAGTCAACGCCTCCTTTTATTACCTTCTATTACTTTGTCTGGTAGGCATCTGCGTCGTCCTGCTGGTCCAACTCACCGGCATCATTCTCGCCATCGCCCTCATTGTGCTGCCCGCCGCCACCGCCAGCCGCCTCACCAGCCGATTATCCAAAGTCATGGTCATCGCCGTTGCGCTGTCCATGCTCTGCACCACCGGCGGCCTCGCTATCAGCTACTCCAGTCAAACCCCCACCGGCCCCGTCGTTGTATTAATCGCCGCCGGACTGTATATTCTCAGCCTGCCCTTCACCATAGGGCGTGCCCGACTGCGCAAAAAATCCTCCCCCTAGAACTCAAGCGCGCGGCACCTCACCCTGCAAACTTTGCGCCACCGCAAACATCCTCTCCGCCTCTGCGCTACGGCCCAATTGACCGAGCAACTTACCTGACAATTGATACGCAGAAAAGTTCTTCGGCTGTTTTTGAATCACTCTCGCGCAATATTTTAGTGCTTTATCAAAATGACCTTTTTTTTGATTCACATACGCAAGACGCATCAAAACATCCGCCCGCTCCGGCGCTAATTGATTCGCGTTTTCCAAGCACGGCAAACCCAGATCAAAATACCCCGCCTGATTAAAAGCCCGCGCGATCTGAAGCAAAGCATCAATTCTAGACGAACCTTCCCCAGCCAACATCAGCGCCCGCTGAACAGAAAAACTGCTTTCCGCAGCATTCATCGACTTTTGTACCGCCGCATCATACGCCGGATCCAATTCTCGATGAGCAAAAATAACCGCTAACCCCGTATGCACAAAAAAACGCTCACAACGCCAATCCGCAAAACGTTCGATCAACCGATACGCTTGATCAAAATCGCGCTTAGTCAAAGCTGCAATAGCCCCTTCTAACATCCCCTTCAAGTCATCCGCTTGCTGCTGCCATATCCCTCCCTCTGCACTTTTTCCCGCCAAAGCGATGACATCCGTTTTCTCCCTCCGCAATTTTTCATAGCGATGATCAAAACGCTCCCGTGTGATCTGATAATGCGGAGCAATCCCCGCCCGAATGCTCTCATCAGACATTCGCTTGCGGTAAAGTTCATAACGATCCCAAACATATTCCGGACTGAGATGTTTGTAATGCAGCAACATCAAACCCGGCACCCTGAAATACTGAACCCTCCCCAGCGGATGGCCCACATGACAACCCATCTCGAAATCAGTCTCTTCAATTGCCTCCGGATCAAACAACAAACATTTATCGTAAGTGTGCAACCGCACCCCCTCACGCATCATTGCTAAAAGATCATCCTCCGGTCGCGGTGTTTGCTGCCCTACCATTTCATAGCCTTTTGGCATCAAAATGCTCGCCCCACGGCGCTTCATCTCATTGAGCACCCCGGGCAAATCAGGGTGATACAAAAACTCATCCGCATCGCAAACAATCACAAAATCTGCCTCACCCCGGCTCTCTTTCCACACCGAGTTTTTGATCTGCAAATAGCGCTTATCACTAAGCTCTCCATCCGTATTGTAACTGCGAACCTCCCCATTTGATGCCGCCTCCACCAAAGCCTGGCTGCCATCATCAGAGCCATTATCAAGTATCACTATTTTTTCAGCAAAAGCGTAGTGTTTCAAAAAATGCGGCAGTATCACCGCCTCATTCCAACACAAGGCATACACATGCACACAAATCCCTGTATCGGTATTGTTCTCTTCACCTTCCATTTGCCTCTTGTTAGTATTCAACGAAATTCAACCATTGTCGACCCATAGCTAGACCAAGCCCATGAAACACTCTTTCCTAACCGCTCTATTTTCATCCCTCTGCTGCCTGCCCCTGCCCGCCCACGAACCCGATCAAGCTCACTCCGAAGCAAAAAACTATTCTCCACCTACTCAAGCCGTCACGATAGGTCAGGGCGACTTTCGCTACCAGCTCATACCCGGGTGGGCCACACAAAATACCAAACAATACCCGCTCGGTCATGGTCACGCCATGGCCAGCGACAGCCGAGGACGAATCCTGCTGCTCAATGCCAGCAAAAAACACTGCCTGATTGCCCTGAACCCTGCCGGTGAAGTCATCGATGCCTGGGGCACCTTCGCGCCGAGCGCCCACGGATTGATGGTCGTAAAAGAAAGCAGCAGTGAAGTGCTGTTCATCACCGACAACAGCCCTGATGGCAAAGTTTTCAAAACCACCCTCGACGGCGAGATCCTCATGACTCTCTCCTGCCCGATGGAATCCGGTTTATATAAAAGCCCAAAAGAATTCCGCCCCTCCAAAACCCTGCACCTTCCTAATGGTGATTTTTTTGTCATCGACGGTTACGGCAAGGATTACATTCACCGCTTCACCTCCAAGGGAAAATACCTGCGCTCCTTCGGCGGTGATCTTGGGGAAAACGAAGCTCGGCTTGAGCACTACGGCCCACACGGAGGCGGTCTGGATTTTTCCAATCCAAATCAAGCCACTCTCATTCTAGCCCTCAGTGATAAAAACAAACTGAAACGCTTCACCCTCGACGGCACCTGGCTACAAACCATTTCCCTGCCCGGCAGCAACCCGCGCGACGTAGTTTTTCACCGCAATCATCTGTTTGTCCCCCACCTTGGTGACAACTGGCCCAAGGACAAAAATGCCGCCGGTTATATTTCTGTGCTCGATAAAAATTTCAAAGTCATCGCCAACCTGGGTGGTTCCCCTCCCGAATATGACCCTGATGACCAGTTGAAAAAAATGCAGCACTCCAGTCACCTCTTCTACCACCCGCATGGTTTGTGTTTTGACCGACAAGGCAATCTTTATGTCTCCCAATTTGCATCCAACGCCACCTGGCCGCTCAAATTTGTCCGTATCAAGAACTGATCGCGTTACAAAGTAGTGACCGCAAAAACCAGTAGCTATTTGCGTCGGACGTCATTTGCGATTAGCTCAAATCAAGACCATGAGCGATACAGCCATCCCTACAGATCAACTACCCGATGCCCACGGGCATTTTGGCACTTTTGGCGGCATGTTTGTGCCAGAAACCCTGATGGAAGCCCTTAAGGAGCTGACCGCAGAATATGAACAGGCCAAAAAGGACCCGCAATTCCAAGCCGAACTCAAACAACTGCTGCATGACTACGTCGGCCGGGAAACTCCTCTCTACTTCGCCGAAGGCTTGACCAAAAAACTCGGCGGAGCAAAAATCTACCTCAAACGCGAGGATCTGCTGCACACCGGAGCGCACAAAATCAACAACGCCCTCGGTCAGATTCTACTTGCCAAACGACTCGGCAAAAAACGTATCATCGCTGAAACCGGAGCCGGTCAGCACGGTGTCGCCACCGCCACCGTCGCCGCGCGATTTGGAATGGAATGCGTGGTCTACATGGGGGCCGTCGATATGGAACGCCAGCACCTCAACGTGGTGCGAATGCGTCTGCTCGGAGCTGAAGTCCGGGCCGTGCATGCCGGACAAGCCACTCTCAAGGAAGCGGTCAACGAAGCGATGCGCGATTGGGTGACCCACGTGCGCTCGACCCACTACATCCTCGGCAGTGCGCTCGGTTCACACCCCTACCCGATGATGGTTCGTGACTTCCACCGCGTGATCGGAATCGAAGCACGCAAACAAATCCTCGCTCACGAACAACGCCTGCCAGACTTACTGATCGCCTGCGTAGGTGGCGGCAGCAACGCCATGGGATTGTTTCACCCTTTCCTCGATGACAGCTCCGTGGCCATGATCGGTGTCGAAGCCGGAGGACACGGCATCAGCGAAGGCCAGCACGCCGCCAGATTTCAAGGTGGCAAACTGGGTGTCCTGCAAGGAACCAAAACCTGGTTGCTCGCCGATGATGACGGGCAGATCCAACTGACCCACTCCGTCTCTGCCGGATTGGATTACGCCGCCGTCGGCCCCGAGCATGCCTACTTACAAGATATCGGACGCGTACAATACACCTACGCCACCGATGACGAAGCTTTAGATGCTTTTCAGGTTCTTTGCAAAACCGAGGGCATCATTCCCGCACTAGAAAGCTCACACGCCATCGCCCAAACCTTGAAAAGTGCAGCTGAGATGAACTCAGAGCAAATCATCATCTGTAATCTCTCCGGACGGGGCGATAAGGATGTCGAACAAGCCGCAAAATTTATTTTCGGTGATGAGGAACAGACTCAGTAGATCAATCTCAGCGGATTTTGCGTCCTGCTTTTGACTTGCGAAAATACTAACCTTACTTACGGTCGATAAACATGACCCATCTCCCTACATTCCAAAAGCGACCTTTAGCTGTGTTTTTCATTCTGGCGCTGATTTTCATATCAGTGAATACAGACATCAACGCCACCACTTTAAACTTAACCAATATCGAAGGCTCGGAGAGCTCGGTTACCTTAAAGGGTTTTGATCAGGACTCGAAAGAATTACTGATCGAAAAAGACGGCAAGGACTTCGAATACGCTTTGGGCGACCTACAGTTTTTCAGCAAAATCGCCGTGCTGAGATCCGCCGAGATGGAGGGAATCCTGAACCAGAAAGCCCAGTTAAAGAGCAAAAACCTTATGCTTTATGGATTTGTGATTCTCGCTCTTCTAGCGCTGGCCTTCATCATCGGCTTCCCCACTTTCCGCGCCTCAGCTTATTTGATCACTGGCCAGGAGGACCGGGGGCTTCATTTTAAAGTATGGATGCAAATACTGGCCCTCATCACCCTCATCGCCGTCATCCGCATTCTGGCTGTTGGCGGTATCTCTTGGATCGGCGTCATTGCCAATGGTTATCACCTGTTCCGCGCAGAAGACGGCCTAGCCCTGTTATTCGCTATCATCGGAACCATCGCCCTGATCAAATATCAGTATAGCGAAACCCTACAACTCGCGGTCACTACCGTCGCGGTTCATTTTGTTGCTTTCAGCCTCATCCTCGGCGGCATCGCCTGGTTGTTATGGAAATGGAACGGTGGAGATTGGGCCACTGTAGGTGATGAAATACTCACTCTGCTGATCCTCAAACCCTTTGATCTAGTCTGATTTATCAAATTTTTCCTTGATTGACCCCTCTCTGACGGTGAAATGGAAAGACTATGAAAAAATCTCTCCTCTTAATCCCGCTGGTCTTGTTAGCACTTTGGGCCGGTGTCACCTGGATCATTGGTAGCCAGACCCAAAGCGGTTTTGCGACCACTCTCAAAGAAATCAGCAGTAAGTTCGGGCCAACTATAGGGATCTCCTCCATTGCCGAAGAATCCTACTCACGTGGGTTTCTATCCAGCATGGCGATCACCAAAATTGCCTACCAAGGAAAAAGACAAAAAGAGCAAAAAGATGTCTACCTTAAATTCCAAGTCTGGCACGGCCCGCTGATGATGACCCCTGAAGGTCTGAAAATTGGAGCCGAATATGTTCTGGTCACTCTCGCCAAAGACCGCCTGCCAAAAAAAGCCCTTACCATCATTGATGAGGGATTTAAAAAATCCGAGCCCTTTGAGATTAGCTTACTCTACGGCTTTGACGGAAAAATCGCCGTCGATGCGGAAATTTCCCCCTTTAACAGCAGTAAGGAAGGAGAACCCTCATTCAAATTTGAAGGCTTGACCAGCGAACTAAAAACCGATCACAACAAATCTTTTGCCCAAGGTTTCATTAAATTTGGTGCTCTGTCTTTCCAAGACAAAAAGGCCGGAAGCAGTCTCTCCATCGCCGCGGCGCAGGTAGATGTGGATTTCACCAACATCATTAGCCAGCTCACTGGAGACGGCACCTCCAGCGTCAGCTTCCCTGAAATCAAGGCCGCCTTCAAAAGCGGTAACTACAGTCTCACCGACTTACATTTCGAAGGCAGTTCCAAACAAACGGACGGAAAACTCAACAGCGTTTCCCAAATTAGCATTGGCAATTTCACCGGACCAGACAAGGGCGCCTACGCTGAGATTTTCACTAAAATGAACGGCTCACTCGACATCAAGCTAGAAGCCAATGGCATGGACATCAAATCTATCAAAAAAATGAGCGAAGCTCAGGAATCACTGGCCGACACTGAATCCAAAGACAAGGCCCCTGACATCGCATCAGCCAAAAAATCCAATCGAGCATACCTCAATGCTGCGGTATCGATGCTGCAACCCGGATACCAACTGAAAAATCACATAGCCCTCACCACCAACGCCGGTAAATCCGAATTTGACATAGGGCTCGAATACACCAGCGAAAAACCCCTGCTCGAGCTCGTCAGCTTCCGTGAGCTGCTGG
This sequence comes from Verrucomicrobiota bacterium, assembly GCA_024277195.1. Classification (GTDB taxonomy): domain Bacteria; phylum Verrucomicrobiota; class Verrucomicrobiia; order Verrucomicrobiales; family DEV007; genus JAADHD01. The sequence continues at coordinate 16,312 of JAJRVS010000001.1, read as the reverse complement.
AGGCCGTCGAAATCGCCCTCAACCTGCGCATCGCCAAGGAACTGCTTCCCGCTGAAGCCGCAACCAAAATCCAACCTGCCATTAGCATGGGTTTCATCATGGATGTTAACAATTTCTACAAAGGAGATGCCATCCTTGCCGGAGGAGAACTCACCGTCAACGGCAAAGCTCAACCCATCCTGAAGAACATGGGCCCCATGCTCGACCTGCCCATTCCCTGGGAGAAATTCGGCATCAAAAAAGACAAATGACGCTTCCTAGCTTTCAAATTGCCCGCTCTCATTCCCCTCTTATATGTGGGATGATCGGAGGGCACCACAAGTTCAACTGTTAGCTCCGTTTTTGCGCAACTTAACATTCGCCATGACAAAACCGCTTTTGGGCAAAGCTGGTATTCTTGATAGAGAAAAACTCAAATCCTGAGACGGCACATCATAACTAATACCAGCCACCAGAAACCTAAGCGTTGCTTTCATGGCCTGAATGGTTAATTGCTCCCCAGCGCACCTATGCCCCTTGAGGTAATCCCCGCCACCATGAGGGATGAAATCAAACCTATCTCCTCCCCAGCTTTTAAATCGACCAGGATTGAACTGTTCAGGTTTATGCCATAATTTCGGATCATGATCAACACCATACGCGCTTAGCATTACCGTGCGCCCTTTGGGAAAACCGTAACCCCGCCAGGTGAAATCCTTACGCACTTTTGCGAGAACAAATGGCGTGAACGGGTAAAACCGTCTCACCTCCTGGACAAAAGCCTGGTAGTCTCCGTCACTAGCTCCACGAAGTGATTTGCCATATTGCGGGTAACTATGCAGCGCCAATGCCATGAAGGAAATGTATGTGGCAATCGCCGCAATCGGGCGAACAATGTTCAACAACTCTACCGCCACGGTATCCGTATTGAGAAGTTGGCCATCCTGATCCTTATGCCAAGCCATAGTGTGTAATGCTGTGCCTTTCGGAGCGGCCAGTTTCTCACCCCTTACTTGATTGATTATTTCCACCATCCAAGCTTCTGAACGTTTCCTGGCAAACCTACCGCGATAATTCCTATAACCTAATGACCCTAGGCCATCGACCATTTTTCCCATATCTTTAGAGCGCTCCCTTGCTTCGGAATCTTTCAAAGGCACGCCCGCCCAAGTACAGGCAGCTCTAAAATAAATTTCCTGAGCCTCATCAAACAAGGTGACTTCCTTCTCTTCTGCCCATAGCAAACCCGCCCTATTTTGCTCGTCATTCAGATTTTTAACAAACTTACCAAGCTTACCTGGTGACATCAATGACAAGAACATTGCCTTGCGGTTTCTATGCGCGGCATCATCCAGGGATTGAACCCCGCCTTTACCGGTTAAGGATTTCTGCAGCCGTTCTGGAGCCGCGTTCTTGCGCTCAAAAAGATCGTTGTTATAAAATAATTTCGCCGCATTGTGCCCACTAAGGCACATCACCTCTTTGGATAAAATCTTAGCTTGAAAAACTTCTGACTTTAAGGATTTACAGCGATTTGGAATAAACTGATAGCCTTCTCGCAACAACGCCATGGTGCTATCGCGACTTCCCTTTTGGTCCTTGCGCGATATTTGCGTTGCCCCATCATTCCGGGCAAAGACCCGCCCTGCGGAAAGATAGGACACGCCGGCAAACGCGTAATAGCCAAAGGAACGGCGGGTTAAGAAAGACGTCGTGACGCGATGCTCACGACTACCGTTATCAGGTGTGGCGTTATCAAACTCAATCATGGGCGAGATTAAAATCATCCGCACTTTGAGTCAACCTTTACAACTGCCCGCAATCTGCCTTTTACTGACGGAAACTTGTCCCCCTTCCCGCCCTACCTGGAATATTATGATGTGATGACGCCTCCATCTCACTGCTTGTGACGTGAAATGAAAGCCCTAATGCTCTCTTCTTTTCAAAAACATTATTTCCCAGGCACTTCAATCGGCAGCTTGATCATCCGGTCGGAGGACTGAGTGAACTCCCGTGCACTGAACACCCAGATCACCACTTTCTTTTTATCCCAAAAACCGGACTCGTTGCGAACCCGGGACAGCACCAGGCTCTTCCTCGCTTGCATGATACCTGACCCCTTGTTGGACACCCGGTCGATAGCAAAACCCAGTTCATACTGCAACTGATCCTGCAAGCCGGCTGCCTGGCAGTGCATATCCGACACGGTGAACACCATCGTATGACTATCTCCCAATAACAGCACCGGACTGTTTTTATCAGCGGGAACCGGCTCAATCTTTCCTCCCACGTCCTTGCCTGCATAAGTCAGGGTCAAAACCTCTGCCTGAGGAGCCGGATTAAATCCACCAACCTGATCGCCAGTGATCGTCAGCTTTTCTTTGCCGCTACGCTTAAAAGGCACTTTTGTCTGCGCCTGATACCAACTCTCATTCTCCACTTCTTTTTTCACCAAAGCGGCGATGATCTCGGCGGTCAGTGGACTGAAATGCGAATCCTGTTCGCAATAAAGTTTATCGACCCCTTCACCTCCGCTCTTTGCTCGCAAATCGTTCAGGATAGGCTCAATGTCCAATACCTTAATCCCCTTGGCCTGCAAGTTATCAATGTAGCCCTTCAAAGGCTGCGCAGCACCTGCGGAAAAGCTCTTCGCCAACTTATCGGGATAAATCGCTGCCTTGGCCGGAACCGGCACCATAATCAACTGCACCCCTTTAGCCTTGAGCAAATCATTGAACATCAACAAATGCTCAGTCGGATCTGTTTTATTGACCGCCACCTTTGTCCAGTCCTTCTCCCAGAACTTACCTGCAGCCAAGTGATTCAATTCACGTTTCATGAAGAACCAGGCAGGATCCTCTCCTTGCACATTCGCCCCCTCAACTTTCGCCCGGCTCTCACATTCCTGCTCAAAATCCTGAGCCTGAGCCTCCCAGTTGAAAGTGACTAACAAACTAACTATAATTAGAGCTGTTTTCATTTCAGTTGTTATTTTTTAAAAGGTTAAGCGCAAATAAAAAATCAAGCTTCGGGAGTTGTTACATCAAAATACTCGTCCATCAGTTCAAAACTATCGTTCCAACGGCGCTCGCTGGTCAATTCAGGATGCTGATCCAGCGGCTCGATTTCAAGTTTATAGGATTGCCCTATTTTACGCGGAATTCCAGACAAAGCTTTGCGATCCATGATCGACCAGTGATTCACAATCACTTTTTTCTGCTCGTATTTCCCTTCGATCACCTGCTCCACTTGATAAGTGTATGCCAACAACGCCCGACGATAGGTATCCAGCGCCTCCACACTGCGCATCTCAGTCATTTCCAACAGCTTACCCTGCAACTTCACCCGCGCAACAGGTTGACGTTTTTTCCACAGTGCTAGCCAATATGCAGCCCCCTCCTCCACCTCACCCGGTGCCAAAGCACGTTGGTAAACTGCCAAACCTTCCACCCTGCCATCCCAAGTGCCATCCCCGACTCGCAAAACAGATCTTGCTGCTTTCCCTATTGCTTCTTTTTCCAGCAAGTCTCTGGACAAAACTTTGCCGTCACGATACAAAGCCCATTCCCCCCCCTTGAGCGATAGTGCCAAGTGAGTTGCAATCCCGGCTTTTAACTGCCCCAGAGAAAAGCTCCCTTCTTGGGTCACCAAAAACAAAGCCTCGGATTTCTGCTCTATTTGGAAACCTGCACCTGATAAAATAACACCCTGCTGTTTGAGCCCATCGACTGCCAGATTCAGCTGTATACCCAAATCCGCTCCTACCTTATACCCTTCCAAAACTTTGGCCGACGCCGGATCCGCTTCAAAATATCCACCCCCAGTCAACATCTCGAAATGCCGGCCAAAACGTGCCCGTTGGCGCGCTTCAACTTTACACGCACGCTTGCCCCCCTCACTATCTATCTGATTTTGAGCATCGGCATTCTTCCACAAATAGACCAAAGCCTCTGTTTGACTTGGCCATTTTTTTGCCGCCACCGCATCATTGCCTGCCACCGCAGTTGCGTCCCCTGCGCCTATTTTACCCAAAGACGATTTTTCACCTCCCTTGATCCACAAATCCGGAAAATGATCAGCTTTTTTATCATCCGTCACCCGCACCCAGCCTTCGACTGATTTCATTTGCGGATCAAACTTGCCGATATAAATCTCCGCATGTTTGCCGCTCTTACCGATCGTAGCGCCCTTGTAAGGACCCGTCAGAGTCATAAAACGTGCATCATTGCTCCAACGCGGATGATACATCTCCTTTCCCTCCATGCCCGGCCCCTTGTTGATAGGCACCACCGAAAGCTTTTTGCCCCGGTCGGCAAACACATGCACCGACTTGTGCGAGCCATCAAAAACCCAAGCCACATAACTATTATCCGGCGCCAAGGACGGCCAACAACCATGTTGATTGCGCCAATATTCCTTCTTCTCCAAATCAATCACCCCCACCGACGGCCAGGGAAACAGACAAGAGGCCCGCTTGCCGTCCAACGACAACTGAATATTATCGATACTGATCTTGGTCTTTTTCCAAACCAACTCTCGCTTCTCCGGTGCATCGAGCGCAAACCTCTCTAACTTGTCTGCAAACATGCTGGAACGCTCAGTGGGAAGCAAATTCACAGTATAAACCCACACCTTCCTGGTCTCAGGATCCTGCCAGATATCCACCGCAAAACCCTTGCCCAATTCCTTGGCTTGCCCGCCACTCCAATCCACCAGGTGCATCACCGGCTTGAACGACTTCACACTGCCTTTACGCTCGGTATGTTTGTTGGTATAAATAATCCACTTTCCATCCGGACTGATCAACGGTCGGGAATAATTCGCTTTATCCTCTAGTATTGCCCTCACCCCCAAACCATCTCGAGTATCGATTCCCCACAACTGGTGCTGCTTGCCATTGACAAAAACATCCGCACTCTTGCCCAGGTAACGGGACCACAGCAGACGAGAATGATCCCCCGTCAATGCCTCTATCTTTTTCGACATTTCATCCTTGGGTGCCGAAGGCTCCGTTTTTTTCACCTTGTCCTGCTGCGCCTCTTTTTTGCCAGACTTACCCGGTTTATCCCCCTGATCACAACCAGAAAGCAACAAAGCTGTGGATGACAACGTCAACAACAAGACCTTCACTACGACGCTACCACTCCTGAATTTAAAATATTTTCTTTGCATACAGATTAACCTAAATATCGATCTCTCAAATGTTCCAAATGCGCCGCGCTGCTGGTCGTCTCACCCGTCGCCCGCTCAATCAATTCTCCCGGCAAATAACGACTGCCCGGCTGATGAATCTTTTCCCCCATCCATTTCAATAAAGCAGAGCAATCCCCTGCAGCAATCTGTTCCTCTATCGCCGGGCAGTCCCTTTTCGCTGCCGCAGTTAGCTGCGAAGCATTCAAATTTCCCAGACTGTAAGTCGGAAAATAACCAAACATACCCATGCTCCAGTGAATGTCCTGCAGACAACCCTGAGCATCATCAGGCACCTGCAAAGCAAACATTTCCTTCATGCGCTCATTCCATACCGCTGGGATATCAGCCACCGCCAATTCTCCTGAAAAAATCGCCTGCTCCACTTCGAAACGCAACATGATGTGCAAATCATAAGTCACCTCATCAGCCTCCACCCGTACAAAAGACGGTGCGCTTTTGTTCACCGCATAAACCATGTCATCCAAGGACAGCGTCGCCAGATGAGGGAAATACCCTGCCGCCTTGGGCAGCCAGTATTGCCAGAACTCACGACTGCGACCCACATGATTCTCCCACAATCGCGATTGCGATTCATGAATCCCCAGCGAAATCGCCCGCCCTACCGGCAAATGGTGTCTGTCCGCCGGCAATCCCTGATCATACATGCCATGCCCCGCTTCGTGCAACACCCCAAACAGTGAGCTGGTAAAATCCTGCAAATCGTAACGCGTGGTCAATCGAGTGTCCCGCGGCCCCACCCCCGAGCAAAATGGATGCACCGCGGTATCGATGCGCCCCGAATCAAAGTCAAAACCGATCGCAGTGGCTACCTCTCGATTAAAAGCCTGCTGTTTTTCAATGGGATAATCCCCCGCCAACAAATCGTCCGCCACCCGCGGCCCACGTTCGCTGATCTCTTTTCCCAAAGCCACCAACTCAGGCCGCAACTCAGCAAACACCTTTGTCAATTCGCTCGCTCGAGCCCCTCGCTCAAACCCCTCCAGCAAAGAGTCATAAGCACACTCATCATAACCATAACACTCAGCCTGCTGTTTTGACAAATCCACCAGCTTCTCCAGGTGAGGGGCAAAAATACTGAAATCCGATTTCTCCCGGGCTTCCGCCCAGGTTGCTTTTCCCAATGCCGAGATTTGCTGGAATTTCACCACCAAGTCCCGCGGCAAAACCGTCGCCCGGTCGTAGTCAAAACGCCAGTCACGCACATTGGCACACTGATCCTCATTTCCATCATGTGACTCCACCTCTTCCTCACAAGCCGCGATCCATTCACCCACCTCAGGGCGCACCCATAAATCATGAGATTTCCCACTTAAATAAGCCATCTGCTTCGCTCGATACCCCACCCCCCTGGCAGGCATCATCGTTTCCTGATCCCAGCCAAGCAAAGCCGAGGTATCTCCCAGCAAAGTCAGTTCCTCGCTCAACTCAATTAATTTTTTATATTCTTCCATCAGCTCCTATTTAAATCAGAAAAAGTGCCACCGCCGTGTAACCATGCACAAAGGACGTGCCGCCCACCGGCCCTATTTCACCACTACAGAAATAACCTGACGACGGCACTTTGCCAAACACTTCCTCCAAAATCCCCGCATCATGATGCGGAGTCTTGAACATGTGCAAGCCCCGCCCGCCACAAGTGAACAGCAACGACGCAAAAGGTTGGCCACCGTCCTGCTGCGCCTGCTCACACTGCAAACGAAAATCCTCATCCGCCGCCTCACGGTCGCGCAACTGAAACTGCAGCGTCTGTCCCACTCGCGGCCACGCGCCCAAAGCCAGCACCCCTGCGCTTGGGTCACCACCGATGATATTGCGCACCAGAAAATCCCCACGCTTGAATTCATCGACATATTCATTCACCGCCAAACCGGCAAAAATATTACCCCGTGCAGATTCCTGCTCACTATCTTCTAGCGCCTCATAGGCCTGCTCAAGAATCTCATAAGCCTGACGCTGCCCGACCTTCACCAGCACATTTTCATTCACCTCGGTGATCGTATAAGGATCTCCAATCGGTCGGCAGCCCTGACTCACCACACTTTCAAACCGCACCCCGCCCACCAAATGCAGCAGCAAAGCTGCCGCATCCTCTACCAATCCCGTTTCGCGAAAAAGAAAAAAGCCTGCCTCTTGTGGGTTGCCACTGGCAAGCCCTCCATAACAAGGAGAATTCGGCCACGCTGAGTTCCACTGCCGCAGCCAGTTCTCGGCAGGCAAATTGGCTGGATCCCCCAACACAATCCACGCCCCCTCCTGCTCATCCCCCTCCTGCTGAGATTGCGGAGTCCCTTTTGCCTCCTCCATTTTCTGCACCTCACCCTCCAGAATGACTTTCGCCCGCAAATCCGTGTTCGGCAGATGCAAAAACAACAGCGACAAGCCCGATGAATTCTCGCGTTCCTCCCCCACCCCCACCAAACCATCCGTAGAGCTCCCTATTACCAAAGAACTGTGCCCATGGATTTGTAAAATTTCCCCCAACTCACTGAGGTGCGGCTTCCAGTCAGGACTGACAAAAGCAAACACCACCGCAGGATCTGCTCCCAGGTTTTCACGGCACTCGATCACCAGACTCTCGACACGATCCGCATCAAAAGTCCCGCTGAACAATCTTGAACTGGCCCTGTTGGATTCCACCGTCATTTCACCATCATCGCTATAAGTTTCTCCCCCTACAGCGTTCTCAAATTCGTTTTCCCACAAAAAAGCGCACACACTTCACTCTCCGTGTTTTTTTCACAGATAGCGCTTCATCGAGCGTAACAAGCCCGAGGCTAAAGTCGGCGAATTGCGCAGCACCTGGTCATGCAAAGCACGCTCGCCGAGAGCAAGGATGCGACAACCCTCCATCGATGCGGACACCGTCGCCGATGACTCCATCCCCGATATCACCCCAATCTCACCAAACAAATTCCCCTTCTTCAAGGTCGCCACTTCGCGACTTGTCTGAGTGACCTCACCTTCTTCATCCGTAGATTTTTGCGCAATCGTCACAAGCAACTCCCCTTCGAGAACCACACAGAGCTCCTTGCCGCGGGCATCCTGGCAAATCACCACCTCTCCCGGATGGCAAGGGCGTTCCTCGAAAGCCGCCACCAACTTGGCGATCGTTCCATCCGAAACCCCATCAAAGGCCTCGATGCCTTTCAAAAACTGAGCTAGCTCTTCATCATTCAACATAATTACCTCGAAATTAGTCGATACCGGCAAAAACGCCTACCCTTTTACCAAAAAAAAAATCAACCAAGCTTCAGCTACGATTCTGATTGTCGCAGCAGCAGACGGATGATACCCTTCCATCTTACAAAAGCTTTCAAAAACACAAGCCACAAACATCATGGACATCGACTACGGCCCACTCGCAGGATTAATCGGAACTTGGAAAGGCTCACGCGGACTGGATGTATCGCCCGAACCTGACGATACCGAGATCAACCCCTATTACGAAACGATCACTTTTGAAGCCGCTGGCGACGTCGATAATGCCGAGAGCCAGAAGCTCATAGTTGTGCGCTACCACCAAGTGGTGCAACGCAAATCAAACGACGAAGTATTTCATGACCAGGTCGGTCACTGGATGTGGGACAGCAAAACCGGAGTCGTGATGCAAAGCCTCTCCATCCCGCGTGGCGTTTGCCTCGTAGCCGGAGGGGAAGCCACAACCGAAGGTGACACCGTCACTCTATCCGTCGCCGCCAAACTCGGCGATCCCGACTGGGGCATCGTTGAATCCCCCTTCATGCGCGACAACGCCAGCACGCTCGCCTACACCCATAAAATAATCATCAGCCCGGATCGCCTGAGCTACGACCAGCTCACCCTGCTCGATATTTACGGACGCCGCTTTGATCACACCGACAAGAGTGTGCTCAACAAAGCCTGAGTCCCGCTTCACTGCTTATGATGGACAAAACGCCAGCCGACGAACTGTTTTCGTTGGTTCTGAATGAGCAAACTTGCGAACAAGTTCTAAATACTGCCGTGCCGCTGGCACAAAAATCCCTCTGGATCGCCACCGCTGATTTGAAAGATCTGCACGTGGCGGGCACTGGGAAAAAATACGTGCCCTTCATCGGTGTATTGGCAGGACTCGTCAGAGATGGCGTGGACGTACGCCTCATCCACGCCAAAGAACCGGGGCCCCGTTTCCGTAAAGACTTCGACCGCTACCCCGAACTGATCGAATCCGAGCGCTTCGAACGCCTGCTCTGCCCGCGCATGCACATGAAGTGCGTGATCATCGACGGCAGCTTCGCTTACATCGGCTCCGCCAATCTAACCGGAGCCGGCATGGGGGCCAAATCCCCGCTGCGCAGAAATTTCGAAGCAGGATTCATCACCCGGGACAAAACCACCATCACCGAGCTGATGGATTTCCTCGACTCCCTCTGGATCGGCGACTGCTGCATCAAATGCCAACGCCGCGACGTCTGCCCGGATCCCGTTTGTTAAGGGTAAAATCACCCACCCAAAATCCGCGCCGTCACCTCCGGAGAAACCCTTTCATAAGTTCGATAAGAATCCGCAGCACCCTCTAGCACCTTAACAAACGCCTCGTTCCCTTCCGGTCGGTCAAAATCAAAACCTAGCAGAGCATGGCCCACCCGCTCACCGGAATAAACATAGTTAAAATAACAAAGGTTGGCGTGAGCACTCACCGTGCTCAGAAAACTCGCCAGAGCACCGGGACGTTCATGAAATTCCAACTTAATAAAAAACGGTGACTGCAACAATTTCGCCTCATAGTGAATCAGTCGAAAATCCACATCCGTTTCCGCCGTCACTTCGCTGAAATGATAATCCTGTGAGCGCAGCGCCTGGATCAACAGCTCGTATTGCATCGGGGATGCATTAAAACCGACCACCGGGTGCGCACAGCTTGCATGGGTTTTACCATATTGAAAATCAACGATATTCAACCCCTCCGGCAAAGACTCTAACAGCGCCAACATCGAACCCGCTTTTTCCGAAATCTCGACCCTCAACAACCGACGGCGAGTATCACCAGCCGCTGCCTCACGTGAAATCAGCGCCAGCTTTTCAAAATCCATGTTCGCTCCGCACAACACACTCAACACCCTCTTGCCCGCCAGGTCCTCACGCCGCTGGAGAATCCCCGCCACCCCCATTGCTCCCGACGGCTCTGGAATACAGCGTAATTTTTCCCACAAAAACTGAATCGCAGAAGAAACCTCTTCATTGCTCACCGTCATCCACTCATCGATCACCTCCGCGCACACCTGGTGAGTAAGCGTGCCCGCTTTACGCACCGCCGTGCCATCACAAAAAAGATCCATGTTTTCCAAGTCCACCGGATGCCCCGCACTCACCGCCGCAGCCATCGAAGCTTGGCCAACGCCCTCAACTCCAATGATGCGAATCTCAGGAAAGTGCATCTTCAACCAAATCGCCGTGCCCGCCGCCATACCACCTCCACCCACTTGGAGAAAGGCGCAATCAAAAGGTCCCTGTCCCGACATCACAATCTCATCCGCCAAGGTTCCCTGCCCCGCCATCACCGCTATATCGTCGTAGGCGTGAATATAGGTCAGCTGTTTGTCTACGCCACAAGCATGTGCCGCTTTACTCGCAGCATCGTAAGTATCCCCATGCAGACAGATTTCCACATGACTACCGCCATGTTGTTCAACCGCGAGTTGTTTCATTCGTGGAGTCGATAGCGGCATGTAGATAATCGCCCGCGTGCCAAGTTTACGTGCCGCCAAAGCCACCCCTTGCGCATGATTACCCGCAGAAGCCGTCACCACCCCGCAGGCCAGTTGCTCTGCACTCAACTGTGCCATGCAATTGTAGGCTCCTCGCCATTTGTAAGCATGGATCGCAGAGAGGTCTTCACGTTTGACCAGAATACTCAGCTCAGGATCACTCAGTTCAATTTCATCCAAAGGCGTGGCTTGCCCCACTTCATAAACCCGCCGTCGGGCAAAAAGAACTTCGCGGCGCAAAGTGCGGATGATTGAATCAGAATCAGACATGATGGATAATTAACTGACTTTAACACCAAGCCTATAGTGAGCAAGCAACATAAACCTGCCTTACATTCCTCCCTTGACCCAAGCCTCGCTTACCCCCTATTTACTCCATGCTCAAAAATATCCTCTACCTGATCGCTTTGACCACTCTCCTCTCCTCCACCTGCCAGGCACCCGCCCAAACCCTGAGTTCCTCATGGATCGATCCGGCCCGCATCATGGTGATCCACAACACGGTCAAAATGGACAGCGTTGATCCTGCCGAGCCCGACAGCTTCAGTCGCGACATCGGAGCATGGTACATGCAGGCCTACGGTATGCCGACCAAACACCTCTTCCCCTACGATATGGGAAAAAAGGTCCGCTGGGATAATCCCGGCGCCTTCGACTTCCTGCAAACTGTCGCTGACTACATCGAGAAAAATCAAATCCAAATCGTGCTGATGGCACCCGGCACCCCGCTGATCATCCGCGACATTAATAACAAAACCGACCTCGCCCTCGACAGCCTCGCCGGACACGCCTTGTGGTTTGCCAAAATAAAAAAAGAAGCCCCCACCTGTCAGGACGCTCGTTCCATCGCGCCGGAAAATACCAACCTCTATTTCCCCTACCTCGACATGGGCGACGGCGCCAGCCCCTTCATTTCCCGCAGTAAAGACGCCAGTCGCTGGTGCCCCGACGGCGGCACCCTCATCGGTGACCGCCAATGGTATCAAGCCATGGGCAAAGACCTACGCAACCACCCCTCGCTGCGACCCTTCGGCCGCATTGGCCTGCCCTATTACCTCGAAGCCTTTCCTAGCAAAAAAGTAAGCGGACTGGATAACTCCTCCCTCGACATCCCGCTGGAAAATTCCGCTTTTGTCAAAAAACTCGTCACTAAAGGCATGGCAGCCTCCACTTCCATTCGCGCCTTCAACCAACAGCAGCAACGCAGCCTGCTCTTTTACGGACGCGAAAACAATACCGCCTCCTTCATCGACGTCGAGTCCGCCCTCTGCGAAGCCATGGCTCAAGACGCCATCCAACAAGGCATCGATGCCAGCCGCATGGTGCGTATCTCTCCACGCAGCGGCTCATGGGATCCCCAGTGCTGTCTGCCCGAACCCAAGTGGAACTACAGCAACGAACAGTTCCAACAAGGCAGCATCAGCCCCGCCATCAATCCGCTCATCTTCGCCGGCGGCGGTATCGGCAACATCACCGAAGCAGTCAAACCCTGGCCAAAAAACCTCGATGTGCAACCCGGCCTACTCGCCACCGCCTCAGTCAGCAACGGCAAAGCCTTTTCCGGATCCCTGCTACGCCGGGGAGCCACCACCATGATCGTCAACCTCCACCATCCGCAAAACTCACGCCTGCACGGATGGTTCAACGTCTTCCGCCATATCATCGGCGGCGCCACCGTCGCCGAAGCCATGATCTCCGGCGGCGGCACCGAACGCGGCGGCTACATCACCGGCAGCATCTGGGGCGACCCCCTCTACGCCCCCTTTGGCAAAAATGAAAAAAAATCACAATTCTTCATTGGTGAAGAAACCTCAGTAAAATAATGTTGTTGTTGCTCCTCCATCAAGATATTTGAGACAATATATCAGGTAGCTCGCCCCATCTGTCCACATCTACTCTCATTCCCCCCTTACACTCTCAAACCTTTTTCTTCCTCTTATTAGCGTTTATTCGCGTCCATCTTGACGCGCCATAGCTTCAGCGGCGGCGGTTCGCGGTTCTCCCCCTCCCTGCAACAAAGCCACCAAGTCCAACAAACCCTCCGTCTCTATTTCTTTCCTCCACACCGCCGAGGAGACCAAGGTGAACTTCGGCCGTTTCAGTTTAACAAACACCATTCGCGCATGCTGCAGTTCGTCCAAATCCGCAGGCACCAATGCCACCCCTGATCCAGCCCCCACCAAAGCCAGCAACTCTGACAACCCTTCCGCTCGGATCGAGATCTTCGGGTCGATACCCACCCGTCGGCACATTTCTTTCATCATCTCTCGCCGACCCGGAAAGTTATTTTCATGCAGGCTCAAAAAAACGTCATCAGCCAACTCCTCCAAGTCAATCCACTTGCGCCCGGCCAGCCGGTGATCCTCCGGCAAGGCCACTGCCACCGCCACCTTGCGAATCGCCTGCACCCGGAAATCACGCTTCAAACCCGGACACGCACTGCCCAGCAAAGCCAGATCGATTTCCCTCTTGCGCAAAGCCTTTTCCTGCTGGAGCGGTGACATCTCATAAATCTGCACACATACCTGGTTATGCTGTAGATTAAATTGATGCATCGCTTCCGCCAAAAAACCAGTCAAGGCTGTGGGGATGTATCCCACCTTCAGCGACAACAGGGTTTCACTCTCAGCAAAGTGAGACATCGCCTGCAACAAGCTTTTTTCCTGACGCAAAACCTGCCGTGCATGAGTCAGCGCCGAGTGCCCGGCTTCAGTCAAGCTAAGGCCATTGCGCTCACGCTCAAACAGGGCAACCCCCAACTCATCCTCCAAATCGTGAATCTGCCGCGATACCGCCGGTTGCGAGATATTAAGCCGCGCCGCCGCTCGACTGATATTCTCCTCCTCAGCGACCATCACAAAATATCTCAAATGCCTCAACTCCATAATTAGCTATAACTAAAAGGCATAGCCGACCCAAAAACAAGGTATTGGTCAATAAAAGCCAAATGCCCCAGACTGAAGTCATGAAAAATCAAACACATCCCGTTCTGACCAAACGTCTCGCAGCTGAACGAGGCCAAGCCAATCACGACTGGCTGCAGGCCCGTTTCACCTTTTCCTTCGCCGAATACTTCGACCCCGATCAGATGGGTTTCAAATCATTACGGGTGATGAACAACGACACCATCCAGCCGGGCGGAGGTTTTCCAAATCATCCCCATGATAATATGGAAATCTTCACTTACATCATCGAGGGTCAGATGCAGCACACTGACAGCATGGGTAACGGCGCAACCATCAAGGCCGGCGATCTGCAATACATGAGCGCTGGCAGTGGTATCCAACACAGCGAGTTCAATCCCTCACAGGAAAACCTCACCCACCTCTATCAAATCTGGCTGCAACCCAATCAACGTGATGGTGAACCCCGCTACGCTGAAAAACCACTCGGCGAACTGGTCAAGAACAATCAGTTGACCCTACTTTTTTCAGCTGATGGTAGGGATAACTCAACCGCCATCCGCCAAGACGCTGAAATCTATTTCGGCAAACTCGAGCAAAATCAAAGTGTCATGATGCCCGCATCCAACTCAAGTCCGCACGTTTGGATTCAGGTGATATCGGGCAGCATCTCAGTGCTCGGCGAATCTCTCAGCACTGGTGACGGCCTAGCCATCGAAAATACCGCTGACGAATTCCTAATCGAAACAACAGCGGATACAAAATTACTACTCTTCCGCCTCAGCTAAAACAACATTTACATTTTAACAAACACTCTATGAAAAACAAAATCGACAACATCGCCGGAGGCCTGCTGGGTCTGTTATTCCTCATATTTGCCGCGAATTTTTTCCTTCATTTCATCCCCATGCCTCCGCTGCCGGAAGGCACGCCCGCCGCCGCTTTCATGGGCGCGATGTATGGCGCGGGTTACCTGACCTTTGTCAAAGTGATCGAAATCATCGGTGCCCTGCTGATCGCCATTCCGAAAACCCGCAACCTCGGACTACTCTTTCTCGGCCCCATCGTGATCAACATTCTGGCATTCCATATCTTCCTCACTGGAGGTCATGGACTAACCGACCCGCCCGTCATCCTCATCACCCTACTTTCTGCTTTCCTTCTCTGGTCAGGTCGTTCATCCTTCGCTAAACTCACCAACTAAAATCTCATGAGCAAACCAACCATCGCCAACAACAAACCCATCCCCGTCGAGCTCAAAGCCGGGCAAGAATATTATTACTGCACCTGTGGCAAATCCGCCAATCAACCTTTCTGCGACGGTTCTCACAAGGGCACGGATTTTGTTCCCAAGGCCTTTGTCGCCGAAGAAGACGGTGAAGCCTACCTCTGCCAATGCAAACAGAGCGCCAATGCGCCTTTCTGCGACGGCGCCCATGCCAAAGTCCCCGACGACCAGGTAGGCAAGGAATTTGCCCTCGAAGTCGCTGCTGACCCTGACGCCATGCCCGAGGCCACGCCAACCCCGGAAGAACCTGCTGTTGCTTTCATTCACCAGCTCGCCAAGGAAGGCCTCAGTAAATTGGGCCACCACGGACCCATGGATGCCATGGGCGTGCCGCGTTTTGATTTGCCCGATTGGGACGGCATTCAAATGATGGTTGCCCAACTCGCGCGCAAACCGTTGATGGAAGACGTCAGCGTCGGCACCGAACTCATCATCGGTCCCGAAGCCAAAAAACCACTGCAATTGGACATCCCGCTGTTTGTCAGTGACATGAGCTTTGGCGCACTTTCCGAAGAGGCCAAAACCGCCATGGCCAAAGGAGCAGAACTCGCCGGAACTGGAATCTGTTCGGGGGAAGGAGGCATGCTGCCCGACGAACAAGAGGCCAACAGTCGTTATTTTTACGAACTCGCCTCGGCTAAATTTGGTTATGAAGAATCGCTATTAACCCGAGTGCAAGCCTTCCATTTCAAATGTGGACAAGGCGCCAAAACCGGCACCGGAGGGCACCTGCCTGGCAATAAAAACGTCGGACGCATTTCCGAGGTGCGCGGCATCCCCGAGGGTGAATCTGCCGTATCCCCGCCCACCTTTGCAGACCTGAACACAGTCGATGATTTCAAAAAATTCGCTGACCGCGTTCGTGAGATCAGCGGAGGCATTCCCATCGGTTACAAACTCAGCGCCCAACACATCGAACGCGACATCGACTTCGCGCTCGCTGGTGGAGCCGATTACATCATCCTCGATGGTCGCGGAGGCGGCACCGGAGCCGCCCCCCTGTTGTTCCGCAATCATATCTCCGTGCCAACGATCCCCGCTCTGGCACGCGCGCGTCACCATCTGGATAAAGTCGGCGCCAGCGGTCGTGTCACCCTCATCATCACCGGCGGCCTGCGCACCCACACTGACTTCGTCAAAGCTCTCGCTTTGGGTGCGGACGGAGTGGCGGTGGCCAATTCTGCGATGCAAGCGATCGGCTG